>NZ_JBXAGC010000008.1:0-148422 GCF_058793725.1 Acidovorax sp. GW835-FHT14B10
CTCAACCACCTTGCTGCGGCCATCATCGCTCTGCGCAAGATTGAGCTACCAGTCAATGTTATTTACGGATAAATACTAAGACCCTGGCGCTTCCAGAATGAGCGCTGCCACCACGTTCCGGCCTTCGCTGGCAAGAATGTTGTAGGTACGGCAGGCAGCGGGGGTGTCCATGGTTTCAAGGCCCAGTCGCCGGGCCATCAGCGGTTGCAGCCAGGCGGGTGGCGGAAAGCGGTTGCGTGCGCCGCTGCCAAAGACGATCAGTTCCGCCTCCAGGGTGGCCAGCTGGGCGAAATGCTCGGGTGTCAGGTCTTCAAAGCGGGTGCATGGCCAAGCCATGCGCAGGCCGCCCGAGCCCAGGATGATGCTGGTGGTGATCTTTTCCGTATCCACACCGATCCAGCCGGGGCCATAGGCGCGGATGGTCTGCGCGGTGGAAGGTTCGGGTTGGAATTTCATGCGTGGACGGGGTGGGTGGGCGCGGGCCGCGGGTTGGGGCTTTGCGGGGGCGCCGTGGCCTCGGGGTCGCCGGCGATCTGTGGTCAAATTATAGGTTTCGCCAAAGCGCCCGGGGCGCTGGCAGGTCTCTGACCCCATCGCATTCCAACGTCAGCCCATGAAAACCGTCCACAAATCCGCCAAGCTCGCCAACGTCTGCTACGACATCCGGGGGCCCATCATGGACGCGGCCCGGCAGATGGAGGAGGACGGCCACAAGATCATCAAGCTCAACATCGGCAACCTGGCCGTGTTCGGCTTCGATGCCCCCGAGGAAATCCAGCAGGACATGATCCGCAATCTGCCCAATTCTGCGGGTTACTCGGACAGCAAGGGCATCTTTGCGGCGCGCAAGGCCGTGATGCACGAGACACAAAAGCAGGGCATCAAGGGCGTCACGCTGGACGATATCTATCTGGGCAACGGCGCCAGCGAACTCATCGTGATGGCCACCAATGCGTTGCTCGACACCGGCGACGAACTGTTGCTGCCCTCGCCCGACTACCCGCTGTGGACGGCCGCGGCCAGTCTGTCGGGCGGCACGCCCGTGCATTACCTGTGCGATGAAGCCAACGGCTGGATGCCCGACCTCGATGACATCCGCGCCAAGGTCACGCCCCGCACCAAGGGCATTGTGGTCATCAACCCCAACAATCCCACAGGCGCGCTGTATTCCGACGCGCTGCTCAAGGGCATTGTGGCCATCGCCCGCGAGCATGGCCTGGTGATCTTTGCCGACGAGGTGTACGACAAGGTGCTGTACGACGGCGCCAAGCACACGGCCTTGGGATCGCTGAGCGAAGATGTCCTCACGCTCACCTTCAACTCGCTGTCCAAAAGTTATCGCTCGTGCGGTTACCGTGCTGGCTGGCTGGTGGTGTCGGGCGACAAGAAGCCCGCCCGTGATTACATCGAGGGCCTGAACATGCTCTCGAACATGCGCCTGTGTGCCAACGTGCCCGGCCAGTGGGCCGTGCAGACAGCACTGGGCGGCTACCAGAGCATCAACGAGCTGGTGGGCGAGGGCGGGCGCCTGCGCAAGCAGCGCGACCTGGCCTACCAGCTCATCACCGCCATTCCGGGGGTCACCTGCGTGAAGCCACAGGCTGCCCTGTACATGTTTCCGCGCCTCGATCCGGAGATTTATCCGATCAAGGACGACCAACAGTTCTTCCTGGAATTGCTGCAGGAAACCAAGGTCATGCTGGTGCAGGGCACGGGCTTCAACTGGGCCTGGCCCGACCATTTCCGCATCGTGTTTTTGCCGCACGAGGACGACCTGCGCGAGGCCATTGGCCGCGTGGCGCGCTTCCTGGAGCAGTACCGCAAGCGGTCTGGCACCAACTGATACTCTTTTTTGATAGCTGCTTGCGCTGATAGGTAAAGCGCTGCAATCTTTTTGACTGGTAAATTTTCCATGAAACCGATCCAAGTAGGCCTGCTGGGCATTGGCACCGTCGGCAGCGGCGTCTTCAACGTGCTGCAGCGCAACCAGGAAGAAATCCGCCGCCGCGCCGGCCGGGGCATCGAGATCGCCATGGTGGCCGACCTCGACGTGGAGCGCGCCAGAAAAGTGGTGGGCGAGGGCGTGCAGGTGGTGAACGATGCGCGCGCCGTCATTGCCAGCCCCGACATCGACATCGTCATCGAGCTGATCGGTGGCTACGGTGTGGCCAAGGCGCTGGTGCTCGAAGCGATTGCCGCCGGCAAGCACGTGGTCACCGCCAACAAGGCCTTGCTGGCCGTGCATGGCACCGAGATCTTCGCCGCCGCGTCGGCCAAGGGCGTGATGGTGGCCTTTGAAGCCGCCGTGGCCGGGGGCATCCCCATCATCAAGGCGCTGCGCGAGGGGCTCACGGCCAACCGCATCCAGTGGCTGGCCGGCATCATCAACGGCACCACCAACTTCATCCTGAGCGAGATGCGCGACAAGGGCCTGGACTTTGCCGTGGTGCTGAAAGAAGCGCAGCGCCTGGGCTACGCCGAGGCCGACCCCACCTTCGACATCGAAGGCGTGGACGCCGCGCACAAGGCCACCATCATGAGTGCCATTGCCTTTGGCATCCCGGTGCAGTTCGACAAGGCCTATGTCGAAGGCATCACCCAGCTCAGCGCCACCGACATCAGATATGCCGAGCAGCTGGGCTACCGCATCAAGCTGCTGGGCATCACCAAGCGCGTGGAAAGAACCGACGCAGCCGGCAAAGCCGTCGGGGGCATCGAGCTGCGCGTGCACCCCAGCCTGGTGCCCGCCAAGCGCCTGATTGCCAACGTCGAGGGTGCCATGAACGCCGTGGTGGTGCAGGGCGACGCCGTGGGCGCCACGCTGTACTACGGCAAGGGTGCGGGCTCCGAACCCACGGCCAGCGCCGTGATTGCCGACTTGGTGGACATCACCCGCCTGCACACCGTGGACCCGCTCAACCGCGTGCCGCACCTGGCTTTCCAGCCCCACACCCTCGACCAGGCCATGAATGAGCTGCCCGTGCTGCCCATGAGTGAAGTGGTCACCAGCTACTACCTGCGCCTGCGCGTGGCCGACCAGGCCGGCGTGCTGGCCAAGGTCACCGGCATCCTGGCTGGCGCCGGCATCAGCATCGACGCCGTGCTGCAGCGCGAGGCCGACGAGGTGGGTGGCGAGGGCTCCACCCAAACCGACCTCATCATCCTCACGCACGACACCCGCGAAGGCACCATGAACGATGCCATCGCCCAGATGCAGCAGCTCCCCACGGTGCTGGCCCCCATCACGCGCATCCGCAAGGAAGAGCTGAATTAAGAGCGAGATTGCCATGCTGTACCTGTCCACGCGCGGCCACCCCGACCGCAAGCATTTCTGCGACATCCTGCTGGAAGGCCTGGCGCCCGATGGCGGGCTGTACCTGCCCGCGCACTATCCGCAGATCGACGACGCCGCCCTCACGCGCCTGCGCAAGGCGTACCACGAGCAGGGCTACGCCGAGCTGGCGTTCCAGATCCTGTCGCTGTACATCGACGACATTCCCGCCGCCGACCTGAAAGCCCTGTGCGCCAAGACGTACACCGCCGCAGTCTTTGGCACGGGCGAGATCGTGCCCCTGCGCCACCTCGAAGACGGCCTGTGGCTCGAAGCCCTGTCCAATGGCCCCACGCTGGCCTTCAAGGACATGGCCATGCAGTTGCTGGGCAACCTGTTCGAATATGAACTCAAGCGCCGCGGCGAAGAGCTCAACATCCTGGGCGCTACCAGCGGCGACACCGGCAGCGCGGCCGAATACGCCATGCGCGGCAAAGAGGGTGTGCGCGTCTTCATGACCAGTCCGCACGGCCGCATGAGCGCGTTCCAGCAGGCGCAGATGTTCAGCCTGCAGGACGAGAACATCCACAACATCGCCATCGAAGGCGTGTTCGACGACTGCCAGGACATCGTCAAGGCGGTCAGCAATGACCTCGACTTCAAGCGCCAGTACAAGATCGGCACGGTCAACTCCATCAACTGGGCGCGCCTCTTGGCGCAGGTGGTGTACTACTTCGCGGGCTATATCCAGGCCACGGAAACGAACGACCAGAAGGTCAGCTTCACCGTGCCCAGCGGCAACTTTGGCAACATCTGCGCCGGCCATGTGGCGCGCTGCATGGGCCTGCCGATTGCCAGGCTGGTGGTGGCCACCAACGAAAACGATGTGCTCGACGAGTTCTTTCGCACCGGCGTGTACCGTGTGCGCGGCAGTGCCGACACGCACGAAACATCGAGCCCCTCGATGGACATCAGCAAGGCCAGCAACTTCGAGCGTTTCATTTTTGACCTGCTGGGGCGCAACGGCCAGCGCACCAAGGCCTTGTTCAGCGCTGCCTTGCAGACCTATGGCCGGTTCGATCTGAGCGCCGACCCGCTGTTTGCCGATGCCGCTGCCAAATACGGCTTTGAAAGCGGCAAGAGCACGCACGCCGACCGCCTGACCACGATCAAGGACACCTACCACCGCTTTGGCGTGACCATCGATACCCACACCGCCGATGGCGTGAAGGTGGCACGCGAGCACCGGGGCGACCCGGCGGTGCCGATGATCGTGCTGGAGACAGCGCTGCCCATCAAGTTTGCCGAAACCATCCAGGAAGCCCTGGGCCATGCGCCCGAGCGGCCCGCCAAATTTGCCGGCATCGAGGCATTGCCCAAGCGTGTTCAGGTCATGCCGGCGGATGTGGAACGGGTCAAGGCCTACATCGAGCGGCATTGCCAGTGATCCCCGTCGGAAATGCGGTGCATCAGGATTTTTGAGTAAAAAATGCCCCTGGCAATTTTCTGATAAGCGCTGGCAGCTATAAATAGCATAGCTATTCACAGGAGCATGGGATGAAGGTTGTAGGCTTTGCCGGTTTCTCTGGCAGCGGCAAGACCACGCTGGTCGAGCAGTTGATCCCCGAGCTGCGCCTGCGGGGGCTGCGTGTGTCGGTGGTCAAACATGCCCACCACAGTTTCGACATCGACCACCCTGGCAAGGACACTTACCGCCACCGCGAAGCCGGGGCCTTCGAAGTGGTGGCCGCCTCCGACAAACGCCTGATGCTGGTGCGCGAGTTCGAGCAGCCCGCCACGCTCAGCGTGCACCACCTGCTGGCCGAGCTGTACCAGGGCGTGGACTGGGTGCTGGTGGAGGGCTTCAAGGACAGCGATCTGCTCAAGATCGAAGTCTGGCGCGCACCCGAGCCCGGACGCGCGGCCAAGCCCGTGCGTTACCCCGACGACGACTTTGTGGTCGCCGTTGCCACCGATGCCCCGCACAGACTGCCCGTGCCCACGCAACGGCCCGTACTCGACCTCAACGCGCCCGATCAGGTGGTGGACTGGCTGCTGCAGCATGCCGACCGCTTTGACTACCAGTGGAGCCTGCACGGAGATTTGTTGCCATGCGCCCCCCAATGAAACCCCTGAAACCGCTGGACGAGGCGCTGGACGAGCTGCTGGGCCATGCCGCGCTGCTGGCAGGCACCGATACCGTCACCACCTTTGATGCCGACGGCCGCGTGCTGGCGCAGGACTGCGCCTCGGTGCTGCAGGTGCCTCCCAACGACAACAGCGCCATGGACGGCTATGCCGTGCGCTGCGCCGATGTGGCGGCGGTGGGGCTTGCGCTGCCCGTGTCGCAGCGCATTGCCGCCGGCAGCGCGGGCGAGCCGCTGCAGCCCGGCACCGCTGCGCGCATCTTCACCGGTGCGCCCGTGCCCGCAGGCGCCGACGCCATCCTGATGCAGGAAGACTGCGAGGCGCTTGCCGACAGCGTGCGCATCAACGCCGTGCCCCGGCCCGGTCAGTGGATTCGCCGCGCGGGCGAAGACATCACGCGCGGTGCCGTGGTGCTGCGGGCCGGCACCCGCCTCACGCCAGCCGAGCTGGGCCTGGCCGCCAGCATCGGCCTGGCGCAACTGCAGGTGGCCCGCCGCCCGCGCGTGGCGCTGTTCTCCACCGGCGATGAACTGGTCATGCCCGGCGCCGTGCCGCCCGAGCAGATGCGCCCCGGCGCCATCTACAACAGCAACCGGTTCTTTCTGCGCGCCATGCTGCTGCGCCTGGGCTGCGAGGTGAGCGATTTCGGCATCGTGCCCGACCGGCGCGACGCCACCATCGACGCCCTCAAGTCCGCCAGCGCCGCGCACGACCTGATCCTGACCAGCGGCGGGGTGAGCGTGGGCGAGGAAGACCACATCAAGCCTGCCGTCGAATCGCTGGGCACGCTCGATCTGTGGCAGATCGCCATGAAACCCGGCAAGCCGTTCGCCTATGGCCGTGTGGGTGTCGCGCACTTTATGGGCCTGCCCGGCAACCCGGTGTCGAGCTTTCTGACCTTTGCGCTGCTGGTGCGGCCGTTTGTGCTGCGGCTGCAGGGCGTGCAGGATGTTGCGCCTCAATCCATGGCTGCCCGCGCTGATTTTGCCTGGTCCAAGGCCGATAAACGCCGCGAATTCCTGCGCGTGCGGCACAACGCCACGGGCGGGTTGGACCTGTTCGACAACCAGAGCTCGGGCGTGCTCACCTCGGCCGCCTGGGGCGATGGTGTGGTGGACAATCCCGCCGGCCAGACAATTGCACCGGGCGATACGGTGCGGTTCATCGCGTTTTCGGAGTTGCTGTCATGAACATGTGCCCCCACGCTTCCCACTTCGCGTGGTCGCTGCCCCCCGAGGGGGCCGCTTTTCATCTTGGGGCGGCCCAGCGATGAAAAAGATCACAGTGCGCTATTTCGCCTCCATCCGCGAGGCCATCGGTGCGGGGCAAGAGCCGGTGCAAACCACTGCCACCACGTTGGGCGCGTTGCGCGACGAACTCATTGCCCGTGGTGGTGCCCATGCCACCAGCCTTGCACGTGGCCGTGCGGTGCGCATGGCGCTCAACCAGACCTTGAGCGAAGAGTCGGCGGTTCTGGTCGATGGCGCCGAGGTGGCGTTTTTCCCACCCGTGACGGGGGGGTAGCTGGGGGCGCCGGATTCGCCAGGCCGGCTGTGTTTCGGCACTGTGCCGCCGTTGAATGGTGTGGGAGGTATCCGGGTGCACCACGGCCTGGAGTCTGATAGGTGCTGCCGCGCTGCAGCCACCCCGAAAGCCGGCCTGCGTCTCTTTCCGTGTTGTTTTGACGTATGTCAATACTGCGATGGCATTTGGTGGCGGGTCAATTGACGTGCGATTGCGTCAGGAATATCTTGCATGCGGCATGTCGCCAAACCGCAAGGGGAAATTCATGAAGACGCTCCACTTCCTCGTCGTCGCTGGTTTGCTGGGTATGGGCTTTTCTGCGTGGGCCAACCCCCAGCTCGCTGACGAAAAACAATGCATGCAGTGCCACTCGATCACCAAGGATGGCGCGGGCCCTGCATTCCAGAAGATTGCGGTTCGGTGGAAAGGTGATCGGCGTGCCGAGAAAACCTTGGTGGCCACCATTCGGAAGGGCAGTGACGGCGGGAGCGGTCGGCATTGGGGCATCGCCAAGATGCCCGATGCTTCCGAGCGGCCCTTGGTCAGTGAGGATGAGGCCAAACAGCTCGTCAAATGGATTCTGTCGCTCTGATCGCTGCGCGCAGCAACCTGGGGTGCCGGGATGGCGTGGCAGGGCCACCCGTCAGTCACTCACCGTTGCATCCTTCGCTGGGGCCAGTTCGGGGCACTGCCACGCCAGCAATTCGGCCAGCCGGGTGACGATCCAGGTGGCTTCGGGCGCTGACACACCCGATTCCGCCGTGCACAGCCCCGCATGGATGCGCCGCAGAATCTCGGCCTCGGAGGGCGCCTGTACGTGGTACAGCGTCTGGGCGTGTTCCACCAGGTGGCCCGCCAGGTCTTCGCACAGCTCGTAGCGGCTGCGCACTTCATCGGCCTTTTCGGTGAGGCGCCCGCGGGCGTCGGTGTACACCGCCAGGAAGGAGGGCGGCACGTGGATCTGGTTGTGGTCGTCCATGGGCACGGTTCAGTCGGGGGTGAACAGCCGCTCGAATCTGGCCTGGTCGGCCGCCAGCGCGAACGTGACCAGTTGCCCCATCTTCATGTCCGACAGGCGGCAGGCGGCAAACAGCGTGGTCTTTCCGGTCAGTTCCATGGCAGCCAGGTCGATGATGGCGTAGGGGTGGGGCACGAAGACCTGGTGCCCGAACACATCGCGGACCGTGTTGCGCGGGGACGGGTAGAGCTTGTACAGATCGGTCTGAATCGTTTGGGTGGCCATGGTAATCAGGTGCAGGGGGTTGCAGTGCGAGTACAGTGCGGGCGAATCGTACAGACAAACCTGTTTCACAATCTATGGCACGCAATAAAAGTGAATGGCCCGCCAAGGTGCTGGCGCTGGTGCGGGGCGGCAACCTGCCCGCCGCCATCGCGCAGATCAAGGTGGCACCCACCGTGGCTGATGTCACGCGCCTGCAAACCCTGCTGGCCCAATTGCCGTCCTCGCCCGCGCTTGCGCAACTGAACAAGGTGGTGGAGGAAGAGCGCGCATTGCTGGCCGCACCCCGGCTGCACCGCTCGCCGTGAATCTGTCGCATGAAAGTCGTTTTGCCATGAACTTGCCCCGCGTGTCCATTCAGTCCGAGGACTTCGACCTGTCCTGTGAAATCGCCGCCCTGCGCCGGGAGAACAAGGGCGTGGGTGCGGTATGCAGTTTCATTGGCACGGTGCGCGACAGGAACGAGGGGGAACCGGTGTCGTCCATGGAGCTGGAGCATTACCCCGGCATGACCGAGAAATCCATCGAAGCCATGGTGGACGAGGCCTTGCGGCGTTTCGACATCCTGGGAGCTCGCGTGATCCACCGCGTCGGGCTGCTTCAGCCGCTCGACCAGATCGTGCTGGTGGCCGTGACCAGCGCGCACCGGGGCCAGAGTTTTCAGGCCTGCGAGTTCCTGATGGACTACCTCAAGACCCAGGCACCGTTTTGGAAGAAGGAAGAAACGCCGCAGGGCGCACGCTGGGTGGATGCGCGCGTGAGCGACGACGCCGCCCTGGCACGCTGGGGCATCACGGCGAGCAATGCCTGAAACCCTGGGCGTTGTTCGACATTGAGAATTTGGATGAAATTGGCCTTTGATGTAGATTGGTAAATCGCTGGCAGCTATCAAAAAAGTAGTTTTCAGGGGCGATGGCTTCTGAATGGTGCATTGACACAGCGCAACCGGCAGGCAGGGCACTGCCTTGAAATCAGGCAGTCGCTGCCCCAAGTGCTCTGCAATTCGGAGGACATTGACCCATGCGTCTCGACAAATTCACCACCAAGTTCCAGGAAGCCCTGAGCGATGCCCAGAGCATTGCGCTGGGCCACGACCACGCCTACATCGAGCCCGTGCACATGCTCGTGGCCATGCTCCAGCAGGACGACGGCCCCAAGGCGCTGCTGCAGCGGGCGGGCACCAATGTGCCCGGCCTGCTGGCAGCGGCCGAAGCGGCCGTCAAGCGCCTGCCCCAGGTGCAGGGCCAGGACCAGGTGCAGGTCGGGCCCGAGCTGGGCCGCGTGCTGCAGGCCACCGAGAAGGAGGCCATCAAGCGCGGCGACCAGTTCATCGCCAGCGAGCTGTTTTTGCTGGCCGTGATCGACAGCAAGGGCGAGGCCGCGCGCATCGCCAAGGAAAACGGCCTCACGCGCAAGAGCCTGGAGGCCGCCATTGATGCCGTGCGCGGTGGCCAGAAGATGGACAGCGCCGAGGCCGAGGGCCAGCGCGAGGCGTTGAAGAAATACTGCATCGACCTGACCGAGCGCGCCCGCATCGGCAAGCTCGATCCGGTGATCGGCCGCGACGACGAGATCCGCCGCGCCATCCAGGTGCTGCAGCGGCGCACCAAGAACAACCCGGTGCTGATCGGCGAGCCCGGCGTGGGCAAGACGGCCATCGTGGAAGGCCTGGCGCAGCGCATCGTGGCCGGGGAGGTGCCCGAATCGCTCAAGGGCAAGCGCGTGCTGTCGCTCGACATGGCGGCGCTGCTGGCCGGTGCCAAGTACCGTGGCGAATTTGAAGAGCGCCTGAAGACCGTGCTGAACGAGCTGGCCAAGGACGAGGGCCAGACCATCGTCTTCATCGACGAGTTGCACACCATGGTGGGTGCGGGCAAGGCCGAGGGCGCGATGGACGCCGGCAATATGCTCAAGCCGGCGCTCGCGCGTGGCGAGCTGCACTGCGTGGGCGCCACCACGCTCGACGAATACCGCAAGTACATCGAGAAAGACGCTGCGCTGGAACGGCGCTTCCAGAAAATCCTGGTGGGTGAGCCCACGGTGGAGGCCACCATTGCCATCCTGCGCGGCCTGCAGGAAAAGTACGAGGTGCACCATGGTGTGGAGATCACCGACCCGGCCATCGTGGCCGCGGCCGAGCTCTCGCACCGCTACATCACCGACCGCTTCCTGCCCGACAAGGCGATCGACCTGATCGACGAGGCCGCCAGCAAGATCAAGATCGAGCTCGACTCCAAGCCCGAGGTCATGGACAAGCTGGACCGGCGCCTGATCCAGCTGCAGATCGAGCGCGAAGCCGTCAAGCGTGAAAAGGACGAGGCCTCGCAAAAGCGCTTTGAGCTGATCGAGGAAGAAATCGCCTCCCTGCAAAAGGAGATCGCCGATCTCGACGAAATCTGGCAATCCGAAAAGGCCCAGGCCCAGGGCAGCCAGCAGGTGCGCGAGCAGGTCGAGCAGGTCAAGCTGCAGATCGAAGAATGGAAGCGCAAGGGCGACTTCAACAAGGTGGCCGAGCTGCAATACGGCAAGCTGCCCGATCTGGAGAAGCAGCTCAAGGAAGCCCAGGCCAAGGAAGAAGGCAAGGACGGCGCGGCCCAGGCCAACCGTTTGCTGCGCACCCAGGTGGGCGCCGAGGAAATTGCCGAGGTGGTGAGCCGTGCCACGGGTATCCCCGTGGCCAAGATGATGCAGGGCGAAAAAGACAAGCTGCTGCAGATGGAAACCAAGCTGCACGAGCGCGTGGTGGGCCAGCAGGAGGCGATTGCCGCCGTGGCCAACGCCATCCGCCGCTCGCGCTCGGGCCTGAGCGATCCGAACCGCCCCACGGGCTCGTTCCTGTTTCTCGGCCCCACGGGCGTGGGCAAGACCGAGCTGTGCAAGGCGCTGGCGGGCTTCCTGTTCGACAGCGAGGAGCACCTGATCCGTATCGACATGAGCGAGTTCATGGAAAAGCACTCCGTGGCCCGCCTGATTGGCGCGCCCCCGGGCTATGTGGGCTACGAGGAGGGTGGCTACCTCACCGAGGCCGTGCGCCGCAAGCCCTACAGCGTGCTGCTGCTCGACGAGGTGGAAAAGGCCCATCCCGACGTGTTCAACGTGCTGCTGCAGGTGCTCGACGACGGCCGCCTGACCGACGGCCAGGGCCGTACCGTGGACTTCAAGAACACGGTGATCGTGATGACGAGCAACATCGGCTCGCACCTGATCCAGGCCATGGTGGGGCAGGACTCGGACGACATCAAGGAGGCGGTTTGGGGAGAACTCAAGAACCATTTCCGGCCCGAGTTCTTGAACCGCATCGACGAAACCGTGGTGTTCCATGCGCTTGATGCGCAGCACATTGCATCGATCGCCAAGATCCAGCTGCAGTTGCTGCAAACCCGGCTGGCGAAGATGGACCTGGAGTTGCAGGTGTCCGATGCCGCCTTGGCGGAACTGGCCAAGGTGGGGTTCGACCCGGTGTTTGGTGCGCGGCCGCTCAAGCGGGCGATCCAGCAGCGCATCGAGAACCCGCTGTCCAAACTGCTGCTGGAAGGGCGCTTCCCGCCCAAGAGCGTGATTCCGGTCGATGTCGATCCGGTGCGGGAGCCTGGTGTCTTTCACTTCGGCGCATTCGTGTCGGTGTGACGGATTGATGCAAAGAATGGCAGGCGCCTGAGGAGGTTGTTTGAATGATTTCTTGGCGGGCCTGACCCGCTGGCTCATCCGGGCCGTGGTGGTGGTGGCCGGGCTGGTGATGTTTCTGAGCCTGCTGGCCGCTGTGCTGGTGCTCGCACTGGCGTGGGGGCTGCGGGCGGTCTGGGCGCGCCTGACCGGCCGGCCCGTCATGCCCTGGACCATGCGGGTGGACCCGCGCACGGGCTGGCGCACGGTGTACCGCTCCACCGAGCGCTGGTCCGCCGCGCGCACCGCGCCCGCTGCCGATACGCCGTCGCGCCGCGCGGGCGTGCTGCCGGGCGCCGACGAGGTGGTGGACGTGGAGCCGCGCGAACCGCGCGACTTGCGATAAGGCCGAAGGCCGATCAGCACAGGTTCTTACGTTTCAGGCGTTGGACCGTCTTCTATGATGGCTGCCATGACACCTGACGACATCCGCGCCCAATTCAATCTGCAACACCAGGCCAGCCGCGAGCACATTGACGTGCCCCTGCTGGTCCGCCGCGAGCGGCTCTTGCGCGTGCAGAAGATGCTCGACGAGCACGGCCCCGTGCTGGTCGCCGCCGTGCAGGCCGACTTCGGCATGCGCTCGCCGCGTTTGACCGAGGTGGCCGATTTTTTCGTGCTGCGCACCTTGCTGTCGCACACCTTGCGTTACCTGGCGCGCTGGATGAAACCCCAGAAGGTGCGCACCCCCCTCTTTTTGCAGCCCGCGCGGGGCTGGATCGCGCGCCAGCCCCTGGGCGTGGTGGGCGTGATCTCTCCCTGGAACTACCCCGTGCAACTGGCGCTGGCGCCCGCCATCACGGCGCTGGCGGCGGGCAACCGCGTCATGCTCAAGCCCAGCGAACTCACGCCCCACACCTCGGCCCAGCTGGCCCTGCTGGTGGCGCAGTTCTTCGCGGCGGACGAGTTTTGCGTGGTACAGGGCGATGCGGCCACGGCGCAACTGGTGGCCTCGCTGCCGTTTGATCACCTGGTGTTCACCGGCTCCACCGCGGTGGGGCGCAAGGTGGCGCAGGCGGCAGCGCAGAACCTGACGCCCACCTCGCTGGAGCTGGGGGGCAAGTCGCCGTGCATCGTGGACGCCGATTGCGACATGCAGGACGCCGCGCTCAAGATTGCCCACGGCAAGCTGCTCAATGCGGGCCAGACCTGCATTGCCCCCGATTACGTACTGCTGCCCCGCGGGCGCGAGGCCGAGTTTTTGCAGGCCTACCAGGCCGCGGTGGCGCGCCTGTTTCCCAGCATCGAGGGCAACCCCGATTACGCCTCCATCATCACGCCGCGCTACTATGCGCGGCTGCGCACCCTGTTGCAGCAGGCCCAGACGCAGGGCGCAGAGGTGCACACCATCGATCCCACCGCAGGCAAGCCTGTGGCCGCCACCGTGGGCACACTGGGCGACGGGGCCAGTCGCCAGATGGCTCCCTCGCTGGTGTTTGGTGCCACGTCGGGCATGGGCCTGATGCAGGAGGAGATTTTTGGCCCCATCCTGCCCGTGATCTCGTACGACCGGCTGGACGATGCCATCACCCACATCAATGCGGGGCCCCGCCCACTGGCGCTGTACTGGTTTGGCCGCAGTGAAGCGGTGCAGCGCGATGTGCTGCGCCGCACCGTGAGTGGCGGTGTCACGGTGAACGACACGCTCATGCACTTTGCCCACGACAACCTGCCCTTTGGCGGCGTGGGCGACAGCGGTTGGGGTGCCTACCACGGCGAGCAGGGTTTCCTGCGCTTTTGCCACCAGAAGTCGGTGCTGGTGCAGTCCCGCTGGGCCATGGGTTCGCTGCTCTATCCGCCGTACGGCCCGCGGTTCGACCGCATCATGGGGCTGTTGCGCCGCTGGCTGTAAGCGCCGCTGTCAATGTGCCTCGGGTGGCGGGGCGCTCCTGGCCCTGGGCCAGCAGCTGCACCATGGCCTCGCGCAGCTGGCCGGTGGACACGGGCTTGTGCAATAGCAGCGCCGAGGTGCTTTGCGCATCGCGCAGGCGCTGGGGCGAGGTGTCGCCCGTCATGATGATGGCCGGCACCGTGGTGCCCAGGCGGGTGCGCAGGGCCTGCAGTACCTGCTTGCCGGTTTCTTCGTGGCGCAGCCGGAAGTCCGTGATGATGAGATCCGGCCGGTGTTCACCCAGGCGCGCGAGCGCTTCAGCGCCCGATCCGGCCACGGTGCAGCGGCAACCCCAGTTTTGCAGCAGTGTCTGCATGCCCAGAAGCACCGCTTCGTCGTCGTCGATGGCCAGCACATGCAGGCCCTCCAGGCTGTGGTCGTCGGGGGGTGGCGCGGCTTCATCTTCCAGTGCGCCGTCCCACGCATCCAGCCAGAGGCGAAACACCGAGCCCCGGCCCGGCTGCGAGTGCAGCTCGACCGTGGTGCCCATCTCGCGCACCAGCCGGTGCACGATGGCCAGGCCCAGACCCAGGCCCTTGCGCCGGTCGCGTTCCGGGTTGTCGAGCTGGAGGAACTCCTGAAAAATGTCATCCCACTGGTGCTGGGGAATGCCGACCCCGGTGTCCCACACCTCCAGGGCCACGCGCTGGCCGCGCCGGCGGCAGGCAATCAGCACGCCGCCCCGGGCGGTGTAGCGCAGCGCATTGGAGATGAAGTTGCGCATCACCAGGCCGACCAGCGCGCGGTCGGCGTGGACGGCCGCCGAAGTCTCGCGCGTGCGGTACACGAGGCGCGCGTTGTCGGCCTGCACGCCAAACTCCTGCTCCAGGGCCGTGAGCAGGGGCTGCACGGCAAATGCCGCCGGACGCACCTTGACCACCCCCGCTTCCAGCCGTGAGTAGTCGAGCAAGGTGGTGAGCATTTCTACCGCGGCGCTGGATGCGGCATGGGCATGGTCCAGTACCGTCTGCTGGTGCTCGTTCAGGGGGCTGCGCTGCAGGCTCTCCAGAAACAGGCCCATGGCATGCAGGGGCTGGCGCAGGTCGTGGCTGGCCGCCGCCAGGAAGCGGGATTTGTCGCGGTCGGCCTTTTCGGCCGTCTTCTGGGCCACCAGGGCGCGCTGGGATTCGGCGCGCAACTCGCCCACCAGGCGCGCGTTTTCCAGCTTCAGGGCAATGCTGCGGCGCGTGGCCGTGTCGGTGGTGCTGGCCTGCATGCAGGTCAGGCCGTAGTACCCCAGCGTGAGAGCCAGCGCCGGCCACAGCACCGGCCCGCCCGCCATGGCAATGGCCAGCAGCACGCCGCCGATGGCGCAGCTCAGGTAGGTGAGGTAGGCGCGGTACAGTGGCGCCCCCAGTCCCAGGGCGCCGGATGACACCGTGCTGATGATGCCAATCGCATAGATCACGCTGTCGGCGTTGCCCCATTGCATCACCACCAGGCCCAGGCTGCCCCAGCTCAGCCCCATGCAGGCCATGCAGGCCATGAGCTTGTAGGCCGACGGGCGGGCCGGTGCGTGGGTCGGGTCCATGCTGCGCAGCGCGAGATAGACCCCCGTCACCACCAGCAGGTGCGAGACCAGCCAGGCGGCCAGCGCCTGTGCGTCGACCCTGCTGCCCATCACCCACAGGGTGCCCAGTGCCGTGGCCAGCGAGGCCAGCAGGGTCATGGGAAAGTTCTGCCGCAGCAAGGCGACCTGCTCGCGCAGGACGTCATCGCACTCCCAGCGCAGGGACGGCCAGGGCCAGCGCAACGCGATGCCCAGCGCTTCAGCCGGCGTCATGCTCAGACGGCGTCATGCCGTGGCGGCAGCGACAGGCCCAGCCGCTGCGCTGTCAGCAAGGCTGCGCTGCGGCTGTTGACGCCCAGCTGCGCAAAGATGGCGGCCACATGCACGCGCACCGTGTTCTCGCTCAGCCCCAGGTCGCGCGCAATCACCTTGTTGGGCTTGCCGGTGCACAGCAGCGAGAGCACATCGAGCTGGCGTGCCGTCAGCGAGGGCGCGGCCGGGGCACGGGTGGTGGCGGCGTTGCCGCGGTGGGGGGGGAAGCAGGGCGCGCCCGACAGGGCGCAGGTGATCGCCTCCAGAATGTCCTCGCCGCTGGCCGACTTGGGCAGGAAGCCGTCGGCGCCGCGCATGCGGGCCTCGTACACGGCGTCGGGTGCCACGCTGGCGGATACCAGCACGATGCGCGCCCGGGGGCAGGCCTGGCGCAACAGGCGCAGGCCGTCCAGGCCGCTCATGCCGGGCATCTGGATATCCAGCAGCACCAGGTCCGCGTCGTCCAGCTGCAGCGCGCAGGCCTCGGCCACCGTGCCGGCCTCGGAAATGCAGGTCACCGCGGGGTGGTCCTGCACGATCAGGCGCAGCCCGGTGCGAAACAGGGTGTGGTCGTCAACAAGCAGCAGGCTGGCGGGCATGTGGCGAGTATTGCGCACAACGCCCGGGCGTGCGCCTAGTCCATTTGTGCGATGGACGCACCGGCGTGCGCTTTCTAGACTGTGTCCCAGGCGTTGTGAGGGTTCGCCGCTGGGCCGCAACGTGCCACCGATCCTGTCTTGGTTGTCCAAAAAGAGGTTCATCATGAGTGCCAGTGCTTTGCATTTTGCCGCCGGAGCTTCCGCAGCCCGCCCACACATGGCCCATCCGCGCACCGTGGCAACGGTTGCGGGTGCTGGCGTGGGGGGCAACACCGTAGCCCAGCTGGTCCAGGAAAACTGCCCCCATCTGCTGCCATCGGTCGGCGTGGTCATGGAATACCTGGATACGCAGGCGGGCACCTGGCAGTTTTCGCTGGATGACGGGCAGACCTGGCGCGCCATTCGCACCGACCTCATCAACCGGCCCGGCCACATGGGCCTGGCGCTCGATCACGGCGCGCGTTTGCGCGTGGTGCCCCTGGGCACCAGCCGCGAGGGCGCGCGCATGGTGTTCCATGCCGTGCAGCGCAGCCATGGCCCCGGCAACGGCAGTTATCGCCCCTACGCGCCGGACGAGCGCGAGGACGCCTCGCACAGCGTGACGCTGGTGCTGCGCCTGGGCGCCATCAACGGGGTGCCGCCGGCCGTGAAGGTGCCGCGTCCGCGCAACAAGCGGGCCCTGGCGCAGGGTGCGCGTGCGGCTGCGCTGACGCTCGCCTGAGGGTGGGTGCAGGGGCCGTGCAGGCCCCCGGATTAACCGACGGTGCAGGGTGAAAAAGCGTTTCGGCGACAATGCCGGTCCTTTTTGTTTTTCCACTCCCTGTTTTCGTTCGGTTTTTCCATGTCCAGTATCCAGGTTCGTCCCGCCACGCTTCGCGATGCCAAAGCCATTGCACAGATCCATACCGTATCCGCCCAAGAGGCTTACAAAGGTCTGGTGCCAGACGAGCAGTTGAAATCCATGTCGGTCGAAAAGCGCCAAGCCTACTGGCGCGAGGCCATCGAGTATTGCGAGCCCCAGGTGCAGGTCGCCATCGATGGTGAAAAGATCGTCGGTTTTGTCGGCTATGACCGCTCGCGCGATGAAAAATCCCGCCCCACCACCGGTGAAATCTGGGCCATCTACGCGGCGCCCACCCATTGGAACCAGGGCGTAGGCCTGGCCTTGTGGGACGCCGCCCGCGATGGCCTGCACGAAGAAGGCTGCACCAACGTGACCGCGTGGGTGCCCCTGCGCAACGAACGCGCCATCCGCTTCCATGAAATGGCCGGCTTCAAGCGCGAACTCTCCACCGCCAAGACGGCCGTGGTGGGCGGCGTGAAGATCGAGGAAGTGCGCCTCAAGCGCCCCATCAACTAAGGCCTTCTGCATGATCTCCTGGAGCGACTCGGGCCAAGCCCACGAAGCCCGCTGGCGCTCCGAAAGCGGGGCGGCCGCGCCGCGCCGCGTGGTGGTGGCCGATGACACACTGCCTGCCGACACGGCCTATCGGCTCGCCTGTGAAGGCACCGGCCTGCTGTGGCAGGGCGACTTCCAGAATGCCCGCCTGCTGCTGCAGGCCCTCATGCGGCGGGTGGACCGCAAGCCGCCCAAGGCGGCGGCCAAGGCCGCCCAGAAGATAGCGGCGGCCACGGCGGCCGAGGTGTTTCACCTGCACCGCCAGGCGCAGGCCCAGCGCGCACGCGTGCTGTCGGCCTTGCTGATCCCGCTGGAGGGCGATTACGGCATTGCGCTGCGCCGTGCGCCCGACCTGCGCCAGCCTTGCACCGAAGCCTGGGGCCCCGCCACAGGCGAGCGCTCGGTGGCCTCGCTGCGCGAGCTGCTGGGCCTGGTGGGAGCGCACGAGTGGCGCAAGAAGGGCGTGGAGGTGCCCGCGCTGGGCGCCGCGCCGAACAACCGCATCCATCCGCATTACGGGGTGTTTTCGCCCGTGCGCGGCGAATATGTGGACCTGGTGGCCGCGGCGGCCCTGCCGTCGAAGGCGCTGGCCTTTGACATCGGCGTGGGCACGGGCGTGCTGTCGGCCCTGCTGGTGCGCCGCGGCGTGCAGCGCGTGGTGGCCACCGAGAACGCGCCGCGCGCGCTGGCCTGTGCCCGCGACAACCTGCAGCGCCTGGGCGTGCTGCCGCAGGTCGAGCTGCAGCCGGTGGACCTGTTCCCCGCCGGGCGCGCACCGCTGGTGGTGTGCAATCCGCCGTGGGTGCCAGCACGCCCCAGCTCGCCCATTGAACATGCCGTGTACGACGAGGGCAGCCGCATGCTGCGGGGCTTTCTGGCGGGGCTGGCCGATCACCTGGAGCCTGGCGGCGAGGGCTGGCTGATTCTGTCGGACCTGGCCGAGCACCTGGGCTTGCGCTCGCGCGAACAGCTGCTGGGCTGGATCGCCGCGGCCGGCCTGCAGGTGCTGGGCCGCGCGGACATGCGCCCGCGCCACGCCAAGGCGACCGACGCGGGCGATGCCCTGCACGCGGCCCGCGCGGCGGAAGTCACCTCCCTGTGGCGCCTGGCGGCGGCCTGAATCGCGCCTGTCCCCCGTCCATGTGAGAGAGACGGTGCATCGGTTTGCGCTGCCTGCTCAGTCGCTCATGGCGGCCGACAGCGCGCGTTCTGGCGGCTGTAGCTGCTCCAGGCGTTCGCGGATGCCCTCGGCGCGCTCCGGCCCGGCCACCTTGGCCACCTCGGCAATCAGGGCTTCGCCCACTTCCAGCATGCTCTGGCGGTCGCGCGCTGCGCGCAGGGCCGCGTGGTAGGCGCGGGCCAGATCGGGGTCGCGGCGGGCAAACAGGCGCTCGGACAGATCGAACAGGTACATGCGCGTGCCCGCCAGGGAGCGCAGGGCTTCGGTCGGTTCGGAGGGCGCTGGTGGCGCGGGGGCGGCAGTGCCTGTGGCGTCGGTGGTGGCCAGATCGGTGAGGTAGCCCTCGCGCAGCAGGTGCTCCACCATCTGCGCGCCGATTCCGTTGTACATGGCCTGCAGTTCGGCCAGGGGCCTGCCGTCCGCCAGCAACAGCAGCGAGCGTTCACGCAGGCTCAGGGTGCGAACGCCGGGCGAGAGTTCACGGCGGGCTTTTTCGGTTCGTTGGAGCAACATGGGTGCGCGGATCACGGAAGGGGAGTGCACGCATTCCAGCAGCGCGCGATGACGCTGTCATGACCTGCCTGGCGCCCGGCATGGCCGGCCGGTCCACGCGCCGGACTGCCGCACAATGGCGGGCTCTGCCGCGGCCTTCGGTGGGGTGTTGTTTTGCTATGTTTATAGTAGCTGTTGGCGCCTTCTGCATAAGCGCAAGGGTGTGTTTTCTTGTCAATTTCCTCTGAAAATCCTCCGGCCTGCCCTGGCGGGTGGACCGTCCCATGACCCTGCTGCTCGCCCCCATGGAGGGGCTTCTGGATTTTGTGCTGCGCGATGTGCTGACCCGCGTGGGCGGCGTGGACCGCTGCGTGTCCGAGTTCATCCGCGTCACCGGCACCGTGCTGCCCGACAAGGTGTTTCTGCGCTACCTGCCCGAGCTGCGCCATGGCGGGCGCACGCTGGCGGGCGTGCCGGTGCGCGCGCAGCTGCTCGGCTCCGACCCGGCGTGCATGGCCGACAACGCGGCCTGCCTGGCCGCGCTGGGGCCCGAGGGGATCGACCTGAACTTTGGCTGCCCGGCCAAGGTGGTCAACCGCCACGGCGGCGGCGCGGCGCTGCTGCAGGAGCCTGAACGCATTGCCACGCTGGTGGCCGCCGTGCGCCGCGCCGTGCCGGCCCACCTGCCGGTGTCGGCCAAGATGCGCCTGGGCTTCAACGATGCGAGCCTGGCGCGCGAGTGCGCGCAGGCCATGCAAGCCGGCGGCGCCAGCGAGCTGGTGGTGCATGCGCGCACCAAGGCCGACGGCTACCGCCCGCCCGCCTACTGGGAGCAGATTCCGGCCATCCGCGCGGCCGTGCGCATTCCCGTGGTGGCCAATGGCGAGATCTGGACCGTGGCCGATGCGCAGCGCTGCCGCGCGGAGTCGGGCTGCGACGCCCTCATGCTGGGCCGTGGCATGGTGGCCGACCCCGGCCTGGCCCGCGCCATCCGCGCTGCAGACCGGGGTCAGCCCGGCACCGACCCGGTGGCGTGGCCGGCATTGCTGCCGCAGCTGGCGGCGTTCTGGCAACTGGTGTGCAACGACCTGGAGCCACGCCAGAGGGCCGGCCGGCTCAAGCAATGGCTCAATCTGCTGCGCCGCCGCCACCCGCAGGCCGAGCAGGCCTTTCAGCAGGTACGCACCATGACCGATCAGCGCGCCATCACCGCCTGGGTGGCTGGCTTGCAGCCTTGAGGCCGGGCTACAGCAGATGGTCGGGGGCCAGCGGCCCCAGCAGCCACAAGATCAGCCGCAGCGGCAGGCTGGTGTCGGGATCGGCGGTGGCGTCCGGCAGCTTGCTGCCTTGCGGCGCCCGCCAGACCAGGCCACCGCCGGCCTGCTGCTCCACCTGCCATGCGGCCGCGCGCAGCGCCTGCTCGATGCTGGTGCCAGCCTGGCGTGCCAGCATGGTGCTGCGGATCAGCAGCGCGATCTCAGTGTTGTGCTTTTGCGAGCGCATGTCCAGGTTCATCGAACCCACGGCCAGCAGCTGGTTGTCCATGATCAGCAGCTTGGAGTGGAGCATGGCGCGCGAAGACCCGGCGCTGCCGCCACTGCCGCCGGTGGCGCTGAAGGCCCGGCGCAGGTCGGTGGCCTCGCTGTGCATCTCGTACAGTTCGACGCCCATGGCCAGCAGCGCCTTGCGGTGGCGCGCGTAGCCGACATGGGCGATGGGCGCGTCATTCGATGCCAGCGAATTGGTCAGCACGCGCACCCGTACGCTCCGGGCCCGCGCCGCGGCAAAGGCGGCGGTGATCTCGGGTCCGGGAACGAAATAGGGTGAAACGATGAGCAGGTCGCGGCGGGCCTGGCCCATGAGCTGCAGCAGGCCGTCCACCACGGTGTCTTCCCTGGCGTCCAGATCGTCAGCCGAAGCACTCTGTGCTGCGCCCGGGGCATCGCCGGCAGGCGCATCGCCGGCAGGGCCGGGGCGGGGGGTTTTGGCGTTGCGCTGCTGGGCCACCGCCTTCGCCACCGTGATGCCCGGCGAGGGCGTGGTGGGCTGGGGCACCAGCGGCTGAGTGGCGGCGGAGGACTCGGCCGGAATCTTGGCCGGCTTGTCCACCAGCACCACGGCGGGGGCCCACACGAAGCGTGCGGCTTTCAAGTCGAGCGGCCGGTGGTCCCAGACCCGGCTGCGCCGGGACTGGCTGGCGGCCGTGTCGGCGTCGGGGGCCACCGGGGTGGAGGCCGCGGCCAACGGGCTGGAGGCGGCCGCGCGCACCGGGGCAGGTCCGGCGCGGGCGTCTGGCTCCTTGTCGGTGGTGGCAAGCGACGAGCGCAGGGCGTCCAGCTCTTTGGGCGTGATCAGCGACTGCACAGGGTAAGCGCGCTCGTTGTTCCAGTAGCTGTCGAAGCTGCGCGACAGATCCTTCACGATGGGGCCGGCCGCCAGCACATCGAGGTCGACAAAGTTGCCCGATGTGTCGTGGCCGAAATAGGCATCGCCCAGGTTGCGCCCGCCGGCCACACCCATGGCGTTGTCGGCGATGAAGAGCTTGTTGTGCATGCGCTGCTGCACCCGCGAAAAATCGCCCAGGGCGCTGACCATGCGCCACACGGTGGAGTTGCGGGCGCCCGCCACCGGGTTGAACATGCGCATTTCGATGTTGGGCTCGAAGGCCAGGCGCATCACCTGCGCGTCTTTTCCGGTGCTGTGAAAGTCGTCCAGCAGCACGCGCACGCGCACGCCGCGCCGGGCGGCGGCGATCACACCGAGCAGCAGCCGCTCGGTGCTGGCGTCGGCGTGGATGGCGTAGTACTGCAGGTCCAGCGTTTTCTGTGCCGCTTCCACCAGGGCCAGGCGGCTGCCATAGGCCGCCTGGGGGCCAGCCAGCAGCAGAAAGCCCGACTCATGGCGCGCATTTTCCGCCGCGCGGCGCTCGTCCACCAGCGTGGCCAGCGGAATGCCGGCCGTGGTTTCGAGCGCTGTAGAGACGGGGCGCTCTACATTCTTGGGCAGTTCGGCGCAGCCACCCAGCGCAAGAATGAGCAGGGCAGCCCACCATGGCGGCCGGTGCCGGCGCAGCAGCGTGGGGAGAAAGCCGGAAACAAGGGCGAGGGTCATGGGTGGGCGTAGCGGCATGAATCGGTGGCGGGCACTGCCAGCGGGGTGCGTCCCAGCGTAGCGGGCCGCGCGCCCGGTGGATGTCAGACGTGGCGCCGTCGTTTCAACATACCAAACCAAGCTCTCGGGGCACGGCGCATCCGGGCCCTGGCGGCTGCAGGCTTACCAGCTCACTTCGCGGTCCGGCGTTGCGCTGATCTTGTGGATCGACAGGTCGGCACCGTCGAACTCCTCTTCCTGCGACAAACGCAGGCCCAGCGTGGCCTTGAGCACGCCATACACCAGTGCACCGCCCAGCAGCGCCCACACCACGCCCATGGCCGTTCCCAAGAGTTGCGCCCACAGGCTGACACCGCCCAGCCCACCCAAGGCCTTGCTGCCGAAAATGCCTGCGGCAATGCCGCCCCAGGTGCCGCACAGCCCGTGCAGGGGCCACACGCCCAGCACATCGTCGATCTTCCAGCGGTTCTGGGTGAGGGTGAACATCACCACAAAGATGCTGCCGGCCACGCCACCCACCACCAGCGCACCCAGCGGGTGCATCAGGTCAGAACCCGCGCAAACAGCCACCAGGCCAGCCAGCGGGCCGTTGTGCACAAAGCCGGGGTCGTTCTTGCCCAGCACCAGCGCGGCCAGCGTGCCGCCCACCATGGCCATCAGCGAGTTGACCGCTACCAGCCCCGACAGTTTGTCCAGCGTTTGTGCGCTCATCACATTGAAGCCGAACCAGCCCACCACCAGCACCCACGCACCCAGCGCCAGAAAAGGGATGTTGGAGGGGGGATGGGCCGAGATGGCGCCATCCTTGCGGTAGCGGTTGGCGCGTGACCCCAGCAGCAGAACGGCGGGCAGGGCAATCCAGCCGCCCACGGCATGCACCACCACCGAGCCGGCAAAATCATGGAAGGCGGCGCCGGTAAGGGCGGCAATGCCGGCCTGGATGCCGAAATGCCCGTTCCAGGCAATACCTTCAAAAAACGGGTAAACAAAGCCAACAATGACGGCTGTTGCCAGCAGTTGTGGCCAGAACTTGGCGCGCTCTGCAATGCCACCCGACACAATGGCCGGAATCGCCGCCGCGAAGGTGAGCAGGAAAAAGAACTTCACCAGTGCAAAGCCGTTTTGCTGGGCCAGCGCCTCCGCGCCCACCAAGAAATGCGTGCCATAGGCCACGCCGTAGCCCACCAAGAAATACACCACCGTGGACACCGAAAAATCCACCAGGATCTTGACCAGGGCATTTACCTGGTTCTTTTTGCGCACGGTGCCCAGCTCCAGAAACGCAAAACCGGCGTGCATGGCCAGCACCATGATGGCGCCCAGCAATATGAACAAGGCATCGCCGCCCTGTTGGTGTGCATTCATAACTTCCTCGTGCTCTGAATTGATCTGTTCTGGTGCAATCTGAACGCAGGCGCCAGACTTGCACCAAAATCAAGCAATAAACGCGCCAAAAAAGCCATGGAGGTGCACGGCCAGTTCGCCCCATCATGGGGCGTTGCCTTGAAAAATAGGGATGGAAAATGGCTATGGCGCTTTACGGGCAAGCGCGAAAAGCGATCTTTGTTGATGGCCAGTGAAGCCTGTAGCGCAGCCCGGTGCCGGGGAAGTCAACCCAGCGCCAGCAGTTGCTCGGCCAGGGCATCAATGCCGGCCGCAGAAAGATCGTCGCTGGCCAGGCTGTGCCGCGTGGCCCACTGGTGCAGGTGCGTGCTTTGCGAGCGGGCATAGAGCGGGTCGTAGTGCAAGGCCACCAGTTCGGCAAACAGCGGAGCCAGCGCACGTGCCTCGGCCCACTCTTGCCAGCGCGCAATCACCTGCTTGCCGTGCAATTCCTTGAGCACACCCAGTTGGCGGGTCAGCAGGGCCGGGTCGTTGCCCAGGTTGGCGTAGTCGCGCAGCAGAAAATCCAGCCGTGCCGGCACACTGGCGGCGATCTCGATACAGGGGCTGGCGCGCAGCCGCTGCACCAGGGGCTGGGGCACCGCCAGGCGACCGATCTTGCTGCTTTCGGCCTCGACATAGATGGTGCGCTGCAGATCCAGGGGCTCCAGCGCATGCAGCAGGGTGGTCTCGAAGGCGGTTTGCGAGGGCTGTTCCACCCCCGGCCAGGCGCCCAGCACCGATCCCCGGTGGCGGGCGCAGGCCTCCAGGTCGAGCACCTGCGCGCCGCGCGCGGCCAGGGCCTGCAGCACGCGCGTCTTGGCGCTGCCGGTGGGGCCGCAGATCACACGCAGGGGCAGCTGCGGCGCCAGCGCGGCCAGCCGGTCTATCACATGGCGGCGCCAGGCCTTGTAACCGCCGGCCAGTTGCTGGGCATCCCAGCCCACCAGGCGCAGCCAGGTCACCATCGAGCCGCTGCGCATGCCGCCGCGCCAGCAGTACACCAGGGGCTTCCAGCTGGCGGGTTGGTCGGCAAACTGCGCGCGCAAATGCCGCGCCAGATTGGCTGCCACCATGGCTCCACCCACGCGCCGCGCCTCAAAGGCGCCTTGCTGCTTGTAGATGGTGCCGACGATGCGGCGCTCGTCGTCGTCGAGCACCGGGCAGTTGATGGCGCCGGGAATATGGTCAAGTGCGTATTCGGCGGGCGAGCGCGCATCGATCAGGGTGTGAAATGCATGGCGATCCGCCACGCGCACGGGACCGCGGTGGCTCATGGCGCCAAGCCCTTGCCCCGCGCGGGCCGGCGGCCGGCTGGCACAATCGCGCGCACCATGACTGTTGATTCAAAACCCATTCGTCTTACCCAGTTCTCGCACGGCGGCGGTTGCGGTTGCAAGATAGCGCCGGGCCTGCTACAGGAGATTTTGGCACGCGCACCGCAGGGCATCGTGCCACCCGAACTGCTGGTGGGCACCGAAACCAGCGACGATGCGGCCGTCTACCGCCTGAATGACAGCCAGGCGCTGGTGGCCACCACCGATTTTTTCACCCCCATCGTTGACGACCCCTACGACTTTGGCCGCATCGCCGCCACCAATGCGCTGTCCGACATCTACGCCATGGGCGGCACCCCCATCATGGCGCTGGCGCTGGTGGGCATGCCCATTGCCCAGCTGCCGCCCGAAGTGATTGGCCGAGTGCTGGAAGGCGGCGCCGCCGTGTGCCGCGATGCCGGCATCCCCATCGCGGGCGGGCATTCGATCGATGTGCTCGAACCCATCTATGGCCTGGTGGGCCTGGGCCTGGTGCACCCGCAGCGCGTGCGCCGCAATGCCGACGCGCAGGCGGGCGATGTGCTGGTGCTGGGCAAGCCGCTGGGGGTGGGCATTCTCTCGGCCGCACTGAAAAAAGGCCTGCTGGATGCTGCCGGCTACGCCGACATGCTGCGCTACACCACACAGCTCAACCGGGTGGGCATTGCCCTGGGTGCGCTCGACGGCGTGCACGCCATGACCGATGTCACCGGCTTCGGCCTGGCAGGCCACCTGCTGGAGGTGTGTCGGGGCTCGGGGCTTTCAGCCCAGGTGGAGCTGGCCCAGGTGCCGATCATTGAGACCGCGGCGCGGTTTGCGGCCGACGGCGTGGTCACGGGGGCCTCGGCACGCAACGGGGCCGCCTATGGCGCCGATGTGGCCTGGGCGCCCGGTGCGCCTGAATGGCAGCGCCACCTGCTGACCGACCCCCAGACCAGCGGCGGCCTGCTGGTGAGCTGCAGCCCTGATGCACTGGCGCGTGTGCTCGACACCTTTCATCAGGCCGGCTTTGCAGCGGCTGCCGCCATCGGTGGCATGCAGTTGCGGGCGCCAGGGCAGGGCAGCCAGCTGGCTTGCCGGTGAAAAAGGCCGGCCCCACAGGCCCTGCGCCGTTGCGCTCAAAAAGCGTCGCGCCCTCGCACTCTTGCCACGAGGCGGATGTCTGGACCTACCCGGTCTACCGAAGTGAAGTCCATGGCCAGGCCTTGCGCCAAGGTATCGAACGGACCTACATGGGCCATGCCCAGGCCTGGTCCCAGCAAGGTAGGCGCCAGGTACACCAGCATCTCGTCCACCAGCCCCTCGCGCACGAACGAGCCATTGAGCCTGTTGCCGGCTTCCACATGCAACTCGTTCACGCCGCGCTGGGCCAGGTCGCGCAACATGGCGGGCAAGCACACTTTGCCTTGTGAATTGGGCAAATAAACCACCGTGGCGCCACGCGCTTCCAGTGCGGCCTTTTTTTCATCATTTGGGGTGGCTGCGTAGATCATGCAAGTGCGGCCGGCCATGAAAAGGCGCGCATCCGGCGGGGTTTGCAATTGGCTGTCCACCACCACCACATGCGGCTGGCGCGGGGTTGGCACCTCGCGCACATCCAGGCGCGGGTCGTCGTCCAGCACCGTGCCAATGCCGGTGAGCACGGCGCAGGCCCGCGCGCGCCAGGCGTGGCCATCGGTCCGCGCGGCGGGTGAGGTGATCCATTGGCTGGTGCCGTTGTGCAATGCCGTGGTGCCGTCGAGTGAGGCCGCCGCCTTGAGCCGCACCCAGGGCGTGCCCCGCACCATGCGGCTGAAAAAACCGATGTTGAGTTCGCGCGACTCGGCTGCACCCGGCCCCACCTCCACCGCCACGCCCGCAGCGCGCAGCCGCGCAAAGCCCTGGCCGGCCACCAGGGGGTTGGGGTCGGCAATGGACGCCACCACCTTGCCAATGCCCGCCGCCACCAGCGCGTCGCAGCAAGGCCCCGTGCGACCCTGGTGGGCACAAGGTTCCAGCGTGACGTAGGCCGTGGCGCCCCGCACATCCTGCCCGGCCGCCGCCGCATCGCGCAGCGCCACCACTTCAGCGTGCGGGCCACCGGCCTGCTGGGTGAAACCCTGGCCAATCACCCGGCCATCGGGCGCCACCAGCACGCAGCCCACGCGCGGGTTGGGGTTGGAAAGAAAAAGCGCCTGGGCGGCGAGCCCAAGCGCTTGAGAGGTGAAGTGCGCTGGTGTGGTCATTGCGCGGTCATGGTAATGCAGGCGCTATGGATTTCGCAGTTTGGCAGTGTTTTTTGCACCAGGAGCACAGCTTGCCGTGAACAACCGGGCTTCACAAGTCACACTACGCCAAAAACCGAGTTGAAGCATCAGTGGGTTCCAAAGAATTACTGGGTGGGCAGATCTTCGTTGAGTGTCGATGGTTCTAACGATACCTTGTTGCTTCCAGCGCATGCGATTGTCTTGCACGTAAATGAAAGCTCCGAACCCGTCACGCTGCTTCCACTGGTTTGGTGAACAACCGTATTGGCATTTACAAAATCTCCATTTACTGGATCGGTCGGTTTGTCGTTTGGACAGATGGCATCTCCTTTGACAACGAGATAATTCTGGCTATCCAATGCACCCGTTACTCCGCGATACCAGAGAGGATGCTCGTTGTTTGACATGGTTCCGCTCAGATCGTAGTCGGCCGTAAAACGACAGACTTTGTAATTGGCATTCCCGCTACCAATCGTCCAGTTGCTCGGGTTGATTGTTACTCGACCCCACCAACGGTCTGGAGTGTTTGCATTGCTGTCGTGGTTTACGGGAACGACGATACATGCGTAGGAAATGAATCGTGCTGTAACATCATTGCTTGCCTGTCCAGTATCCGCTGTATTGGCACCGCTGCTCTTAAGTGTCACCTGCCGGGATGAATAACATGTCAACGTTGGGGTGCCAGTTGTTTGGTTGGTCGTATCCGCCAATTCAAGAGGAGTTGAGCTGTTAAGCGGTAATGTTGGGTCGGCTGCGTTTGCATACTGGGCTCCGGCGTCATTGGGTTGGTTGGATGTGCTGCAATTGCTGCTGGTGCAAAAGCGAACATACCCGCTCAGCAAATAACCTTCGACGGCGTCGCAACCCGCACCACTCAGGTTGACGGTGCCGCCTTCCGTGGGAAGCGTCGCACCTGTACATTTGCCCTTCACATTGCCTGTGGTGTTGTCGAAAACGATAACAACACCTGACCCTGGCGGTTGAAAGGCACTTCGATCACCCTGAATGGAAACTGCCGGATAAGGGATGTTGATGTTGCGGTTTTTCGGCTTGCGCACGATGGTCGTGCCAGGTCCGACACCAAGTGTGCCGATCTCCGACGGGTCAGAGCGCGATATAACACTGGCTAAGCTCAAGGACTGGTCGCCTTGGCGGTCTGTCCAAGCCACTGACACGTTGACTGATTTGTACATTCCCGTGCTGTTGGGTGTGACGATCCAACTGCGTAAGAATGTAGTGTTGGAGTCTGGGGTTAATGTCTCTTGCGTGGCGGACGTGCTGCTGATAACGTTTGCATTGAATGAAAACTTACCAGATCCGGCTGCAACCTGTTCGTAAGCGCGAAGTTCATCCAGCTTTTGTTGCGCTAGCCGCGTAGCTTCGCTGCGTTGCTTGGCTGCATCTGCCGTGAGGCTGAATGTATTTTGCATACTGACGAGTGCCAGCATGCCAAAGGACAGGATCAGCATGGCAACCAGTGCTTCAATGGTGGAGAAACCACTGTTGCGTCTTTTGTGGGTTGCGCTGCTTATTGATATGTTTTGCATGGTTGGTTTTTCCTGCACTACTTCAATAATTTGAATATTTGTCTCGCCAGCTGCCCGGTACCCTTACCAGTACGCCGCTAGGGGCTGATCCCAGGCCAAAGACCTTGGGGTCAAAAACAATATTCAGTGTGCCCGATCCCTTGTTGAAACTACCGCGCGAAACGAGTGCGCCAAAAACCGTACCCGAACCACTGCCGCTGTAGTCCCAATTCTCTGTTGCTGAGGCAGTGGCTGCATACAGCATACCGTAGGCGACAAGATTGGATTTCAATTCCAGATTGCCATCTCCCGCCAAGAAAATAGGTCGTTCCGCAGTTCCGAGCGTACCTGCCTCTGGTAGGTTGGCGTTTGTGAACTGCACATCTGGATATATCCAAAATTGTTGAAAGCCTTGGTTGTACCAAGAGGAAACTAGTGCGCCGCATGCCGAGGCGGTAGCACAATCTGCTGCTGTGATGACCTTGGTTTGCGAGTCGTTGCGATAAGCTTCCATCGTCTTGCCAAAATACGACTGGAAGAAAAGATCACCGTTGGCGTCTGCATTCGTCAAGGCTGTCAAGGAGGCATCATTATCAAGAATCGAGGCACTTGGCGGTGTGCCTGGTACTGTCACAACACTGGTAGATGTGCCTTGCACGACACTGGTACCGGCATTGATTGTGATGCCGTTGGTGGACAAATCAGTATTCACCACTGACAAGGTGCCAGTAATATTGGTTGCGCTGCCGGTGGTGAGCGCCGAGGATGGGGCATTGCCGAAAGTGGGAACAACTTTGACCAATGCACGGACAATAGCAGTGGCATCTGCTTTGGCGGTTGATCCGTCGCATGCGTTGTCTTCACTTGTGCAACCGGTTGATATCACTTCAAACGAAAGCGGATCGCTTGCCACGGGATTGAATGCCACCCGAAAACGGGCGTTTGTGGCAGAACCTATCGTGGGGGAGGTGCCGGGTGCTGGGCAGTTACAGCTCAATGCGCCTGCCGCACTGATGCTGCATGCCGCTTGTGAGTTTGCGGGGGGGTAAAATCCTTGTAGCTTTGGTGGGGTGGCGAGAGGATTGGGTGGCTCTGGCTGTGCATAGCGCACGCGAAATGATGTTTTCGTGGTGAGCCCTGTGGTGGCTGCAGCACAACTGGGTGCCGCATCGATGACCGTTGGATCGTTGAGTTGGCCTATGGCCCATTCCAAACCTGCTTCTGCAGCCTCAAATGCCTTTGTCGCTCGGAATTGATTTGCCGAGGTCTTTTGTTCGAAAATGTAGACGCGATTGCCAAAAAAAGCGACCAATGTCATGCCGACTAACAGCAGAACTGCAACTATCAGCGAGGCTGCTCCCCTTTGTGATTTAAGGGAGAAAAATATGGATGGATTTTTCATCATCGTCATGCCGCAGGACATCCATTGGGGTTTTTCAGCTCATCATTGCGGATACGTACTGTTCCGCGGATTTCGCGCTTGATTGCTTCGTTCAAGGATGTTTGAGAAGTGTTGGCCTTGCCCTTGATGGTGAAATCGTAGTTGCGAATGATCATTTGTGGACGGGTTGGTGCCGCACTCAGTGTGGCGTCTTCGCAAGCACTGCTCACAGGGAGTCTTGTTCTGCAACTACAATATTTCCAGAGTTCAACAGCGCGGGGTGTCGAAACAAGGTTGAAATTTGTGATGTTCACTGAGCTGGGGTCGGTTATGTCCTGCCAGCCTCCGCTTGCGTTTTGAATTTGCAAGATACCCACACCATTCGTCTCGGTTCGTCGAAAACCAAGATTGGCACTTGTTGAGGGATTCACATCGGGTCGTTGGTAGGTGTAAACAACGGTGCTAGTCGTCGTGGTGTCGATCGTCGCATAAGGGTTGGTTGCGCTGACGCTGGTTGCGCCAGCGCTCCAAAGTCCAGTTGCTGCAGATTCCCAGTAACTGGCTCGCCTGAGGTCACGCGCCACAATGTCGGCGGCTGCACGCAAATCCTGATTCAACCTTGTCTCCAGGAGCAGTTGCCGGTTGCTTCCAAGGTTGTCTACAAACAATTTGATCGCACCAGCCGTAATAAAAAGGCCCATTGCGATTCCAACCATCAACTCGATGATGGAGAGGCCTTGCTGCAAAGCTGGAATTTTTCTGTGATGCACTTTAGACCTCATTCAACAGGTGGAATAGCCGGTGACATTTCCGAGTCCGGAAGGGCTGCAAGTTTTTATCTTGCCCATTTGGGTGATGTTTGCGCGCAGAACCCATGAGCCGATACTGCTTGTCGCCGTGATGGTGTCTGTGCCACTACTGATGGTTGCCATGCCGCGTACAGGATCAAAGAGAATGGTTCCAGTGCCTGGAGAAAAGGATGCCGGACTTCCGGCCGCTATCTTGACGGTTTTAAGTTCTGTTTCCCCAGATCCAATGGTCGAAGCTGTTCCAGCAGCCTGGACGCAACTGGTAGCAGAAGAGGCGGTAGAAGCAATGGCTTTCAAATCGTGGATAACATAGCAATTAGCGCCCAGGGTGATTTGGATCGATGTGTTGCGTTGCACTGCTTCACTGCGAGAATAGTAAAGGTCAGTGACCAGTTCGCTTATCAATCCTTCGACACGTTTCTTGGCGAAATATGCAGTAAAGGACGGCGCAACCAAGGTGATCAATATGGATGCAATTGCCACGGTGATCAATAATTCAATCAGGGTGAAGCCTCTTTGCCTTGGCATCATTTTCCCCAGCAGGTGTTGGGCGTGTTGTTTGCACTGCCATTCGTCACAGTAACGGTCAGTGTTGAACAATTGCTGTCATTCGCTTGGCTTTTGCCAGACACTGCGGTTGCCGTAGCTGAATAGCAATTTGATGGGGTACAGCCCGCCGCAGCGTTCGTTGAAATTGATATTGAGTAGTACCCGCCAGAGCTGGTTGAGGTCAAACCAAGACCATTTGGTAGGGCCGTGGTCAGCAACGTGGCGGTTGTGGCGTAGCTTGGGTTGTTAGCTCGCCACCTTTCCTGGGTCTGTTGTACCTGGGCCAAGGCTTGCACCGCATCCGAACGCCTCGACTTCCGGACTTGGCTCATATAACTGGGGTAGGCCACCGCGGCCAGTATTCCCACAACCGCCACCACGATCATCAGTTCGATCAGCGTGAACCCATTGGGCTTGGGGGATTGGCGGCGTACCTGTGGTGCGATAGAGGTTTTCATACCCTCATTTTGCCGCGTAAGGTTTCGAAAAAGATGTTTCTAATGTGCCGTTGGTCGATTGTGCCGGGCCGCCTATCGGGTTTCCTTGCTGGCTGACGAGTGGCCGCCGGTATCAGCAAGTGGTGTAGCCGCTGACGCTGCCCTGGGGCGAGCAGGTTCTGGTGCGCCCCATGATGTTGACCACATGCCGGATGGTTTTGCCGCTGTCGGCGATCAGGTTGACTGATCCTGCAGGGGTTGTGGTGCCGCGAACCGGGTCGAACAGCATGGTGGTGACATTGGCCTGCAGGCGCACGCCCAGCTTGGAAGCCAGGCCCACGCTTTTCATGGGCGAGTTGGCGGGGTCGGTGCATTGCGCGGTCCCGGCGCTGGTGCAGGTGCAGTTGCCGGTGTTGCCGCTGTGCAATAAATAACAAGTGCCTGCCGCGTCAGACCCAAAGCGCAGGTGCATTGGCCGGTTTTTGGTCACGGCCTCGCTGCGGATGTACTGAATGTCTGTGGCCAGCTCTGCGGCGTGGCCTTCAAGGCGGCGCAATTCCTGTAGCCCCTGAAATGCCGGAGCGGCCAGCCCCATGAGGACGGCCGCGATGCTGAGCACGATCAGCACCTCTACCAGGCTGAAGCCTTGGAGCCGGCTGGTTTTGGCGCTTGCCGCAAGCGCGGGGCGGCGGGTGGTTTGGCGGTTCAACGGCATGGCGGCGACTTCCTGTATGGGGGTGGTGCGGGGCCTGCGGCGAATGCTATGGATTTACTGTGTCTTTGGCTACCGTGGTGCTGTGGTTGGATGAATGGCAGTTGAGAGCGTGTTTTTTAAATTCGGCCCTTTGAAATCTCGAATACCGTTCGGGCTGAGCGGGTCAATGCCCTTCGAGGAGCTGGGGGCGAATGGTTCCAGCACCATCGGGCTGGATCAACAGGGGCTCTGGTCTTGTTGGCGCCCCGGTCTTGTTAGCGCCTTGTGTATCCCAGGCACGCTCCCGCATTGGGCCGGCCCTGGCATTCCCGGTACAGGCGCCGGTCGCGCTCGGCGGTGCTTTCTTCCGACGCGCTGCGCTGGTGCTTCACCTTCACTGAACCCTTCTTTTTGACGGATTCGCTGGCGACGGTTTCTGCGGCGTTCTTTTTGGACGCTGCCTGTGCGCCAAAGGAGGGGGTCATCAGGCCCAGTGCCATGCAGGCGCACAGGAGGGCGCTCTCCCAGGGGCTTGGCGGGACTTTGTTGCGATGGTTGAGAGACATGTGTGCTCCATGGCTGTCGGGTGGGTCGGGTGGTTCGTGGCCGGCATCCCGTACGATGCGGCTTTGACATTCTCCACGTCCATCCTGCCATGCGCCATGCCCTGCTGAACCTCGAAGAATCCCGTATCCGTGAAGTGGCGAACGCTGGCATGGGGCGCAGCGATGTGCTGGCCTTCTGGTTTGGCGAGAGTGACGAGGGTACGCCCGATGTGGTGCGCCAGGCAGCCATCGATTCGCTGCAGCGGGGGGAAACGTTTTATGCCCACAACCTGGGCTTGCCAGAGTTGCGCGCTGAAGTGGCGGCCTATACCAGCCGGCTGCACCGGCCGGTGGGTGCCGACCGTATTGCCATCACGTCGGGTGGCGTCAATGCGCTGATGCTGGCGGTGCAGGCGCTGGTGGATGCGGGCGATGAAGTGGTGGCGGTCACACCTGTGTGGCCCAATCTCACGGCGCAGCCCTTGATCATGGGGGCGAATTTGCGCTGTGTTGCATTGCGCCCCCAGCCGGGCGGTGCCTGGGCGCTGGACATGGCTGAGTTGCTGGCTGCCATCAAGCCGGCCACGAAATTGCTGGTGGTGAACGCGCCCAACAACCCCACGGGCTGGACCCTGACGGCGCAGGAGCAGCAAGGCATTTTGGCGCATTGCCGCACCACGGGCACCTGGATCCTGGCCGACGAGGTGTATGAACGCCTGTATTACGAGCCCACGGTCAACGGCTGCGCCCCCAGTTTCCTGGACCTGGCCGAGCCCGAGGACCGCCTGGTGGTGGTGCACAGTTTTTCCAAGAGTTTTTTGATGACGGGCTGGCGCCTGGGCTGGCTGGTGATGCCGCCAGCCATGACGCACCACATGGGCAAGCTGGTCGAGTTCAATACCTCGTGTGCCAGCGTGTTCACCCAGCGGGCCGGTATTGCTGCGCTGCAGCATGCGGACGCGATCACGCCGCGCGTGGTGGCGCACCTGAAGCAGTGCCGCGACACCCTGGTGCCGCTTTTGCAGGCCCTGCCCGGCGTGGAGGTGGCCAGCGCACGCGGCGGCATGTACGCATTCTTTCGCCTGCCAGGGCATGGCGATTCGCTGGCCACGGCCAAGCGCCTGGTGGCCGAGGCGGGGCTGGGCCTGGCGCCCGGCAATGCCTTTGGCGAGGAGGCACAGGGCTGGCTGCGCTGGTGTTTTGCCTCCAAGGACCCGCGGCGCCTGGTGCAGGGGGTGGAGCGGCTCAAAAACTGGCTCGGGTTATAATCCGCAGGTTTTGCACGGTGCAAGACGCACGCCTATGGCCGTTCCAGCCGCAGGCGCAAGTAAAAACTATTGGCCTGTGGCTTTGCTGCAGGTCTTCATCAAGGAAAAATCAATGATCGCATCCTCCATCAAGGCCGAAGTAGTCAAGGCCAACGCACGCGCTGCCAACGACACGGGCAGCCCAGAAGTGCAAGTGGCCCTGCTCACCGCCCGCATCAACGAACTGATGCCTCACTTCAAGACGCACGCCAAGGACCACCATGGTCGCCGTGGCCTGCTGCGCATGGTGAGCCGTCGTCGCAAGCTGCTGGATTACCTCAAGGCCAAGGAAGCCGACCGCTACACCGCGCTGATCGCCAAGCTGGGTCTGCGCAAGTAATCTGATTTGCATGCCAAAACGCCTGGGTTAGTCCGCTAGCTCAGGCGTTTTTTACTTCGGAGCCGCAAAACAGAGCGAAGCTGTGTCATTCCAATGGCCTTGCCCCACGCGGGTGGCAAGCAGGCTCACTGGAATGGCATCGTGTTCTGAATTGCTCTCCAAGCCAATCTGGCAGAGTGCTGCCAGCTATTAAAACAGGAGCTTAACATGAGCATTTTCAACAAAGTCACCAAATCTTTCCAATGGGGTGACAAGACCGTCATCATGGAAACGGGCGAAATCGCCCGCCAGGCCGGCGGCGCCGTGCTGGTGAACATTGACGACACCGTGGTGCTGGCCACCGTGGTGGCCTCCAAGGTGGCCAAGGCGGGGCAGGACTTTTTCCCGCTGACGGTGGACTACATCGAGAAGACCTACGCCGCTGGCAAGATCCCCGGCAGCTTCTTCAAGCGCGAAGCCAAGCCCAGCGAGCACGAGACCCTGACCAGCCGCCTGATCGACCGCCCGATCCGCCCGCTGTTCCCCGAAGGTTTCTACAACGACGTGCATGTGGTCATCCACACGGTGTCGCTGAACCCCGAGGTGGACGCCGACATTGCCGCCCTGATTGCCACCAGCGCCGCGCTGGCCATCTCGGGCATCCCCTTCAATGGCCCGATCGGCGCTGCGCGCGTGGGATACATCAACGGTGAATACGTGCTCAACCCCGGCCAGACGGCGCGCAAGAGCTCGCAGATGGACCTGGTCGTGGCCGGCACCGAAGCGGCCGTGCTGATGGTCGAATCCGAGGCGCAGCAACTGTCCGAAGAAGTTATGCTGGGTGCCGTGGTGTTCGGTCACCAGCAAGGCAATGTGGCCATCAACGCCATCCACGAGCTGGTGCGCGAGGCCGGCAAGCCGGTGTGGGACTGGAAAGCCCCCGCCAAGGACGAATCGCTCATCGCCAAGGTGACCGAGCTGGCCGAAGGCAAGCTGCGCGCTGCCTACCAGATCCGCAACAAGCAGGCCCGCACGCATGCTTGCCGCGAGGCGTATGCCGTGGTCATGGCCGACCTGAAGGAAGCCGGTGTCGTGTTCGACAGCGTCAAGGTCGAAGGCATGCTGTTCGACATCGAAGCGCGCATCGTGCGCAGCCAGATCCTGGCGGGCGAGCCCCGCATCGATGGCCGCGACACGCGCACCGTGCGCCCCATCGAAATCCGCAGCAGCGTGCTGCCCCGCGCCCACGGCTCCAGCCTGTTCACGCGTGGCGAGACCCAGGCGCTGGTGGTGACCACGCTGGGCACCGAGCGCGATGCGCAGCGCATCGACGCGCTGGCCGGCGAGTACGAAGACCGCTTCATGATGCACTACAACATGCCTCCCTTCGCCACCGGCGAAGTGGGCCGCATGGGCAGCACCAAGCGCCGCGAAATCGGCCACGGCCGCTTGGCCAAGCGCGCGCTGGTGGCGGTGCTGCCAACGAAGGAAGAGTTCCCCTACACCATGCGCGTGGTGTCGGAAATCACCGAATCCAATGGCTCCTCGTCGATGGCTTCGGTCTGCGGCGGCTGCCTGTCGATGATGGACGCGGGCGTGCCCATGAAGGCGCATGTGGCCGGTATCGCCATGGGCCTGATCAAGGAAGACAACCGCTTTGCCGTGCTGACCGATATCCTGGGCGATGAAGATCACCTGGGCGACATGGACTTCAAGGTGGCAGGCACCACCGCCGGTATCACGGCGCTGCAGATGGACATCAAGATCCAGGGCATCACCAAGGAAATCATGCAGGTCGCGCTGGCGCAGGCCAAGGAAGCGCGCGTGCACATCCTGGGCAAGATGCAGGAAGCCATGGGCGAAGCCAAGACCGAAGTGAGCAACTTCGCGCCCAAGCTTTACACCATGAAGATCAATCCCGAGAAGATCCGTGACGTGATCGGCAAGGGCGGCGCCGTGATCCGTGCGCTGACCGAAGAAACCGGCTGCCAGATCAACATCGAGGAAGACGGCACCATCACCATCGCCGCCACCGACAACGCCAAGGCCAACGAAGCCAAGCGCCGCATCGAGCAGATCACGGCCGAAGTCGAAATCGGCAAGATCTACGAAGGCCCGGTCACCAAGATCCTGGACTTCGGTGCGCTGATCAACCTGCTGCCTGGCAAGGACGGACTGTTGCACATCAGCCAGATCGCGCACGAGCGCGTCGAGCGCGTGGGCGACTACCTGACCGAAGGCCAGATCGTCAAGGTCAAGGTCATGGAAACCGACGAAAAGGGCCGCGTCAAGCTGTCGATGAAGGCCCTGGCCGAGCGCCCAGCCGGTGGCAGCGATCGTCCGGCCCCGGCCGAGCGGGGTGACCGCGGTGGCGAGCGCCGCGATGGTGGTCGTGATCGCCAGCCCGCCGAGCAGCAACAACAGCAGCAGCAGCAGCAGCAAGCGGTGCCTTCCGAAGGCAACGCGGGCCAGCTGAACGGTTGATTGGTCTGCTGCTGATATAGGGGCTTCTGGCGCTTGTTGTACGGGCGCTAGCGGCCAAAATCATTCAGATGGACGTGCGAAGGGTTCCTGTATGCGCGCTGTAGAAATCACGGCCTTTGGTGCTCCGGAGGTGTTGCGCCTGGGCGAGCGTCCCATGCCCCAGGCGGGGGTGGGCGAGTTGCTGATCCGCGTCAGTGCGAGTGGCATCAACCGGCCCGACGTGTTGCAGCGTCTGGGCCATTACGCTCCGCCACCGGGTACTTCCGACCTTCCGGGGCTGGAAGTGGCGGGTGTCGTGGAAAGCGGCGATGCGGTCGCTCTGTCCAAGGCCGGCTTGAAGGTGGGCGACCGCGTTTGCGCGCTGGTGGCCGGTGGCGGCTATGCCGAATGGTGCGTGGCACCGGTCGAGCAGTGCCTGCCGGTGCCCGTCGGGCTCAGCGACATCGAGGCGGCCTCTTTGCCCGAAACCTTCTTCACGGTGTGGAGCAACGTGTTCGACCGTGGGCGCCTGCAGTCGGGCGAAACCCTGCTGGTGCAGGGCGGCACCAGTGGCATAGGCGTGACGGCCATCCAGTTGGCGCGCGCCATGGGTGCCACGGTGATCGTGACGGCGGGCAGCGATGAAAAATGTGCGGCCTGCCTGGCGCTGGGCGCACACCATGCCATCAATTACAGGACGCAGGACTTTGTCGAGGAAGCCAGGCGCATCACCGCCGGCAAGGGTGTGGATGTGGTGCTGGACATGGTTGCCGGCGACTACGTGGCGCGCGAGGTGGAGTGCCTCGCGGAAGACGGTCGCCTGGTCATCATCGCCGTGCAGGGCGGGGTCAAGAGTGTATTCAACGCGGGGCTGGTGCTGCGGCGCCGGCTGACCATCACGGGTTCGACCTTGCGGCCGCGCCCGGTGGCGTTCAAGGGTGCCATTGCGCGCGCGCTGCGCGAGCATGTCTGGCCCCTGATCGCGGCGGGCAAGGTTCGCCCGGTCATTCACAGCACTTTCGCTGCGGCGGATGCGGCGCAGGCCCATGCGCTGATGGAGTCCAACCGACACATCGGCAAGATTGTTTTGACGTGGTCATCATGAAAAAGAAACTCATCGCGGGCAACTGGAAGATGAATGGCAGCCTGGCTGCCAACGACGCACTGGTGCGTGCCCTGATCGCTGGCATGGGGCAGCCCGCCTGCGACGTGGCGGTGGCGGTGCCGGCGCCCTATCTGGCGCAGGTGACAGGCATTGCAGCGGGGTCGGCGCTGGCGCTGGCTGCGCAGGATGTCTCGGTGCATGAGGCGGGCGCGTACACGGGCGAAACCTCGGCGGCCATGCTCAAGGAATTTGGTGTGCACTATGTGTTGGTGGGGCACTCCGAGCGCCGCCAGTACCACGGCGAGAGCGATACCGTGGTGGCCGTCAAGGCGCAGCGGGCGCTGGCGCTGGGCATCACGCCCATTGTGTGCGTGGGTGAAACCCTGGCCGAGCGGGAGGCTGGCCAGACCGAGGTGGTCGTGAAGCGCCAGCTGGCGGCGGTGATCCACCTCAATGGCCATTGCATCAGCGAGATCGTGGTGGCCTATGAGCCCGTCTGGGCCATTGGAACCGGGCGCACGGCTTCGCCAGAGCAGGCCCAGCAGGTGCACGCCGTGCTGCGGGCCCAGTTGGCCGCCGCCAGTGAACACGCGGACCGTATTCGCCTGCTGTACGGTGGCAGCATGAACGCCGCCAATGCAGCGCAGTTGCTGGCGCAGCCGGACATCGACGGCGGCCTGGTGGGTGGCGCGGCGCTGAAGGCCCAAGACTTTTTGCAAATTATTGCTGCAGCCCAATAAAGAATTGCGCTTGCAGCTATTAAATCAGGAGTAAATAGAGAATGAATGTGCTTGTGAATGTGATTTTGGGTGTGCAGATGCTGACGGCGTTGGGCATGATTGGCCTGATCTTGGTCCAGCATGGCAAGGGCGCCGACATGGGGGCGGCTTTTGGCAGCGGCAGTTCGGGTAGCCTGTTTGGTGCCAGCGGCAGTGCCAACTTCCTTTCGCGCACCACGGGCGTGCTGGCCACGGTGTTCTTCGTGGCGACGCTGGCGCTGGCTTATTTCGGCAATGTGCGTCCCGCGAGTTCAGGCAGCGTGCTGGAAACGCCGGCTGCAGTGGCTCCCGCGGCTTCGGTGGATGCGCCTGCGACGGCAGGATCGAATGCGGTGGTTCCTGCGCCTGCAGCGCCCGCCTCGGGTGCCGCGCAGATCCCGACGAAATAAACTGCACTAAATTGGTTTTCGGGCTCCGGAGCAGGGTTTTTCCGGAGTAGAATTCCGGATTGTCTGGGAAGCCAAAACCGCAAGGTTCCTCATGCCATCCAGATGAAAAATCAGCCGTCGTGGTGAAATTGGTAGACACGCTATCTTGAGGGGGTAGTGGCGAAAGCTGTGCGAGTTCGAGTCTCGCCGACGGCACCAAAACAAAGGCCTGCCTGCATGACCCGGCCAGGGTTCTGACGGGCAAGGCCACAGCGGTGAGCACATCCTTCAGATGAACCTCGAACAGTACCTCCCCGTCCTTTTGTTTATCTTGGTCGGCATCGCCGTAGGTGTCGTTCCCCTGGCTCTGGGGTATGTGCTGGGCCCCAATCGCCCGGATGCGGCGAAGAACTCCCCTTACGAATGTGGCTTCGAAGCCTTCGAGGATGCGCGCATGAAATTCGATGTGCGCTACTACCTCGTGGCCATTCTTTTCATCCTGTTCGATCTGGAAATCGCCTTCCTGTTTCCCTGGGCCGTGTCGCTGCAGGAAGTAGGGCTTACCGGCTTTGTCGCCGTGGTGATCTTCCTGGCCATCCTGGTCGTGGGTTTTGCCTACGAGTGGAAAAAAGGCGCCCTGAACTGGGAATGAGCGGGCTTCAACAAGGACTGATGCAATGATTGAAGGCGTGATGAAGGAAGGCTTCATCACCACGAGTTACGACTCTGTGGTGAACTGGGCCAAGACCGGATCCCTGTGGCCCATGACCTTTGGTCTGGCGTGCTGCGCGGTCGAGATGATGCATGCCGCCGCCGCGCGCTACGACATCGGACGCTTCGGCGCCGAGGTGTTCCGCGCCAGTCCGCGACAGTCCGATCTGATGATTGTTGCCGGCACGCTGTGCAACAAGATGGCACCGGCTTTGCGCAAGGTGTATGACCAGATGTCGGAACCCCGTTGGGTTCTGTCGATGGGGTCGTGCGCCAATGGTGGTGGCTACTACCACTACAGCTATTCCGTGGTGCGTGGCTGTGACCGCATCGTGCCGGTGGACGTGTATGTGCCTGGCTGTCCGCCCACGGCCGAAGCGTTGATCTACGGCATCATCCAGTTGCAGCAGAAAATCCGCCGCACCAACACCATTGCTCGTGTCTGAAGGGTTGATGATGACTGCTGTTGCCATTCGGCCGGAAAAACTCCAAGACAACATTGCTGCGGCCCTGGGCGGTCGGGCGCTCCAAATCACGGTGGCCCTGGATGAAGTCACGGTGGTGGTGGCTGCTGCCGACTACCTGGATGCCATGCGCGTGTTGCGCGATGCCGAGGGTTGCCGCTTCGAGCAGCTCATCGACCTGTGTGGCGTGGACTATTCTGCCTATGCCGACGCCGTGAACGAGGGGGCCCGCTATGGCGTGGTATCGCACCTGCTGTCTGTCAGTCTGAACCAGCGCGTGCGCGTGAAGGTGTTCTGTCCGGACGATGATTTTCCGGTGGTGGCGTCGGTGTCCGATCTGTGGAACTCGGCCAACTGGTACGAGCGCGAGGCCTTTGATCTGTTCGGCATCGTGTTCGATGGCCACAATGATCTGCGCCGCATCCTGACCGACTATGGCTTCATCGGTCACCCCTTCCGCAAGGATTTTCCGCTGTCCGGGCATGTGGAAATGCGCTACGACGCCGAGCAGCGGCGCGTGGTCTATGAGCCCGTGTCCATCGAGCCTCGGGAAATCACGCCCCGCATCATTCGCGAAGACAAGTACGGAGGCCTGCACTGAGCCGCTGGGCGTCTCATGTGATCCATCATGGCGGAAATCAAGAACTATTCCCTGAACTTTGGTCCGCAGCATCCGGCCGCGCACGGTGTGCTGCGTCTGGTGCTGGAGCTCGATGGCGAAGTGGTGCAGCGCGCCGACCCGCATATTGGTCTGCTGCACCGCGCGACCGAAAAGCTGGCCGAGCACAAGACCTACATCCAGTCGCTGCCTTACATGGACCGGCTCGATTACGTCTCGATGATGTGCAACGAGCACGCCTACTGCCTGGCGATTGAAAAACTGCTGGGCGTTGAAGTGCCGCTGCGCGCGCAGTACATCCGTGTGATGTTTGCTGAAATCACGCGCCTGCTGAACCACCTGATGTGGCTCGGCTCGCATGGCAACGATTGCGGCAGCTCCACCATCCTGATCTACACCTTCCGCGAGCGCGAAGACCTGTTTGACATGTACGAAGCCGTGTCCGGTGCGCGCATGCACGCGGCGTATTTCCGTCCGGGCGGTGTGTACCGTGATCTGCCGGACAGCATGCCGCAGTACAAGGTCAGCAAGATCAAGAATGCCAAGGCCCTGGAGGCCATGAACAAGAACCGCCAGGGTTCGATGCTTGATTTCATCGACGACTTCACCCAGCGCTTCCCAGGTTGTGTGGACGAGTACGAAACCCTGCTCACCGACAACCGCATCTGGAAGCAGCGCACCGTGGGCATCGGTGTCGTGCCGCCCGAGCGGGCGCTGAACCTGGGGATGACCGGCCCCATGCTGCGCGGCTCCGGCATTGCGTGGGATTTGCGCAAGACGCAACCCTACGATGTTTACGACCGCATGGACTTCGATGTACCTGTGGGCAAGACGGGCGACTGCTATGACCGTTATCTGGTCCGCATGCAGGAAATGCGCGAGTCCAACCGCATCATCAAGCAATGTGTGGACTGGCTGCGTGTCAATCCAGGGCCGGTGATCACCGACAACCACAAGATCGCACCGCCTGATCGCGAATCCATGAAATCCAACATGGAAGAGCTGATCCACCATTTCAAGCTGTTCACTGAAGGGTTCCATGTTCCCGAGGGCGAGGCCTATGCGGCAGTGGAGCATCCCAAGGGGGAGTTTGGCATCTATCTGGTGAGCGATGGTGCGAACAAACCCTATCGCCTGAAGATCCGTGCCCCCGGTTTTGCGCATCTGGCCACGCTGGATGAAATGGCCCGGGGCCACATGATTGCGGACGCCGTGGCCATCATTGGAACCATGGATATCGTGTTCGGAGAGATTGATCGATGATTACCGAAGCGACCAAAGCGCGATTCGCGCGAGAAGTGGCCAAGTACCCGCCGGAGCAGAAGCAGTCGGCCGTGATGGCCTGCCTGTCCATCGTGCAGCAGGAGCAGGGGCATGTCAGCGAAGCCAGCGAAGCAGGGATTGCCGAGTACCTCGGCATGCCGCAGATCGCCGTGCACGAAGTCACCACCTTCTACAACATGTACAACCAGCAGGCGGTGGGCAAGTACAAGCTCAACGTCTGCACCAACCTGCCATGCCTGTTGCGTGACGGCGGCAAGGCCCTGGAGCACCTTGAGCACAAGCTGGGCATTTCCATGGGGGAAACCACGCCGGACGGCCTGTTCACCCTGCAGCAATGCGAGTGCCTCGGTGCCTGCGCCGATGCGCCCGTGATGCTGGTGAACGACCGCAACATGTGCAGCTTCATGGGCAATGACAAGCTCGACCAACTGGTCGACAGCCTGCGTGCAGTGGAGGCGAAGCAATGACCACGGCTGCCCAGGTGCTTGGACAATTCCAGGCAGCAGGTGTCGAAACCTGCTTCCATGACCGCCACATTGCGCCCCAGATCTACGCCGACCTGAATGGCTCCAACTGGGGTATCAAGGACTATGAAGCGCGGGGTGGCTACCAGGCGTTGCGCGCCATCCTGGGCAAGGATGGTGGTGAGGGACTCACGCAGGACCAGGTGATTGCGACCGTGAAGGAGTCCGGTCTGCGGGGTCGCGGCGGTGCGGGTTTTCCCACCGGCCTGAAGTGGAGCTTCATGCCACGGCAGTTCCCCGGTCAGAAGTACCTGGTGTGCAACTCGGACGAGGGCGAGCCAGGCACTTGCAAGGACCGCGACATCCTGATGTACAACCCGCACATCGTGATCGAGGGCATGATCATTGCTGCCTACGCGATGGGTATCAGCGTGGGCTACAACTACATCCACGGTGAGATCTTCCAGGTCTACGAGCGCTTCGAGGCCGCGCTGGAAGAGGCGCGCGCTGCGGGTTATCTGGGCAACGGCATCCTGGGCAGCGGTTTCAGTTTTCAGCTGCATGCACACCATGGTTTTGGTGCCTACATCTGCGGCGAGGAAACGGCCTTGCTCGAATCGCTGGAAGGCAAGAAGGGGCAACCCCGCTTCAAGCCGCCATTTCCGGCCAGCTTCGGCCTCTATGGCAAGCCCACCACCATCAACAACACCGAAACCTTTGCGGCGGTGCCGTGGATCATCCGCAACGGTGGCGCAGCCTACCTGGCCTGCGGCAAGCCCAACAACGGTGGTACCAAGATCTTCTCGGTCAGTGGCGATGTGGAGCGTCCCGGCAACTACGAGGTGCCCATGGGTACGCCGTTTGCCAAGCTCCTCGAATTGGCGGGTGGTGTACGAACAGGTCGCCAGCTCAAGGCAGTGATTCCTGGCGGCTCGTCGTCGCCCGTGTTGCCGGCATCCATCATCATGGAATGCACCATGGACTATGACTCCATTGCCAAGGCCGGCTCCATGCTGGGTTCGGGTGCCGTCATCGTCATGGACGATTCGCGCTGCATGGTGGAATCCCTCAAGCGCCTGTCCTATTTCTACATGCATGAGTCGTGCGGACAGTGCACGCCATGCCGCGAAGGCACGGGCTGGCTCTGGCGTCTGGTGGACCGCATCCATCGTGGTGAGGGTCGTCCTGCCGACATGGAGGTGCTCGACTCCGTGGCCAGCAACATCATGGGCCGCACCATCTGCGCCCTGGGCGATGCTGCGGCAATGCCCGTGCGCGCCATGATCAAGCACTTCCGCCCCGAGTTCGAAGCGTTGATCCGGAACAAGACCCCTCAGGCTGCGCCCTCTGCCTGATCGCGAGAAAAGCATATGGTTGAAATTGAACTGGACGGTCAGAAGGTAGAAGTCACCGAGGGCTCCATGGTGATGCATGCTGCCGAAAAGGCTGGCACCTACATTCCCCACTTCTGCTACCACAAAAAGCTGTCGATTGCGGCCAATTGCCGCATGTGCCTCGTGGACGTCGAAAAAGCGCCCAAACCCATGCCTGCATGCGCCACTCCGGTGACGCAAGGCATGATCGTGCGCACCAAGACCGACAAAGCCATTCAGGCGCAGAAGTCGGTGATGGAATTTCTGCTCATCAATCACCCGCTCGATTGCCCCATCTGCGACCAGGGCGGGGAATGCCAGCTGCAGGATCTGGCCGTCGGCTATGGCGCTTCCTCGTCGCGTTACGAAGAGGAAAAACGCGTGGTGCTCCACAAGGATGTGGGCCCGCTGGTCTCCATGGAGGAGATGAGCCGTTGCATCCACTGCACCCGCTGTGTGCGCTTCGGCCAGGAAGTGGCTGGCGTCATGGAACTGGGCATGATCCATCGGGGTGAACACTCCGAGATCACCACCGTGACGGGCGACACGATCGATTCCGAACTCTCGGGCAACATGATCGACATCTGCCCGGTGGGTGCGTTGACCAGCAAGCCTTTCCGCTACAGCGCCCGCACCTGGGAGCTTTCGCGCCGCAAGTCGGTCAGTCCCCATGACTCCGCCGGCGCCAACCTCATTGTCCAGGTGAAGAATCACAAGGTCATGCGCGTCGTCCCCTTCGAGAACGAAGAGGTCAACGAATGCTGGATTGCGGACCGCGACCGCTTTTCGTATGAAGCGCTCAACAGCGACGAACGCCTGACCCGGCCCATGCTCAAGCAGGGCGGCACCTGGCAAGAGGTGGACTGGCAGACGGCACTCGAATACGTCGCCAACGGTTTGCGCTGCGTTCGCAACGACCATGGCGCTGGCGCTATTGGCGCCCTGGTGAGCCCGCACAGTACGCTGGAAGAGCTGTATCTGGCAGGCTCCCTGGTGCGTGGACTGGGCAGCGAGAACATCGACTACCGGCTGCGTAATGCCGAATTCCCGGCACCAGCCGGAATTCGCTGGCTGGGCACCTCCATCGCATCGCTTTCCACTTTGCAGCGTGTGCTGGTGGTCGGCTCCAACCTGCGCAAGGACCATCCGCTGTTTGCACAGCGTATTCGCCAGGCAGCGCGCCATGGTTGTGCGGTCAGTGCCATCAATTCTGAAGTTTATGACTGGGCCATGCCCGTGGCACACACGCTGGTGCAGCAGTCCGGCGCATGGGAGCAGGCGCTCGCCAGCGTTGCCGCCGCCATTGCCCAGGAAAAAGGCATACCGGCTCCCGATGGGGCCGCTTCGGTGGACGGCTCGGCTTTGGCCATCGCCCGTTCCCTGCTGGGCGGCGAGCGCAAGGCCATCTTGCTCGGGAACGCAGCTGCGCACCATGCACATGCCAGCCGCTTGCTGGCGCTGGCGCAGTGGATCGGTGAGCAGGCGGGCGCCACGGTGGGTTACCTCACGGAGGCTGCCAACACGGTGGGGGCACAGTTTGCCGGTGCCATGCCTGTCAACGGTGGCCAGAATGCCGGCCAGATGCTCGGTGGAAGCCTGAAAGCGGCCATTCTGCTGAATACCGAGCCCGCCTTTGATGCGGCCGGTGGTGAGGCCGCTTGTCAGGCGCTTGCCAAGACCGATATGGTGGTCACGCTGAGCCCGTTCAAGGCCAACATGGCTTTCAGCGATGTCTTGCTGCCGATCGCTCCATTTACCGAGACATCGGGCAGCTTTGTGAACGCCGAAGGCCGTTTGCAGAGTTTCCATGCGGTCGTCCGGCCGTTGGGTGAAACCCGGCCTGCCTGGAAAGTGCTGCGGGTACTGGCCAATCTGCTGAACGTTCCGGGTTTTGATTTCGAAACCTCCCAGGAGGTGCTTGCCAAGGCGACCGGCACTCCGGCAGACGGCACGGCAACGGTTTCATCCGCGCTGTTGAATAACGCCCAGGCCATGCTGCCACAGGCTGCCAACGCTGCAGTGGGTGAGCCGGTCGTGGCGTCCATCTACCAGCTGGACGGACTGGTGCGGCGGGCCCCCTCGTTGCAACTGACGGCGGATGCACGTCGTGCGCAGGAAGGAGTCGCGGCATGATTGATGCAATCCACAACGCAGGTTTGAACCTGTTGGGCTATGGCTGGTGGACCGCCATTGTCTGGCCCGTACTCTGGATACTGCTGAAAATTGTGGTGATTTTGGCGCCGTTGATGGGGGCGGTTGCTTATTTGACGCTGTGGGAGCGCAAGCTGTTGGGTTTCATGCAGGTTCGCCATGGTCCCAACCGGGTTGGCCCCTTCGGACTGCTGCAGCCGATTGCGGACGCCTTGAAGCTGCTGACCAAGGAAATCATCCAGCCTACCGCGGCGAGCAAAGGTCTCTTTGTACTGGGGCCGGTCATGGCGATCATGCCCGCACTGGCGGCCTGGGTGGCGATTCCCTTTGGCCCAGACGTCGCGCTGGCCAATGTGAATGCGGGCTTGCTGCTGGTGATGGCCATTACTTCCATCGAAGTCTATGGCGTGATCATTGCCGGGTGGGCCTCCAATTCGAAGTACGCCTTTCTGGGGGCGTTGCGGGCTTCGGCGCAGATGGTCAGCTATGAAATCGCCATGGGCTTTTGCTTCCTGGTGGTGATCATGGTGTCTGGCAGCATGAACCTGACCGAAATCGTGATGGGGCAGGGGCGTGGCATGGCCGCCGACAAGGGTTTGGGCTTCCTGTCGTGGAACTGGTTGCCCCTGCTGCCGATTTTCCTGGTGTACCTGATCTCCGGCGTGGCAGAAACCAACCGCCACCCGTTTGACGTGGTGGAGGGAGAGGCCGAGATCGTGGCGGGACACATGGTTGAGTATTCGGGCATGGGTTTTGCCATTTTCTTCCTGGCCGAATACGCCAGCATGTGGCTGGTGTCCATTCTGGCGGCGCTGATGTTCCTGGGTGGCTGGTTGTCTCCGATTGACAGCGCACTGTTCAACTGGGTTCCGGGCTGGATCTGGCTGGGTCTGAAGACCTTTGCCGTGGTGTCGATGTTTATCTGGATCCGGGCGACGTTCCCCCGTTTCCGGTACGACCAGATCATGCGTCTGGGCTGGAAGATCTTCATTCCGGTCACGCTGGTGTGGCTGCTCATTGTTGGCGGGTGGTTGCTCTCGCCGTGGAATATCTGGAAATAAGCGGGGACACAAATGACTGCTGTTGCTGCTGCTGCACCTTTTTCGTTCAAAGACTTTCTCAAGAGTTTCATGCTGGTGGAACTGGTCAAGGGCATGGCCCTGACCGGACGCTACGCCTTTCGCCGCAAGGTGACGGTGCAGTTCCCCGAGGAAAAGACGCCTTTGTCGCCGCGTTTCCGGGGGCTGCATGCATTGCGCCGCTATGACAACGGTGAAGAGCGTTGCATTGCCTGCAAGCTGTGTGAAGCCGTCTGCCCTGCGATGGCCATCACCATCGAGTCGGATGTGCGCGAGGATGGATCGCGCCGCACCACGCGTTACGACATCGACCTGACCAAATGCATCTTCTGTGGCTTTTGCGAAGAGAGCTGCCCGGTGGATTCGATCGTCGAGACGCACATCCTCGAATACCACGGGGAGAAGCGTGGCGATCTGTATTTCACCAAAGACATGCTGTTGGCGGTGGGTGACCGCTATGAAGGTGAAATCGCTGCGGCCAAGGCCGCTGACGCCAAGTACCGCTAATGCGGTACTGATGCGAGTTCCTTAGGCCAGACTTTCTACAAAGAACCGATTCATGGACGCCAAGACTGGTTTTTTCTATCTCTTCTCGGTGGTGCTGCTGTTTGCGGCATTCCGGGTGATTACCGCGCGCAATCCCGTGCATGCGGTGCTGAACCTGATCCTGGCCTTCTCTCAGGCTGCTGCGATCTGGTTGCTGCTCAAGGCGGAGTTTCTCGCCATCGTGCTGGTCCTGGTGTATCTGGGGGCAGTCATGGTGCTGTTCCTGTTCGTGGTGATGATGCTGGATATCCACATCGATACGATACGCAAGGGGTTCTGGAAGCATTTCCCGCTGGCCGCCTTCGTTGGCGCCATGATCGCCCTGGAAATGGCGGCAGTACTCATGGGTGGCTTTCGGGGCATGGATGAGCCCAAGGCCGCAGCGGTGGTGCTGGATGCGGCGGGGCAGGTGGTTCCCTACTCCAATGCCAAGGCGCTGGGCAAATTGCTCTACACGGAATACCTGTATCCCGTGGAAATTGCCGCCGTCATCTTGCTGGTGGCCATGATTGCAGCCATTGCCTTGACGCTGCGCCAACGCAAGGACACCAAGGCGATCGACCCCTCGACGCAGATCAGGGTGCGGGCGCGTGATCGTCTGCAGGTGGTGAAGCTGGCGGCAACCCGGAAGCCCGCCCCCGAAGTCGCCACTGAGCCTGCGGGCGAGGAGAAAAAAGCATGACATTGACGCTGGGCCACTTTCTTTCACTGGGCGCGATGTTGTTCGCCCTTGCCGTGATCGGTATTTTCCTGAATCGCAAGAACCTGATCGTTCTGCTGATGGCGATCGAATTGATGCTGCTTGCGGTCAATATGAATTTCGTGGCGTTCTCGCACTATCTGGGCGACATGCACGGCCAGGTTTTCGTGTTTTTCATCCTGACGGTGGCTGCGGCCGAGTCGGCCATCGGTCTGGCCATACTGGTGCTGCTGTTCCGCAACAAGACCAGCATCAACGCGGAAGACCTCAACACCCTCAAGGGTTGAGTCGCACGCATTCCCAAGGTTCTCAAGAATGAGTCAAACCCTTTCTGCTTCAACGCTTCTGGCGGTTCCGCTAGCGCCGCTGGCGGGCGCCTTGCTGGCCGGCATCCTTGGCACCACATTTGGTGGCAACTGGATCGGTCGACGCCTCAGCCACACGCTGACCATCCTGGGTGTTCTGGTGGCCTTCGTCCTGTCGGCCATGACGCTCAAGAGCGTCGCTCTGGATGGCGCACGCTTCAATGAGACGCTCTACACCTGGATGGTCGTGGGCGGGCTCAAGATGGAAGTCGGCTTCCTCATCGATAGCCTTACCGCCATGATGATGGTGGTGGTGACCTTCGTGTCGCTCATGGTGCACATCTACACCATCGGCTACATGGAAGAGGACGACGGCTACAACCGTTTCTTTGCCTACATTTCGCTGTTCACGTTCTCCATGCTCATGCTGGTCATGAGCAACAACCTGCTGCAGCTTTTCTTTGGCTGGGAAGCGGTGGGCCTGGTCTCGTATCTCCTGATTGGTTTCTGGTTCAACAAGCCCTCTGCCATCTTCGCCAACATGAAGGCCTTCCTGGTCAATCGTGTGGGTGACTTCGGATTCATTCTGGGCATCGGATTGATAGCGGCATACACCGGCACCCTCAATTACGGTGAGGTGTTTGGCAAATCGGCTGAACTGGGTGGTCTGTCCTTCCCGGGGACCGACTGGATGCTCATCACGGTCATCTGTATCTGCCTGTTCATTGGTGCCATGGGTAAAAGCGCCCAGTTCCCGTTGCATGTGTGGCTGCCCGATTCCATGGAAGGTCCAACCCCCATTTCCGCCTTGATTCACGCGGCAACCATGGTGACGGCCGGTATTTTCATGGTGGCCCGCATGTCGCCGCTGTTTGAACTGTCGGATACGGCGCTCAACTTCATTCTGGTCATTGGCGCCATCACGGCCCTGTTCATGGGCTTTCTGGGCATCATCCAGAATGACATCAAGCGCGTGGTGGCTTATTCCACCTTGTCGCAGCTCGGCTACATGACGGTGGCCCTGGGGGCCTCGGCCTACTCGGTGGCCGTGTTCCATCTGATGACCCACGCATTCTTCAAGGCGCTTTTGTTCCTGGGCGCTGGTTCGGTCATCATGGGCATGCACCACAACCAGGACATCCGCTGGATGGGCGGCGTGCGCAAGTACATGCCCATCACCTGGATTACTTCGCTGCTCGGTTCGCTGGCGCTGATCGGTACACCCCTGTTCTCGGGTTTCTATTCCAAGGACAGCATCATCGAGGCCGTCCATTTCAGCCACTTGCCAGCCGCTGGGTTTGCCCACTTCGCCGTATTGGCGGGTGTCTTCATCACGGCGTTCTATTCGTTCCGCATGTATTTCCTGGTGTTCCATGGAAAGGAACGCTTTGACCAGAATCCAGAGGCTCACCATGCGGACGACCATGGACATGGTCATGGCGAGCACCATGAGCCCCATGAATCGCCCTGGGTGGTCACGGTGCCGCTGGTTCTCCTGGCTATTCCGTCTGTCGTGGTGGGCTTCATGTTCATCCAGCCCATGCTGTTTGGCGACTTTTTCAAGGACGTGATTTTTGTGGATGCAGCCAAGCATCCCGCCATGGCCAAACTGGCCGAAATCTTCCACGGTCCCATGGCCATGGCCTTGCATGGATTGCAGACGGCTCCGTTCTGGCTGGCGCTGGCGGGTGTGGCGTTGTCCTACTACATGTACATGGTCAATCCCGCTTTGCCCACGGCCATCAAGGCACGGGTGCAACCGCTCTATGCGCTGCTGGAAAACAAGTACTACCTGGACTGGATCAACGAGAACATCCTGGCGCGTGGCGCACGCGCCCTCGGCTCGGGTCTATGGAAGGTGGGAGACCGCGCCATCATTGATGGTGCCCTGGTCAATGGATCGTGGAAGCTGGTGGGCTGGATTTCCGGCGTGGTGCGCTGGATGCAGACCGGGTTCATCTTCCACTATGCCCTGGTGATGATTCTGGGCGTGTTTGCGCTGATGACCTGGTTCGTCTGGCGCGACTATTTCCTGCAGCTCATCAAATAAGGAAAAGAACAAAATGGGTTTGTTGAGTCTTGCAATCTGGACGCCAATCGTCTTCGGTGTTCTGCTGCTGGCGGTCGGGCGGGATGAGCACGCCCGTGCCGTTCGCTGGGTCGCGCTGATTGGCGCCATCATCGGCTTGTTGGTCACGCTGCCTCTGTACGATGGCTTCAAGCTGGGTACCGCGGCCATGCAGTTTGTCGAAAAGACCACCTGGATTGAGCGTTTCAATGTCCATTACCACCTGGGTGTGGATGGCATTTCCTTCTGGTTTGTGCCACTCACCGCGTTTATCACGGTCATCGTGGTGGTTGCATCCTGGGAGTCGATCACCGAGCGCGTCAATCAGTACATGGGTGCCTTTCTGATCCTTTCGGGGTTGATGATCGGGGTGTTTTGCGCCCTTGACGGCCTGTTGTTCTACGTGTTCTTTGAGGCAACCCTGATTCCGATGTACCTGATCATCGGTATCTGGGGCGGGCCCAACAAGATCTACGCGGCGTTCAAGTTCTTCCTCTACACGCTGCTCGGCTCGTTGTTGATGTTGATTGCGCTCATCTTTCTGTACAACCAGTCGGGTGGCAGTTTCGACATCGCTGCATGGCACCAATTGCCGCTCAGTTCCACCGCGCAGACGCTGCTTTTCTTTGCTTTCTTTGCAGCGTTCGCGGTCAAGGTACCCATGTGGCCTGTCCACACCTGGCTGCCCGATGTGCACGTGGAAGCCCCCACGGGCGGCTCCGCTGTCCTGGCGGCCATCATGTTGAAGCTGGGAGCCTACGGTTTTCTGCGGTTTTCCATGCCGATTGCACCGGATGCATCGCGGGAATGGGCTTGGCTCATGATTGCGTTGTCACTGGTGGCCGTGATTTATGTGGGCCTGGTGGCACTGGTCCAGAAGGACATGAAAAAGCTGGTGGCTTACTCCTCTGTTGCGCACATGGGTTTTGTCACGCTCGGTTTCTTCATCTTCAATGATCTGGGTGTTTCGGGCGGTCTGGTGCAAATGATTGCGCATGGCTTTGTCTCCGGTGCCATGTTCCTGTCGATTGGCGTGCTGTACGACCGGGTGCACTCCCGCGAAATTTCTGCTTACGGCGGCGTCGTCAATACCATGCCGAACTTCACGGCATTTGCCTTGCTGTTTGCCATGGCCAACTGCGGACTGCCGGGAACCGCCGGATTCGTGGGTGAGTGGATGGTGATCCTGGGGGCGGTGAAGGCCAATTTCTGGATCGGTGGCGCAGCCGCCACGGCGTTGATCTTTGGCGCCGCTTATACGCTCTGGATGTTCAAGCGGGTCTATCTGGGTCCTGTTGCCAACGATCACGTCAAGGAGCTCTCCGATATCAACAGTCGAGAGTTCCTCGTGATGTCGCTGCTGGCGATTGCCGTGCTGGCGATGGGTCTTTATCCACGCCCCTTCACCGACGTGATGGACACCTCTGTGGCGGAGTTGCTCAAGCATGTGGCCCTGTCCAAGCTGAACTGACCAGACTGAACTGAGAGATTCGAGATGATTGACAACATCAGCTGGCTTGCCGTTTACCCTGAGATCGTGCTGCTGACCATGGCCTGCGTGATCATGCTGGTGGACCTGGGGGTTCGCAGCCCACGCCGTACCGGTACTTATGTCCTCACCATGCTCACGCTGGCCGTGGTTGCCGTCCTGCAGGGGCTGTATGCCAGCGGCGGAAACACGTTCTACGGTTTCGGCAACATGGTCGTCAGTGATGCCATGGGCAACTGGCTCAAGTGTTTTGCCACGGTGGCAGTGATGGTGACGCTGGTCTACGGGCGCCCTTACGCTGCCGATCGTGGCATGTTGCGTGGTGGTGAGTTTTTCACCCTGTCGATGCTGGCGTTGCTGGGCATGTCCATCATGGTCTCCGGCAACAACTTTCTGGTGATCTACCTGGGCTTGGAGCTGCTGACCCTGTCCAGTTACACCCTGGTGGCATTGCGCCGAGACAACGCAACGGCCACCGAAGCCGCCATGAAGTATTTCGTGCTCGGTGCCATGGCCAGCGGTTTCCTGCTTTATGGTCTGTCGATGCTGTATGGCGCGACGGGATCGCTCGATATCGGGCAAGTGTTCAAGGCCGTCAATTCCGGCCAGATCCGGCACCAGGTGCTGGTGTTCGGACTGGTTTTCGTGGTCGCAGGTCTGGCTTTCAAGCTGGGTGTGGTGCCCTTCCACATGTGGATTCCCGATGTTTACCAGGGTGCACCCACGGCCGTGACACTGATGATCGGTGGCGCGCCCAAGCTCGCGGCATTTGCGATCACCATCCGGCTGCTGGTGGATGGGTTGCTGCCTCTGGCCATCGATTGGCAGCAGATGCTCGCGGTGCTGGCCATCGGCTCGCTGCTGGTGGGTAACCTGGCCGCCATTGCGCAGACCAATCTGAAACGCATGCTGGCTTACTCCACCATTTCACAGATGGGCTTTGTCTTACTGGGCCTGTTGTCGGGTGTCATCAATGGCAATGTGGATGCCGCCGCCGTGGAGAGTGCCTACAGTTCCGCCATGTTTTACGTGGTGAGCTATGTCCTGACCACCCTGGCTGCGTTTGGCGTGATCCTGTTGCTGGCCCGTGAAGGCTTTGAAAGCGAAGAGATTGCAGATCTGGCGGGCCTGAACCAGCGCAGCCCGCTGTATGCCGGCGTGATGGCCGTTTGCCTGTTCTCCATGGCGGGCATTCCGCCACTGGTGGGTTTTTACGCCAAGTTGTCGGTATTGCAGGCATTGGTGGCATCGGGGCAAGGGCTCTATATTGCACTGGCCGTGTTTGCCGTCGTGATGTCCCTGATTGGCGCTTTCTACTATTTGCGCGTTGTCAAGGTGATGTATTTTGATGCGCCCCTGACGGCAACCAGCGTATCCGCACCCCTTGATGTGCGGGTTGTCTTGACTGTCAATGGCGCGCTGGTGCTGGGGCTGGGCTTGCTGCCCGGTGGCTTGATGGCCTTGTGTGCCGATGCCATCGTGCGGGCCCTGGCGACCTGAGTTCGGGCAGGGTATTTCCGTGTCGCAAACTGGCGCTATCTGGCTCATCATCGTTGCTGCTTACTTCGCGGCCAATCTTCCGTTTATCAACCACAGGCTGATGGCGATCGGTCCGTTGACTCAGCCAAAGAAGTCCTTGCCGCTGCGGCTGGTGGAGCTGGTGGTGCTGTATTTCCTGGTGGGAGGCATGGCCCTCTTGCTGGAGCGGCGCGCCGGACAGATTGCTCCTCAGGGGTGGGAGTTCTATGCCATCACGGGCACCCTTTTCCTCACGCTGGCATTTCCCGGTTTTGTCTACCGCTATCTGCTGCGTCGCCACGGCTGACGGGGCGGTTCAGAGGTTGCTGGCATGAAGGTGCTTGATCTGCATTGTGGGCAGGGCCATGTCTTTGAGGGGTGGTTCTCGTCGGAGGATGAGTTTCAGCGGCAGTTGCGTGATGCACTCGTGCAATGCCCGATGTGCTCGGACTCCCACATCGCCAAAAGGCTGAGTGCCCCCAGGCTGAATCTGGGCGCCCGGCAACCGACGGTCGCGCCTGTTGCACCGGTTGCGGATGTCCCTGCGGACCGCAACCCTGCTGAAGTATCGGGTGTGGATCTGCAGGCCGCTTGGTTGTCGCTGGCGCGCAAGGTCATGGCCCATACGGAAGACGTGGGCCCACAGTTCGCGCAAGAGGCCCGGCGCATCCACCGCGGCGAGGTCGAGGAGCGGGCCATACGAGGCCAGGCTTCACACAAAGAGACATTGCAGTTGCTCGATGAGGGCATTGCGGTGCTGCCGTTGCTGTTGCCCGAAGCGGTCAAGGAAACCTTGCAATAAGGCGCTGGTTCGGGTGAATCGACATTGCCGTTGTCGATGCTGATCGATCACGCCGTGAATTGCATTGCTGCCAGGCGGGCATAGACGCCGCCCTGGGTGAGCAGCACGGCATGGGTTCCCTGTTCGACGATGCGGCCGTTTTCCAGCACCGCGATCCGGTCGGCGTTTTGCACCGTGGCCAGGCGGTGTGCAATGACCAGGGTGGTCCGCTGGCCAGTGTGCCGCTGCATCGCAGAGTCGAGGGCGGCCTGCACCATACGCTCGCTTTCCGCATCCAGTGCGCTGGTGGCTTCGTCCAGCAGCAGCAAGGGTGGATTCTTCAGCAGCGCACGTGCAATCGAGATCCGTTGGCGCTGCCCGCCGGAAAGGCGAACGCCGCGCTCTCCGAGAAAGGTGGAATACCCCTCGGGCAGTGCTTCAATGAAGTCGTGGGCAAAGGCCGCCCGTGCCGCGGCGATCACCTCATCCGTTGAAGCATCGGGGCGACCGTACCGGATATTGTCAAAGGCCGACGCCGAGAAGATCACCGCGTCCTGGGGCACCGTGCCAATGTGGGCACGCAATTCGTTGAGCCCCAGTTGCCGGATGTCCACGCCATTGACCGCAATGCGCCCAGGCGAAGCTTCGTCCGGATGCTGGTCGATGTCGTAGAAGCGCTGGAGCAACTGAAACACCGTGGTTTTCCCGGCACCGCTGGCGCCTACCAGGGCGACGGTTTCACCCGGTTCGAGGTGAAGTGTGAAGGCCTGCAGGGCCGGCTGATCGGGCCGGGAAGGGTAGTGGAAATTCACCGCTTCAAAATCCACGCTCAGTCCCCGGACTCCCGTTGGCAGTGGCTGGGGCAGCAAGGGCTCCGCGACAGGAGATTTGCTGGCGATCAGTTCCATCAAGCGCTCCGTGGCTCCTGCGGCGCGCAGCAGGTCGCCGTAGACCTCTCCCAGTACCGCCACGGCCCCCGCCAGCAAGATGACATACACCACCGTCTGCCCCAGGTGGCCCGCTGTCATGTGCCCCTCCAGCACCGCCTGCGTACCCCGGTAGAGACCCCACAGCAGCAGTCCTGCGTTGGCAATGATGATGAATGCCACGAGGAAAGCGCGCGCACGCGTTCGGCGCACGGCAGCCTGAAAGGCATTTTCGGTCGCCTCGGCGAAACGCGAGGATTCCAGCGCTTCGGCCGTGTAGCTTTGCACCACTGGCACGGCATTCAGCACCTCGGCCGCGATGGCGCTGGAGTCGGCCACGCGGTCCTGGCTGTCGCGCGAGAGGCGTCGCACGCGCCGTCCTATCCACATGCTGGGCAAGACCACCAGCACCAAGAGCAGAAGCACCACTGACATCACGTAGGGATTGGTCCACACCAGCATCACCAGTGCGCCGGCGCCCATGACGGCATTGCGCAGCCCCATCGAAAGCGACGAACCCACCACGGTCTGGACCAGGGTGGTGTCGGTCGTTAGCCGCGACAGCACCTCGCCAGTCTGCGTGGTTTCAAAGAATTGCGGGCTTTGCTGAAGCACATGGCTGTACACGGCATTGCGCAGATCCGCGGTCACCCGTTCGCCCAGCCAGCTCACCATGTAAAAGCGTGCGGCTGAAAAAATGCCCAGGGCAATGGCGACGGCAAACAGCGCCTGAAAATGCCCGCGCAACGCCATCGTCTGGTTGCCGTGGTCCGACGCCAGCAGGCCACCATCGATCAGGTTGCGCAATGCCAGGGGAAAGGCCAGCGTGGCAACGGCTGCCAGCACCAGAAAGACCAGCGAAAGGCCAATGCGGGCACGGTAGGGCCGTAGAAAAGGAAGCAGGCCCGACAGGGAGCGCGGAGCGCCCCGCGCATGCAGGGGGGAGGGTGTTGCCATCGGGCCAGTGTAGGCGGCGCTGAGGGGCGTTGCACCCGGGGTATGCATCCCTTTTGACGGGCGTGAATGGAACACGCCGTGCGCTGCGGGCCTCGCGAGACGGGGGGGGCATGCAGAACGTAGGCATTTATACATAGGCATTTGTCCCAGTATCTGCGCCCCCATGTCGGGACTTACGATGCGATGCAACATAAGAACCCACGGAGACCTTGTGGCAAGGCTCTTTTCTCAGCATCCCCATGGAGCGATCAAGGCGCAATGAGCGACGTCATTCTTGAAACCCAAAGCCTGACCAAAGAGTTCAAGGGCTTCACCGCGGTCAGCAATGTGACCCTGTCGGTGCGCCGCGGCTCCATCCACGCCCTGATCGGGCCCAATGGTGCCGGCAAGACCACCTGCTTCAACTTGCTGACCAAATTTCTGGAGCCAACCTCGGGGTTGATCCGGTTCAACGGTCAGGACATCACCCGTGAAAAGCCCGCAGAGATCGCACGCCGTGGCGTGATCCGCTCGTTCCAGATCTCGGCGGTGTTCCCGCACCTGACGCTGCTGGAAAACGTGCGCATCGGGCTGCAGCGCAAGCTGGGTACGGCCTTTCACTTCTGGCGCAGCGAGCGCAGCCTGCGCCAGCTCGATGCCCGCGCCATGGAGCTGCTCACCGAAGTGGGTCTGGAAGATCTGGCCGATGAGCTCACGGTGAATCTGCCCTATGGCCGCAAGCGCGCCCTGGAAATCGCCACCACGCTGGCCATGGAGCCCGAGCTCATGCTGCTCGACGAGCCCACGCAGGGCATGGGCCATGAGGACGTGGACCGTGTGACGCAGCTCATCAAGAAAGTGTCGGCTGGCCGGACCATCCTGATGGTCGAGCACAACATGAAGGTGGTGTCCACCATTGCCGACTGCATCACGGTGCTGCAGCGTGGCGCCGTGCTGGCCGAGGGGCCTTACGCCGAAGTATCGAACAACCCCCAAGTGATGGAAGCCTACATGGGCACGACCGACGGCCAACTGCAGGGAGCCCACTGAAATGGCGACCACTGCCTCCAATACCCCCGCGCTCGAAATCCGCCACCTCGAAGCCTGGTACGGCGAGTCGCATGTGCTGCACGGCGTGGACATCGTGGTGCAGCCCGGCGAAGTGGTGACCTTGCTCGGGCGCAATGGCGCCGGGCGCACCACCACCATGCGGGCCGTCATGGGCCTCACCGGGGCGCGCAAGGGCTCCGTGAAGATCAATGGTGTGGAGACCATCCACATGTCAACGCACCGCATCGCGCATCTGGGTGTGGGCTATTGCCCCGAAGAGCGGGGCATTTTCTCCAGCCTGTCGTGCGAAGAAAATCTGCTGCTGCCGCCCGTCCTCAAGACGGGCACGCCGGGCATGTCGATCGACGAAATTTACGCCATGTTTCCCAACCTGGCCGAACGCCGCAACAGCCAGGGCACCCGCCTGTCGGGCGGCGAGCAGCAGATGCTGGCGGTAGCACGCATTTTGCGCACCGGTGCCAAGCTGCTGCTGCTGGACGAAATCTCCGAAGGCCTGGCCCCCGTCATCGTGCAGGCGCTGGCCCGCATGATCATCACGCTGCGCGAGCGCGGTTACACCGTGGTCATGGTCGAGCAGAACTTCCGCTTTGCCGCGCCACTGGCCGACCGCTTCTATGTCATGGAGCACGGCCGCATCGTCGAGAAATTCGGTGCCAGCGAGCTGGAAGAAAAAATGCCGGTGCTCAACGACCTTCTCGGCGTCTGACCCCCGGGGTCGGGTTGCAGTCTTTCCATTGAATGCCATTTTCCGAGGACAAAGAATGAAGAAATCGTTGAAGACCCTGGTTCTGTGGCTGGGTGTCGCTGGCTTGGCAGCCTCTGCGGCGCACGCGCAAGACAAGGTCAGGATTGGGTTCATCACCGACATGTCGAGCAACTATGCCGATGTGGAGGGCAAGAATGGCGCGCTCGCCATTCAGATGGCCATCGACGACTTCGGTGGCAAGGTCAACGGCATGCCGATTGAGTTGCTCACGCTGGACCACCAGCACAAGCCTGATATTGCAGCGACCAAAGCGCGTGAATGGATCGATACCCAGGGCCTGACCATGCTGTTCGGTGGCACCAACTCGGGCGTTGGTCTGGCGTTGGCCAAGGTGGCACAAGAGAAGAAGCGCGTGTATTTCGTCAATGGCGCGGGTGCCTCGGCATTGACCAACGAGCAGTGCAGTCCCTACACCGTGCACTATGCCTACGACACCGTGGCTCTGGCCAAGGGAACCGGCGGCGCCATCGTCGAGCAGGGCGGCAAGAGCTGGTACTTCCTGACAGCCGACTATGCCTTCGGTGCGTCGCTCGAAGCCGATACGTCTAAGGTCGTCAAAGAAAAAGGCGGCACGGTCGTGGGTGGCGTGCGCCATCCGCTCAATGCGTCCGACTTCTCCTCCTTCCTGCTGCAGGCGCAAAACTCCAAAGCCCAGATCCTGGGGCTGGCCAACGCCGGCGGCGACACCATCAATGCCATCAAGGCTGCCAAGGAATTCGGCATCAACAAGACCATGAAGATGGCCGGCCTGCTGGTATTCGTGACCGATATCCATAGCCTGGGGCTGAAAAACACCGAGGGCCTGCTGCTCACCACCAGCTGGGACTGGAACCTGAACGACCAGACCCGCGCCTTTGGCCGTAAATTCTTTGCCAAGACCAAACGCATGCCCACGGACATCCAGGCGGCGGACTATTCGGCCACGATGACCTATCTCAAGGCTGTGCAGGCGGTCAAGACCGTGGACGCGGACCAGGTGATGGCAAAACTGAAATCGACGCCCATCGACGATTTCTATGCCAAGGGCCGCATCCGTGCGGATGGACGCTTTGTGCACGACATGTATCTGGTGCAGGTCAAGTCACCGGCCGAATCCAAGGAGCCTTGGGACTATTACAAGGTCGTGAAAAAGTTACCTGGCGATCAGGTTTACACCACCAAGGCGGAGAGCAAGTGCGCTCTCTGGAAGTAAACCCCGGTGGGGCTGCCGGGACCGGCGGCTCTTCGCAGGGGCGGGCCTTGATGTCTGAGGACTGAAGGTTCCGTTCAGCAAGGCGACAGCCCAGTTTTGTAGTCAAACGCAAACTCACAGGAGAGATTCATGAAAAACAAACTCAAGGCACTGGCACTGATGCTGGGCGCAGCCGGCTTGGCCACTTCGGCCGTCCAGGCGCAGGAAAAAGTCAAGATCGGTTTCATCACCGACATGTCCAGCCTGTATTCGGACGTGGAAGGCAAGGGCGGCGCAACCGCCATTCAGATGGCCATTGATGACTTCGGCGGCAAAGTGCTGGGTCAGCCGATCGAGCTGCTCACCGCCGACCACCAGAACAAGGCCGACATTGCCGCCTCCAAAGCCCGTGAGTGGATCGACACGCAAGGCGTCACCATGGTCTTCGGCGGCACCAACTCCGGTACCGCCCTGGCCACTGCCAAGGTGGCCCAGGAGAAAAAACGCGTTTACTTCAACAACGGCGCCGGCAGCTCCGCATTGACCAACGAGCAATGCACCCCCTACACCGTGCACTATGCCTACGACACCGTGGCACTGGCCAAGGGTACGGGCGGTGCAGTGGTGGACAGTGGCGGCAAGAGCTGGTTCTTTCTGACGGCTGACTACGCGTTCGGCCATTCGCTGGAAAACGACACCACGGCTGTTGTCAAGGCCAAGGGCGGCACGGTTGCAGGTGCAGTGCGCCATCCCCTGAATGCGTCCGACTTCTCCTCCTTCCTGCTGCAGGCGCAAAACTCCAAGGCCCAGATCCTGGGGCTGGCCAATGCGGGTGGTGACACCATCAATGCCATCAAGGCCGCCAAGGAATTCGGTATCAACAAGACCATGAAGACCGCCGGTCTGCTGGTTTTCCTGAGCGACATCCACAGCCTGGGTCTGAAGAACACCGAAGGCCTGCTGCACACCACGAGCTGGTACTGGAACAAGGACGACGAGTCGCGCAAGTTTGCTGACCGCTACTTTGCCAAGATGAAGCGCATGCCCACCGACGTTCAGGCCGCTGACTACTCTGCCACCACCACCTACCTGAAGGCCGTGGCAGCCGTCAAGAGCACCGATGCCGACAAGGTCATGGAATACATGAAGAAAACGCCCATCAACGACTTCTTCGCCAAAGGTGGTGTGATTCGTCCTGACGGCCGCATGGTTCATGAGATGTACCTGGTGCAGGTGAAGTCTCTGGCCGACTCCAAGAAGCCCTGGGACTACTTGAACATCATCAAGAAAATCCCGGGTGACCAGGTGTTCACCACCAAGGCCGAGAGCAAGTGCGCGCTCTGGAAATAACCCGTTAACCTGAACCTCTCCCCACCTGCCGCCTGCCATGGAAATTTTTGGTGTCTCATTGCCGGGTCTCTTGAGCCAGCTCCTTTTGGGGTTGGTCAATGGCTCGTTTTACGCAATCCTCAGCCTCGGGTTGGCCGTGATTTTCGGCCTGCTCAACGTCATCAACTTTGCGCATGGTGCGCTGTTCATGCTGGGGGCCGTGATTACCTGGATGGCCATGAACTACTTCGGCATCAACTACTGGTTGATGCTGGTGCTGGCGCCACTGGTGGTGGGGTTATTCGGGGTGGTGATCGAGCGGCTGCTGCTGCGCTGGATCTACAAGCTGGACCATCTGTATGGCCTGCTGCTCACACTGGGCCTGACGCTGCTGATCGAGGGTGTCTTTCGCTCGATCTATGGCGTCTCGGGCCTGGGCTACGACACGCCCGAGTTGCTCGAAGGCGCCACCAACCTGGGCTTCATGATCCTGCCCAACTACCGGGCCTGGGTGGTGGTGGCTTCCATCACGGTGTGCATTGCCACCTGGTACGTGATCGAGAAGACCAAGCTGGGCGCCTACCTGCGTGCCGGCACTGAAAACCCGCGCCTGGTGGAAGCGTTCGGCGTCAACGTGCCGCTGATGATCACGCTGACCTATGCCTTTGGTGCCGCGTTGGCCGCCTTTGCCGGTGTGCTGGCCGCGCCGGTGTACCAGGTGTCGCCACTGATGGGGCAGAACCTCATCATCGTGGTGTTCGCCGTGGTGGTGATCGGTGGCATGGGTTCCATCATGGGCTCCATCCTCACCGGCCTGGGTCTTGGCATCGTCGAGGGATTCACCAAGGTGTTCTATCCCGAAGCATCCTCGACCGTGGTGTTCGTCATCATGGTCATCGTTCTCCTGATTCGCCCCGCCGGCCTGTTCGGCAAAGAAAAATAAGGGGCTGCACACATGAATTCCAAGAACCTTTCCGCTGTCGGCTACGGCCTGTTGTTTGTCGGCCTGCTGGCGGCGCCGTTGCTCGGCGCCTACCCGGTGTTCGTGATGAAGCTGATGTGCTTTGCGCTGTTTGCCTCGGCCTTCAACTTGCTGCTTGGCTACACCGGCATGCTGTCCTTCGGCCATGCCGCCTTTCTGGGGGGCTCGGCCTATGTGGCGGGCCAGTCCATGAAAGTGTGGGGCTTTACCCCCGAAGTCGGCCTGCTGCTGGGCACGGCCAGCGGCGCGCTGCTGGGTCTGATCGTTGGCTTCTTCGCCATCCGCCGCGCAGGCATCTATTCCACGATGATCACGCTGGCGCTGGCGCAGATGCTGTTCTTCATCTGCCTGCAGATGCCCTTCACCGGTGGTGAGGATGGCCTGCAGGGCGTGCCACGCGGCAAGCTGTTTGGCCTGATCGATCTGCAGAACGACATGACCATGTACTACGTGGTGCTGGTGGTGGTGGCGGCGGCATTCCTGCTGATCGTGCGCACGGTGCATTCGCCCTATGGCCAGGTGCTCAAGGCGATCAAGGAGAACGAGCCACGCGCCATTTCGCTGGGCTATGACACCAACCGCTTCAAGCTGCTGGCGTTTGTGCTGTCGGCCGCGCTGTCCGGGCTGGCCGGCTCGCTCAAGACCCTGGTGCTGGGCTTTGCCACCCTGAGCGATGTGCACTGGACGGCATCGGGCCACGTCGTGCTGATGACGCTGGTCGGCGGCCTGGGCACCCTGTCCGGCCCGCTGGTGGGCTCGGCGGTGGTGGTGTTGCTGGAGAACAAGCTGGGCGAAATCGGCCATTTCCTGGCCACGCTGACCAGCGTGGAGTGGTTCAACACCCTGGGTGAATCGGTCACCATGGTGACGGGCCTGATTTTTGTGATCTGCGTGCTGTCGTTCCGCCGCGGCATCATGGGTGAAATCATTGCCTGGCTGGGCCGCCGCAAGGCCGGCAGCAAGGGCTGAGTCTCCCGGCTCCCTTTTCGTGCGGGCTTTGCGAAAGCCGCTGCGTCACAGGCGCAGCGGCTTTTTGTATCCCGTCATCTCCAGATAGCCCCGGCCGATCACCGCGCCCGCCGCATTGCGCAACTCGGACAGACCCTCCCAGTAAACCGCGCCGGTCGAACCGCTGCTGTCGAGTTCCTGGTTGTCCAGCAGCGCCCGCACGCCAAATGGGCCGGCAGGGGTATCGACCCGCCACTGCACCGGGTAGCGGGCGCCGCTGTGCGGGCTGTTCCAGTGGCGTTGCGCCACAAAGGCCACGCTGTTGTCGGCAAACACCTGGGTGGGCTGCCCGGCCGGGCGCAGTGAGCCGCCCGACCACAGCGCTGAACCATCGGCACGCCGCAGGCGAAACGCGGTGAGCGCGCTGCCATCGAAGAGGTTCATGCCGATCCAGTCCCAGCCCACGGCGTCGGGGTGCATCAGGGCGTCGCTCCATTCATGGTCCAGCCAGGCGCGGTGGGTGGCGCTGTCGGTGGTGCTGTTTTCAATGGCCATGCGCCGACCGTTCAGCACGATGGCGCCGCTCACCGCCAGCTGCGGCTGGCTGTAGTAATAGCTGGCCTGGCTGGCCTCGGGGCCTTTGCGCGACAGGCCTTGCCGGCCCTGCAGCAGCGGTGGCTGCACGCTATCGCACTGCAGGTCCAGACCAAAACCATCGCCCTCGACCCGTGCGGCATACCGGCTGCCGGTGGTGGCCGGGCCTGGCCCGGCGCCGCTCGCCTGGGTTGCAAGCGGGGCGCTGGTGGGCAGGGCAGTTCGCGCCAGCGACCAGCCGTGCAGCCTGATGGCCGTGTCGGCCTCGCTGGCCTGCGCCACGCCAAAGCCGGTACGGGCAATGCGCTGGTCGTGGTGCAGGCGCTGGCCTTGCACATCGGTCAGCGCCGCGTGGGCGAACAGCAGCTGCTTGGCTGCAAAGGCCGAATTCAGGCCCTGCGTGGCATCCACGCGCGAGCGAAAGAACGTCACCTGAAACCCCCACAGCCGGCCTGCGGCCCGCGCATGGCCCGTGAGGTACCACCATTCGGTGTGCAGGTCCGGGTGGCTGCCATGGTCACGGGGAAACTGCAGGGCCCGCATGGGCAGAGCCTGAGTGCTTGCTGCACCCGCCGCCAGGGTCAGCGCCAGCCACTGGCGGCGCGTGTACAGGGCTGTGTGGAAGGGCGCTGCGGTGAAAGTCATGGGCAAGTGCGATGGGTGTTTCAGGGCAGCGGGGCATCCAGACGCTGGTGGACGGCGGTGCGGGTTCCCCCGGTGGCTTCGATAGCCCAGTCTTGCGCAGGCATGGTGTGGATTGTGTCCCAACGACTGCACCGCATACGCGGCAACCCCGCGCTGCGGCTACCAGTCTTCCTTGACCGCCAGCACCGCATCCTGCCCCGCTGCCGCCCGGCCCGCCAGCCAGGCGGTGAGGGTGCCCGAGGCCACCACGGCGGCGCACAGGGCCAGCAAGCGGACTGCGGGAACGCGCAGCTCCATCGTCCAGTGAAAGCTCTGGGGGTTGACCACATGCACCAGCACCAAGGCCACGGCCAGGCCCAGCAGCAGGCCCACGGCCGCGCCGATGCCAGTCCACGCCGCGCCCTCGCCGGCCACCACGGCCAGGATCTGCCGGCGGGTCAGGCCCAGGTGGGTCAGCAGACCGAACTCCTTGCGCCGCGCCAGCACCTGCGCGCTGAAGCTGGCCGCCACGCCGAACAGGCCGATGCCAATGGCCACGGCCTGCAGCCAGTAGGTGACGGCGAAGCTGCGGTCGAAAATGCGCAGCGAACGCTCGCGGAGGGCCCCGGCCGAGACAAACTCCAGCCCTGCTGCACCCGCACCTTTTTCTGCGCCGGAATCGGCCAGCAGCGCACGGATCGCCTGCTGCAGCTGCGCCAGGTCGGTGCCATCGCGCGGCCACAGCGCCAGGTCGCTGGCGCGTGCGTCGCCCGTCAGGCGCAGGTAGTCGGTGCGGTCGATGGCCACGGCGCCCGACTGGCGGGCGTAGTCGCGCCAGACGCCAGCTATGAAAAACATAGTTGCTTGCGCTTTTCCATCCAGCGCCAGAGGGCTGAAAGCCTTTGAAAGTGCGGGCCACTCCATGCCGGGCTGCAGGCCATACAGGTCCACCACCGCCTCGCTGATGTAAACCCCCATCCGGCCCTCGGGCACGGGCAGCGCCGCGCCCACCAGCGGCAGCGTGCGCGCCGGGTCGCTGCCCAGCGGGCGGCTCAGCAGCGTGAGGGCGGGGCGTGCGGCGTCCAGCTGCAGCGGGCTGGCGCGCTGGGGTTGCACGCGGGCCACACCAGGCAGCTGCGCCACGGCCTGGTCGAATCCGGGCGGCAGCAGGGCCGCCTCGCCCCCCGCCGCGCTCAGGATCGAGCGCACATACAGCGGCGAGGGCAGCACCGCATCGAGCCATTCGGTGACCGATCCGCGAAAGCTGGCCACCATCACCGTCAGCGCCACGGCCAGGCTCAGGCTGGCCACCACCCCTCCCACGGCGATGGCGGCCGAGCCGCGCATGCGGCGCGCGCGCTCCAGGGGCAGCACCAGCAACAGGTGGCCGGCCACCCACGGGCGCAGGCGCTGCAGCAGCCAGGCCATGCCCCAGGGCAGCAGCGCAATGCCGCCCACCAGCAGCAGGCCAATGGCGATGTAGGCGGCCAATGGAATGCCATGAATGGGTGGAGCGCTTGCCAGTAAAGCGCCTAAAGCTACCAAAACAATACCGACCGTGGCGCCCGAGCCCGGACCGGCCGCGGCGCCCAGGCCCTTGAGGGTTTGGGCCGGCGGCAGGTGGCGGGCCGCCTGGGCGGGCCACCAGCCACCCACCAGCGCGGCGACCACGCCCAGTGCGCCATACAGCAGCGCGGCCGGGCCGCTCCATTGCAGTGCCGGCTGCACCCCGGCAAAGTAGCCACCGCCGAGGTCACCCCCCAGCAGTTGCAGCGCAGTGGCCGCCAGCGCCGTGCCCAGCCCAATGCCGGCGGCACTGCCCACCAGCCCCAGCAGGGCCGACTCGGCCAGCACCAGGGCCATGCGCTGGCGCGGCGTGGCGCCCAGCACCGCCAGCAAGGCCAACTGCGGAGCACGCTGCGCCACGCTGAGGGCCAGCACCGAAAACACCAGAAATGCCCCCGTGAACAGCGCCACCAGCGCCAGCACCGTGAGGTTGACGCGGTAGGCGCGTGACAGGTTGCCGATGCGCTGCACCGCGTCGCCAGGCTCGGCCAGCATGGCGTTGGCGGGCCAGCCGGGCAGTGATTGCAGCCGCTGCCGGAAGGCCGTGCGGTCGGTGCCTGGTTGCAGCTGCAGATCGATGCGGGTGAGGTGGCCCGCCTGGCCCCACAGGTCTTGCGCGGCACCGATGTCCATCACGGCCAGGGGCGCGCCGCCCGCAGCCACCGTACCGGCCACGCGCACCATGTGCGATCCCTGCGTGCCGGCCTGCAGCCGCAGCGGTGCCGCGCCACTGCCATCGCTCGCCAGGCCCAGCGCCTGCAAGGCCGCCGCGTTGAGAAACACCGTGGCCGGCGCCAGCATGGCCAGCCGTTCGCTGCCGGTCGAGGCGCGGGGCATGAGCGCCGGCGCCACGGCCGGTAGCAGCAGCGCATCCACGCCCAGCACCCGCAGCACCACGCGGGCCGGTGCAGGCGCGGGTGCGGCGACAGGTCCATCCACCTGGGCCAGTGTGGAAAGTTCCAGCCACGGGCTGGCGCGCACCACCTGCGGGAGGGCGGCGACCTCCCCGTAGAGTGCTTCGGGCAGCGGGCCCTGCATGGCGCGCAGCTCCAGATCGGGCTGGCCGTTGACGGCGCGCACGGCCTGCGCGAACTCGTCGAGGGCCGAGCTGTTGATCACATGCACGGCAAAGGCCAGCGCCACGCCCAGCATCACGGCCGCCACCGCTGCGGCGCTGCGCCAGGGGTGGTGGCGCAGCTCCTGCCAGGAGAAGGTGCGAAGCAGTGCAAGCATGACCCGATTGTGACGGCGCAGCGCCGGCAGGGCAGGTCATTGAGGCAGATCAAACCCGACTGCCGCAGCCCTTGAAATGGGGCTGGGCGGTTCGTATCTTGGTATTAGGAGCCTGCGCGGCAGAAGGGGCGTCGGCTGTAAATGTGCCGCAGCGGTCCATTTTTCACCGGCTTCTTGACCCATGACGGGGCCATGGACCTGCGAATCCGGCAAAAACTGTCATCGCCGGGGCCCATTTTCGCTATCGACGCCTTCTGCCGCGCAGACTCCCAGGGCTGGTGCTCCCTTGCCGGCCCGGTTGTCCAACCCTTACGTTCAGGAGCTTCACCATGAATTCTCTGGTTACCCGTGGCAATTTGTTCGATGACTTTTTCAAGGACATCGCCCCCGGTTTCTATGTGCGCCCATTGCATGGCGACGGCATACCCTCGCCGGCGCAGATCAAGGTGGACGTGAAGGAAACCGATGGCGGCTACACCGTGCAGGCCGAGGTGCCGGGTGTGCCCAAGGAGGATATCCACGTCGCGATCGATGGCAATATGGTCAGCCTGCGCGCCGAGGTGCGCCAGCACGACCAGAAGACCGAGGGCGAGAAGGTGCTGCGGTCCGAGCGCTATTTTGGTTCGGTGGCGCGCAGCTTCCAGCTGCCTGTGGATGTGGATGCCGCCCAGGCCAAGGCCAAATACGACAACGGCGTGCTGACGCTCACGCTGCCCAAGAAGCAGGGCGGCAGCGCACAGCGGCTCAATATCGAATAAGCCCGGCGGGGCCGGCCCAGCCAGCGATGCCGTCCGCCATGAGCCGCAGTACCCGGTCGGCGCGCGCTGCGGCGGCATCCGAGTGCGTGACCAGCACCAGCGAGGCGCCATGTTCGCGCGTCTGTGCGAGCAGCAGGTCCATGACGCGCGCGGCGGTGCCGGGGTCGAGGTTGCCAGTGGGCTCGTCGGCCAGCAGCAGGGCCGGGCGGTGCACCAGGGCGCGGGCAATGGCCACGCGCTGCAGTTGGCCGCCGCTCAGTTGCTGCGGCAGGCGCTCACCCAGGCCCGCCAGTCCCACGGCCGCCAGCATGTGCTGCACCCGCGCCGGGTCGGCGCGGCCCAGCAACAGGAGCGGCAAGGCCACGTTCTGCGCCACATCCAGGTGCGGCAGCACATGGAAGGCCTGGAACACAAACCCCACATGGGCGCGCCGCCAGAGGGCGCGCTCGGTTTCATCCAGCGGTGCCAGGTCGGTGCCGCCATGCACGACGCGCCCCGCGTCCCACCGGTCCAGCCCCGCCAGGCAGTTGAGCAGGGTGGACTTGCCCACCCCCGAGTCGCCCACGATGGCCACGAATTCGCCCGGCTGCACGGTGAACTGCACGTTGGCAAACACCGGTGTGCCGCCGTAGTGTTTGGCCAGGGCTTCGACCTGCAGCGGACCGCTCATGGCGCAGGGATCTCCAGGCGCTGCAGCACGGCCTGCACCAGGCGCGCGGTGGCGTCGGGCTGGTCGCAGGCAATGGCCTGGCGCCAGGGCATGCTGCGCAGCCAGGTGATCTGGCGCTTGGCCAGCTGGCGGGTGGCGGCAATGCCGCGTTCGCGCAGGTCGGCCAGGTCGAGCGGTGCCCCGGGGCCGGCTGCGGCCTGGGCATCGAGCGCTTCCCAGGCCTGGCGGTAGCCCACGCAGCGCATCGAGGGCAGGTCGGGGTGCAGGTCGCCGCGGGCACGCAACTGGTGTACTTCTTCCACGAAACCTTCCGCCAGCATGGCGTCAAAACGCAGTGCGATGCGCTTGTGCAGCCAGACGCGGTCGTCGGGTTCCAAGGAAAAAAGGGCTGTCGCGCTTGTGGGTTGTGCGCTGTCAGCTCTCTTTTTTGTCGTATGAAAGTGCGAGAGGGGCTGGCCGGAAACATGCCACACCTCCAGCGCGCGCTGGATGCGCTGGCTGTCGGCGGGCGCCAGGCGGGCGGCGGTGGCGGGGTCCACGCGGGCCAGTTCGGCGTGCAGGGCCGGCCAACCTTGTTCGGCGGCCTGGGCCTCCAGCCGGGCGCGCACAGTGGGGTCGGCGGGGGGCATGTCGTCGATGCCATCGAACAGCGCCTTGAAATACAGCATGGTGCCGCCCACCAGCAGCGGCAGGGCGCCGCGCGCGCGGATTTCGGCGGTCAAACGCTGGGCGTCCTGCACGAACTCGGCGGCGCTGTAGGCCTGCAGCGGGTCGCGGATGTCGATCAGGTGGTGCGGCACGGCGGCCAGCTCGGCGCGCGTGGGTTTGGCCGTGCCGATGTCCATGCCCCGGTACACCAGGGCCGAATCCACGCTGATGATCTCGACCGGCAGGCGTGGCGCCAGCACGGCGGCCAGGGCCAGGGCGCCGGCCGTCTTGCCAGAGGCCGTGGGGCCGGCGATGGCGATGGCGGGCAGTGGGTTGCTCATGGCTTGGCCGGCTCCCCGAATTTCTGTACCAGCGTCCAGGCCGCGAGGGCGGCACACAGACCCCAGAACCACACGCCCAGGGCGAGCGGCAGCACCGTGCCGTCCATGCGCTGGCCCAGCCAGTAGCCCACGCCAAACGCCACCAGCATCATGGCAAAGCCGTTCAGTGCAGCGGCCGTGCCGGCGGCTTGTGGAAAGGGGCCCACGGCGCCGCTCTGGCTGCAGGGCATGTGGATGCCATGCGCGATCTGGTACAGCAGGAAGGGCAGGGCATAGGCCCAGCCGCTTTGCACGCCGGCGAGCGCAAAGATGCCCATCAGCGTGCCGCCCGTGGCGCTCAGCAGGCCGGCCAGCGCCATGCTGCGGCGCAGCCCCCAGCGCACCAGCAGGCGCCGGCACAGCACCGTGCCGCTGATGTACATCGCCGCATTGCATGACAGCAGCAGGCCGTAGGCGGTGGGGCTCCAGCCCAGCACCTGGATGAAGGTGAACGACGAGGCGGCCAGGTAGGTGAACAGGCCCGCGTAGGTGAAGGTGGTGGTCGCCGAAAAAGCCAGGAAAGTGGGGTGGCGCAGGATCTGCCCCCAGGTGCGCAGCAGGTGCGCGGGGTGCAGCGCCAGCGGGTTGGGGCGGGGCAGAGTTTCCTCAAAGCGCAGCAGGACCAGCAGCAGCGCCAGGCCACCAAAGCAGCCCAGCGCGGCCATCGTGGCGCGCCAGCCCAGGTGGCCCGCCAGCAGACCGCCGAGTGGCGGGCTCAGGCAGGCAATGATGCCCAGACCCGTGAGCGCGCGGGACATGGCGTGCGCGCCTTGCACCGGTGCATACAGGTCGCGCACCACGGCGCGCGCACCCATCACGCCGGCGCCCATGGCGGCGCCCTGCACGGTGCGCCAGAAGATCAGCGTTGCCATCGATTGCGACAGGGCGCAGCCCAGCGCGGCCAGCACATAGGCCGCCAGCCCCGCCAGCAGAATGGGGCGGCGCCCCCAGCGGTCCGACAGCGGCCCCCATGCCAGCTGAGAGCAGCCAAATGCCAGCAGCAGGGCCGTGAGCGTGAGCTGGGATTGGGCCATGCTGGCCAGGAGCTGCGCCTGGAGCGTGGGCAGCGCGGGCAGATACAGATCGGTGGTGACCGGCTGCAGGCCCAGCAGCAGCGCCAGCAGGCCAATGACCAGCCCGGCCGGCATGGTCGCAGTGCCCGTGCGAACCGGGGCGGTGGAAGCGTCAGACATGCGCTGGAGGGTAGCAGATGCAGGGCCGCAAAATGCCTGATCAGCCCCTGGCACAACCGCGTGTGAAGGTGCTCAGGACAGCCTGGACGCCGACTGCATGGGCGACGATGTGTCGATCGAGAGATCGCCGGCATCCACCGTGCGGACGCCGGCGGCCAGCCGCACGCGCAGCGCCAGGTCGGTGCGCGAATCGGCATTGTGCAGCGCTTCCTCCAGCGAAATCCGGCCCTCGGTGTAGAGCGCGTAAAGCGCCTGGTCAAAGGTGCACATGCCGATTTCGGTGCTGCGCCCCATGGTCTCCTTGATGCCCGCGAATTCACCCTTGGCGATCAGGTCGGCGATGTAGGGTGAGTTGAGCATCACCTCGACCGCCGGCACCAGCTTTTCGTGCAGGCCCGGAATCAGCCGCTGCGACACCACGCCCGCCAGGTTCAGGCTCAGGTCGATGAGCAACTGGTGGTGCGCGTCTTCGGGGAAGAAGTTGATGACCCGTTCCATCGCCTGGTTGGCATTGTTGGCGTGCAGCGTGGACAGGCACAGGTGGCCGGTTTCTGCATAGGCAATGGCCTGCTTCATGGTGTTTCGGTCGCGGATCTCGCCGATCATGATCACATCGGGAGCCTCGCGCAGCGCATTCTTGAGCGCCTCTTCGTACGACAGGGTGTCGATGCCCACCTCGCGCTGGTCCACCACCGAGCGCTTGTGGACATGCAGAAACTCCAGCGGGTCCTCGATGGTGAGGATGTGGCCGGTCACGTTCTCGTTGCGGTAGTTGATCATCGACGCCAGCGTGGTCGATTTGCCCGAGCCCGTGGCGCCGGTCACCAGCACCAGGCCGCGCTTGCGCAGCACCAGCTTTTCAAGGGTAGGCGGCAGTCCCAGCGCCGCCAGGGGCGGGATCTTGCTCTTGATGTAGCGAATCACCATGCCGGTCTCGCCGCGCTGCACGAACACGTTCACCCGAAAGCGCCCCAGGTTTTCGGCCGAGATGGACAGGTTCATTTCCATCCTGGCCTCGAACTCGCTGATCTGCTTTTCGTTCATCACCGAATAGGCCAGCTGCTTGACCTGCCCCGGCAGCAGGGCGGGCATCGTCAGCGGATGGGTGATGCCTTCGACCTTGAGGTTGACGGGCGCGCCCACGCTGAAGAAGAGGTCAGAGCCGCCGTTCTCGACCAGAGCGTTCAGGAAGCTGAAGATTTCCACGGTGAATCCCGCTAAATGTGACGATTTGTATGCCTCTGCGAGCATATCCGCTGGAGCGCGCGGCGCAAAAAAAGGGGGCGAATGCCCCCCGGTTCCGGTGTGCGAATCCGCGTTGCGGATTACACCACTCCCTGTGCCAGCATGGCGTCGGCCACCTTCACAAAGCCGGCGATGTTGGCACCGTCGATGTAGCTGACCGAGCCATCGGCGCGCCGCCCGTATTTCAGGCAGGCGGCATGGATGCCCTGCATGATCTGCAGCAGGCGGGCGTCCACTTCTTCGGCGGGCCAGCTCAGGCGGGCCGCATTCTGGCTCATCTCCAGGCCCGACGTGGCCACGCCACCGGCGTTCGATGCCTTGCCTGGTGCATACAGCACGCCAGCGGCTTCAAACGCCTTGGCTGCTTCGATGGTGGAAGGCATGTTGGCGCCTTCGGCCACGCACAGCACGCCGTTCCTGATCAAGGTGGCGGCATCGTCGGCGTTGAGCTCGTTTTGCGTGGCGCAGGGCAGGGCCACGTCCACGGCGATATGCCATGGCGTCTTGCCGGCCTGGAACTCGGCGCCCACCAGCTGGGCGTAGTCGTTGACGCGGCCGTATTTGTGGTTCTTCACTTCCATCAGGATGGCCAGCTTTTCGGCCGTGAAACCATCCTTGTCGTACACCGTGCCGCTGGAATCGGACACCGTCAGCACCTTGGCGCCCAGGGCCATGGCCTTTTCCACTGCATATTGCGCCACATTGCCCGAGCCGGACACCGACACGGTCTTGCCGTCAAACGATTGGCCGCGGGTCTTGAGCATCTCTTGCGCAAAGTACACCGTGCCGTAGCCGGTGGCTTCGGGGCGGATCAGCGAGCCGCCGAACGACAGGCCCTTGCCCGTGAACACGCAGTCCGCACGGTTGCTGAGCTTCTTGTACATGCCGGCCATGTAGCCCACTTCGCGGCCGCCCACGCCGATGTCACCGGCCGGCACGTCGGTGTCGGCGCCGACATGGCGGAACAGTTCCGACACAAAGGCCTGGCAAAAGCGCATCACTTCGCCAGGGCTCTTGCCCTTGGGGTCGAAATCGGAGCCGCCCTTGCCGCCGCCCATGGGCAGCGTGGTCAACGCGTTCTTGAAGGTCTGCTCGAACCCCAGGAACTTGAGCACCGACAGGTTCACCGAGGGATGGAAGCGCAGGCCGCCCTTGTAGGGGCCAATCGCCATGCTGTGCTGGATGCGGTAGCCGCGGTTGACCTGCACGCTGCCATGGTCGTCCACCCACGACACGCGGAACATCACCACCCGCTCGGGTTCCACCAGCCGTTCCAACAGGCCGTGCTCGGCGTAGCGGGGGTGCTTTTCGATGAAGGGCCACAGGCTTTCCATGACCTCTGTGACAGCTTGCAGAAATTCAGGTTGGCCAGGGTTGCGCTGTGCGACCTGCGCGAGGAAGCTGTCTACGGACTCGTACTTCATGGAAAGGGCTTTCTGTGCAAAAAACGAAATATGCGGCGTTGCAGCACCGAATTATGTCAAAAAGACATGCGCTCATGCATGATCCTGCACCGTGGTGGGGCATTTCTGGCGGGGTTTGCCGGTTTTTGGTGCGTTCCGGTGACCGCTTTTGGTGCGTTTGCGTGTCATGCGTTTGTCACCCTTTCGCACCACAGTGGACCGTTTCCAATACACACCAGAGGGACGGAAGAGATGCGCCAACAACCAATTGCAAAAGTCGGACTGCTTGTCCTGGCAACGGCCACTGCGCTGGTGGCATGCGGCGGCAGCGATGGGCCGAACTACCCGACGCCCCGCGGCGAGCGGCCCCTGGTGATCGGGCACCGCGGCGCCAGCGGCTACCTGCCTGACCACACGCTCGAAGGCTACAGGAAGGCCATCGAGATGGGTGCCGATTTCATCGAGCCCGATCTGGTGGCTACGAAGGATGGTGTGCTCATCGCCCGCCATGAGCCCAACATCACCGGCACCACCGATGTGTCCACCCGCACCGAATTTGCCAGCCGCAAGACCAGGAAAGTGGTCGACGGCGTGGAAGAAGAGGGCTGGTTTGCCTCGGACTTCACCCTGGCTGAAATCAAGACCCTGCGCGCCATCCAGCCCATGGCCGACCGCGACCAGTCGTTGAACGGCAAATACCAGATCCCCACGCTCGATGAAGTGCTGGACCTCGCCAGGAGCGAAGGCACCAAGGCCGGCCGCACGGTGGGCGTGTACCCTGAAACCAAGCACCCCACCTACCACGTCAACCTGGGCCTGAAGCTCGAAGACCGCCTGCTGGCCACACTGGCCAGGTACGGCTACACCACCAAGGCGTCGCCCGTGATCGTGCAGTCGTTCGAGGTGTCCAACCTCCAATACCTGCGCACCAAGACGCAGGTCCGCCTGGTGCAACTGGTGGATGCCAACGACGTCAACGCCAACGGCAGCATGGATCTGACAGCTCCCTATGACAAGCCTTACGACTTTGCCGTGGCGGGTGATGCACGCACCTTCGCCAGCCTGCTCACCCCCGCGGGGCTGAAGGAAGTGAAGACCTATGCCGACGGCGTGGGCCCCTGGAAACCTTATCTCATTCCTTCCAGGCAGGTGGACGCCAACAGCGACGGCAAGCCGGACGACCTCAACGGCGACGGCAAGATCGACGACCGCGACCGCGTGATGATGGCGCCCACCAGCGTGGTGAAGGACGCCCACGCCGCCGGCCTGTTCGTGCACGCCTACACCTTCCGCAGCGAGGCCAAGCGCCTGGCATCGGACTTCAAGGGCGACCCCAAGGCCGAATACAAGCTGTTCTTCGATCTGGGCGTGGATGGCGTGTTCAGCGACTTCCCGGACCACGCCAAGGCCGCGCGGGAGAATTGAAGCCCCCTGAGGCGCTGCGCGCCATCCCCCAAAGGGGGACGCTCCCAGCGCGGCGGGGCGGCCCTTGCGCGGGAGCGCTGGCGTTCGGCCGTGCCGGCGCGATGGCAGCGCTTCGCTTGATCGCTCTGTTGGCCCTTCGGGGCCGATTTTCTTTTCTGACCTTTGCCGGCCCGTGGAGCGGTTATCGGCCGCGCAGGAACAGCGCGTCCAGTTCCTTCATGCTCAGCTGGCGCCAGGTGGGGCGGCCATGGTTGCACTGGTCCGACCGGTCGGTGGTTTCCATCTGCCGCAGCAGCGCGTTCATCTCGTCGATGGTGAGCTTGCGGTTGGCGCGCACGGCGCCGTGGCAGGCCATGGTGCCCAGGATTTCATTGCGCGCGCGTTGCACCACGGTGCTGGCGTCGTGGGTGGCCAGTTCGGCCAGCACGCTGCGGGCCAGCTCCACCGGGTCGCCAAACCCTGACGCTGTGGCCAGCGTGGTGGGCACGGCGCGCACGGCCAGGGTCTTGGGAGAGAAGGGCACCACCTCCAGTCCCAGCGTGACCAGCACCTCGGCCGACGCCTCGGCGGTGGCCACCTCTTCGGGGGTGGCGGCAAACGTGGCTGGAATCAGCAGGGGCTGGCTGGCAATGCGGGCGCCGCTGTCCACCTGGGCCTTGAGGCGCTCGTAGACGATGCGCTCGTGGGCGGCATGCATGTCCACCACCACCATGCCCTGCGCGTTCTCGGCCAGAATGTACACGCCGTGAAGCTGGGCCACCGCGCGGCCCAGCGGCCAGATGGCTTCGTCGCTGTTGCGGGGGTTGAGGGGAATGGGCGCCGGGGACGGGGGCAGGGTGTCCGTCTGCTCACTGCTGCGGGCGGCCATCCAGTCCGACTGCGGCGCGGTGGTCCCGGCAGGCACGCTGTCCTTTTTCGGTCCCCACAGGGCCTGCAGGTCGGCTACATGGTGGCCGCGTTCTTCAAATTGGATAGCTGCTTGCGCTTGCCAAATCTGCGCTAACGGCTGTTTTGGCGTGAAGTCCTCGGCGCCGCCGGGGGCGGCAGCCGTTTCGGGGGGGGGCGATGCCCCGGCGGCCAGTGCGGCGGCGCGCGGGGCGGCCAGCGCGTTTTCGACCGCGTGGCGCACGGCCTGGTGCACCTCGCGGCTGTCACGAAAGCGCACCTCGATCTTGGTGGGGTGCACGTTCACATCCACGCGGGCCGGGTCGATCTCCACATACAGCGCATACACCGGCTGCTTGTGGCCATGCAGCACGTCTTCGTAGGCGCTGCGCGCGGCGTGCGTGAGCACCTTGTCGCGCACGAAGCGGCCGTTGACATAGCAGTACTGCTGGTCGGCGCGCGAGCGGGCGGCGTCGGGCAGGCCTGCGCGGCCGGTCACGGTGATGGGCCCCGCGCGGTGCTGCACGGCCACCGACTGCGCCACAAAGTCGTCGCCCAGCACATCGGCCAGGCGGCGCGCCAGGGCGTCCTGCAGGTGGGCGTCGCCCGGCACGAAGGTGGCGCGCCACTGCTCCACCAGCTTGCCCTCGTGCCAGATGGCAAAGCCCACATCGGGCCGCGCCAGCGCGTGGCGGCGCACCGATTCGATGCAGTGGGCCAGCTCGGTGGCGTCGGTCTTCAAGAACTTGCGGCGCGCGGGGGTGGAGAAAAAAAGCTCTTTCACCTCGACCGTGGTGCCAGTGCCGCGCGCCGTCGGGCGCAGCTCGCCGCTGCGGGCATCGAGCATGAAGGCGCCCGGCTGGTATGCGGGGCGCGACAGCAGCGCCATTTCGGACACCGAGCCGATGGCGGCCAGCGCCTCGCCCCGAAAGCCCATGGTGGCCACGGTTTCGAGGTCGCTCAGGCTGGTGATCTTGCTGGTGGCGTGGCGGCGCAGGGCAATGGGCAGCTCTTCCTGCGGAATGCCGCAACCGTCGTCTTCCACGGCGATCAGCCGCACGCCGCCAGCCAGCAGGCGCACGGTGATCTGCGTGGCACCCGAGTCGAGCGCGTTGTCCACCAGTTCGCGCACCACGGAGGCCGGGCGCTCCACCACCTCGCCAGCAGCGATCTGGCTGATGAGTTCGTCGGGCAGGTCGCGGATGGGGCGGCGGGGCGGTGGGGAGAGGGTGGTGTCGTTCACCGGGCGATTTTAGGGTGGGGCCGCGCAGGGACATCGGGCGGGGCGGCACGGGCCGATGGGGATAATGCGCGCTGCCTTTGTGTTGCCGGAACCTCCATGGAATTAGTGACTTTTCTGATCGACTTCATCCTGCATGTCGACAAATACCTCGAAGCCTTTGTCGCCAGCTATGGGGCCTGGGTGTATGCCCTGCTGTTCCTGATCGTGTTTGTGGAAACCGGCGTGGTGGTCATGCCGTTTCTGCCGGGCGACTCGCTGCTGTTCATCGTGGGCGCGCTGTGCGGTGCAGGGATGATGAGTTTTCCGCTCGCCTGCGCCGTGCTGATCGCCGCGGCCATCCTGGGCGACCAGTGCAACTATTCGATTGGCCGCTACTTTGGCCCCAAGGTGTTCCAGTGGGAGGACTCGCGCTGGTTCAACCGGCGGGCGTTCAACCAGGCCCATGATTTTTACGAACGCTATGGCGGCATCACCATCGTGATTGCACGCTTCATGCCGTTCATTCGTACGTTCGCACCGTTCGTGGCCGGCGTGGCACAGATGGGGCGGGCCAAGTTCACCGCCTTCAATGTCGGTGGCGCCCTGCTCTGGGTGTTGGGGATCTGCTCTGCTGGCTATTTCTTTGGCAACTTCGCCTGGGTGAAGGACAACCTGGACAAGATCATCTGGGCCATGATCTTCATTCCTGGCTTGATGGCCATCTTTGGTGCCTGGCGTGCGGGCCGCAAGGCCAACGCGGTCTGAGGGCGCCAGGCCCTTGTTTTTTGTGGCACTGAATCAGCGGCGGGGCTTGGACTGATCGCGGTCCTTGCCGAGTTCGTTGCCAATCAGTGCGCCAGCGGCGGCACCGCCCACGGTGCCCAGTGTGCCGCCCAGCACGGCGTTGCCGGCAACGCCCCCGACCACGGCGCCTACGCCGGTACCGATCTGGGCATTGGTGGGGTTGGCGGCGCATCCACCCAGGGCCAGGGTGGCAGCGCAGACAGAGGTGGCAAGAGCGAGACGGATATTCATGGCGAGAATCCTTTGAAAGTGCTGTGGAAAGACCGTGGCGGCAAGGCCATCAGGGCCACCGCAGGGCCACGGCCCCACTATCGCGCGCCAGTGGATGCAGCGCTGTAAGCAGCACCGACCGGACGGTGTAGGACAGGGGCGCCACTGTGGGCTGGAGGGCAGACCCGGGGTGCCGGGCGCGTGCCGGTGCTCAGCCCGGTGCCAGGCAGAGGGTGACCAGCAGCGAGGCATCTTCGACGGCCGTCAGGGCATGCAGCGCCCGTGGCTGCAGGTGCACCAGATCGCCCGCGCGCAGCATGTGCGTGTCGCCGCCGGCCTTGAACTCCACCGTGCCTTCGAGGCACTGCACGGTCGCTTCACCGGGGGTGTGGTGCTCGCGCATGCTCTTGCCGGAACGCAGCACCACGCGCATGACTTCCAGCTGGCCGGCCTTGAGGATGGCGCTGGAGGTGGCCTGTGCCAGGCGGTCGCCGAGCGGAAGGACACTGACGACCTGGCCGGAAGGGGTGTGGGGAAGTGCCATGGGGTGTCTCCTGTGCAGCCGGATGAATGGACCCGCCCCCAGGCGACGCTGAACAAGTCCCCGCGATGGCGCGCGCCCAAAACAGGGATGCGCGGCACGTGAGGGACTTGTTCATCGTTGCCCTAAACCGACCGGCTGCGCGCCAGCGGCGGGTTCTTGGCGAAATAGCGCGTGATGCCGCGCATCAGCGCGTCCGCCAGCTGCACCTGGTAGGCGCTGCTGCGCAGGCGCGCTTCTTCCTCGGGGTTGCTGATGAAGGCGGTTTCGACCAGCACGCTCGGAATGTCGGGAGCCTTGAGCACGGCAAAGCCGGCCTGTTCCACGCGCGGCTTGTGCAGCTTGCCCACGTTGCCGATTTCGCCCAGCAGCACGGTGCCCAGCTTGAGGCTGTCGTTGATCTGCGCCGTGGTGCTCATGTCCAGCAGGGCGCGCTGCACATGCCGGTCTTTCGACTGCACGTTCAGGCCACCGACCAGGTCGGCCTGGTTTTCCTTGTTCGCCAGCCAGCGCGCGGCGGTGCTGGAGGCGCCGCCCTGGCTCAGTGCAAACACGCTGGCACCGCGCGCTGCGGGCGTGGTGAAGGCGTCGGCGTGGATGCTGACAAACAGGTCGGCCTGCACGCGCCGTGCCTTCTCGACGCGGGTGCCCAGCGGCACGAAGTAGTCGCCATCGCGCGTGAGGTAGGCGCGCATGGGGTTGCCGCCCACGGTGGTGGCGTTGATGCGGTCGCGCAGCAGGTGGGCCACGCGCAGCACCACGTCTTTCTCGCGGGTGCCGGCCGGGCCGATGGCGCCCGGGTCTTCGCCGCCATGGCCGGGGTCCAGCGCCACGATGATGATGCGGTCGGTCTGCGTGGTGCTGGCCCCTGGGCTGGCGGTATGGCGGGACGGCGGCGTGGTGGGCTGCGCTGGGGCTGCGGCTACGGCCGGGGTCGGTGGCGCTTCGGGTGGCAGCGCGCGCGTGGCGCGCTGGGTCATCAGCTCGCCCAGGGGGTCTTTTTCGGCGGAGGGCGAGGCTGTGGCCACGGTATGCTGCGCCGCGCCGGCCCGGGTGCCGGCGGGCGCTGTGGCCACAGCCGGGGCCGCAGGTGCATCCCGCAGGCGCTCGGCAATCAGGGCTTCCAGCGGGTCCACGGGCTGTGCGGGGTACAGGTCCAGCACCAGCCGGTGGCCGTAGGCGGCCACGGGCGTCAGCGTGAAGACCTGGGGCATGGCGGCTTGCTTGAGATCGATCACCAGGCGCACCACCCCTGGCGTGTTCTGGCCCACGCGGATGCCGGCAATGTTGGGGTCGTCGGCCTTGACCTTGGCCACCAGTTCGCGCAGTTCGGGGCTGAGGTCGATGCCATCGATGTCCACTGCCAGACGGGGCGGGGTGGTGACGAACACTTGCTTGGTGGTCAGTTGTCCGTCGGATTCGATGGTGACGCGCGAATACTCGGGTGCGGGCCATACGCGCACCGCCACGATCGTGGCGCCCCGCGCTATCTGCTGCGCGCCCAGCAGCAGCACCAGGCTGCCGGCCTGCAGCAGGGTGCGGCGCGATGGGACGGAAGGCGTTGCAGGCCGTGGCTGGTCGGGGGCAGGGGTCATGCGGTCATTCCTTGCAGCAGGCTGCGGCCCAGGGGTGTGGGGGCATGCAGCGTGACTTTCCTCTCGGTGTCGTCAATTGCTTCAATGTGTATAGCAAGGTCCGCAAGCGGGGTAAGCGCCGCAGCCTTTTCTGGCCATTCTGCCAGCTTGAGGCCCGGGCTGGCAAAAATATCTCGGAAACCTGCATCTTCCCATTCGCGCGGGTCGTCAAAGCGGTAGAAGTCAAAGTGCCAGATCGCCAGGCCCGGGGCTTCGTGCGGTTCAACCACGGCGTAGGTGGGGCTTTTGATGCGCCCCTGCACGCCCAGGGCGCGCAGCAGGTGGCGCACGAGGGTGGTCTTGCCGGCGCCCAGGTCGCCATGCAGCGTGATGAAGGCATTGGCCAGCAGGGGCTGCGCGGCCAGGGCACGGGCAAACACCGCCGTGTCGTCCTCGCCATGCCAGGTCAGCACGCGCGGGGTATTGGCGGGGGCCTCGGCGGTGGCAGTTTCTACAATCCGGCCGATATGTGGTGCAACAGTCAACTCGTTCCTCAATTGCGGGATTGGGCCCGCGAACTGGGATTTTCCCAAATTGGCGTGGCGGGGGTGGATTTGTCTGCGTCCGAGCCCGGGTTGATGCAATGGCTGGCGCAAGGGTTCCATGGCGACATGCATTACATGGCCGCGCACGGCCTCAAGCGCGCCCGCCCGGCCGAGCTGGTGCCGGGCACCGTGAGCGTGATCACCGCGCGCATGGATTACCTGCCGCGCGACACGCCAGTGCAGACGTCCGAGGGCTGGCAGGCCGTCGAGCTGGCGCGCCTTTCGCGCCCCGAGGAGGGCATTGTGTCGGTGTATGCCCGGGGGCGCGACTACCACAAGGTGCTGCGCGCGCGCCTGCAAAAGCTCAGCGACCGCATTGCCGAGGCCATAGGCCCTTTTGGCCACCGCGTGTTCACCGATTCGGCGCCGGTGCTGGAGGCCGAACTGGCCTCGCGCAGCGGCCAGGGCTGGCGCGGCAAGCACACGCTGGTGCTCAACCGCGAGGCGGGTTCGATGTTTTTCCTGGGCGAGATCTATGTGGACATGGCCCTGCCGCCGAGCGAGCCCGTCAGCGCGCACTGCGGCAGCTGCAGCGCCTGCATGGATGTGTGCCCCACGCAGGCCATCATTGCGCCGCACCGGCTGGATGCGCGGCGCTGCATCTCCTACCTCACCATCGAGCACGCGGGGCCGATACCTGTGGAGCTGCGCCCGCTGATGGGCAACCGCATCTATGGTTGCGACGACTGCCAGCTGATCTGCCCCTGGAACAAGTTCGCGCAGGTCAGCCGCCTGCCGGATTTTGACGAGCGCAAGGGGCTGGCCGGCCAGCAGCTGGTGCACCTGTTTGCCTGGGACGAAGCCACCTTTTTGCGCATGACCGAGGGCGGCCCCATCCGCCGCATCGGCCATGAGCGCTGGCTGCGCAACCTGGCCGTGGCGCTGGGCAACGCTCTGCACGCCACGGGCGATGAGGCCCTGCGTGCGGCGCTGCAGTCGCGGGCCGAGGACGCCAGCGCGCTGGTGCGCGAGCATGTGGCCTGGGCGCTGGATCTTGAATGATACGTGTCGCTAGCGCTTTCAGGGTAAGCGCTGGCGGCTATCAAAACGGGGGGGCCATTCCGGGGCCATTCATAAAGTGGTTAACAGCGTGCCGGCGTGCGGGGGCTGGGGCCGCGTGCGTCGGGGGTGCATGCCTGGGCATTCATCGCAAAAACCCCAGCGCAAAGGGCAGGCTGACCATGCCCAGCAGGGTTGAAAGCGTCACCAGCCCGGCCACATAGGGCCCGTTGTAGCCCATGCGCGCCGCCAGCACGTAGCAGGTGGATGCGGTGGGCAGGGCCGAAAAAGCCAGCAGCACGGTGGTCTGCACCGGGTTAAGGTCGAACAGGCGCGCCATGCCGAAGGCAATGAGCGGCTGCGCCAGGTGGCGGATGGACAGCACGGCGGTGCTCAGCATCTTGCTGCGCGTGAGCAGGCCGAACTGCATGCCCGCGCCCGCCGCCATCAGCCCCAACGCCAGCGAGGCGGCGCTGATGCGGCTCACGGTGGGTTCCAGCCATATGGGGATGCGAAAGCCCAGCAGGTTGGCCACCAGCCCCGATGCGGTGGCAATGATGAGCGGGTTGCGCAGCAGCTCGCGCGCAAAGCCGTGCTGGCCGTGGCGTGCCATGGGCCACACGGCGGCCACGTTGAACAGGGGCACGCAGACACCGATCAGCACGGCAATCATCAGCAGGCCTTGCGCGCCGGCCAGCCGCTCGGCCAGCGCCAGGCCGATGAAGGAGTTGAAGCGGAATGCCACCTGGGCGCTGGCCGCATGGTCACGGGCGTCCAGCCGCTTGCCGAGCCAGGGCCAGTGCGGCAGGCTGTAGGCGAGTGCAATGCCGGCCAGGCCCGAGAGCAGGCCCGCGCCAATCAGACCCGAAGCGGCGCCGATGTCCACCGGGCTTCTCACGATGGACTGGAACAACAGCACGGGAAACAGCAGGTAATACACCAGGCTCTCCACCGGCTGCCAGACCGAACGGTTCAGGGCGGTGTAGCGGCAGACCAAGTAGCCAAAGAGGATGAGGGTGAAGTCGGGGAGAAGGAGCTGGGCGTAATTCACGGCGCCGAGAATACCTGATGCTGCCGTGGGCTGAGGGTTAGCCCCGATGGGGAATCCATGGGCGAGGTATACGCGTATTGCGCATACCATTGGCCGGTCTGTCACCCTCACAAAGGAGAACTGAATGCATCGTCGTCAATGGCTCGCTCTCACCCTCGCGGCCGCTGCTGGCACCGCCGCGGCCCAGGGCTATCCCACCAAGATCATCAAGCTGCAGGTGCCCTTTGCACCCGGCGGCACCACCGACATCATCGCCCGCGTCATTGCCGACCCGCTGGGCCGTGCGCTGGGCCAGAGCGTGATCGTGGAAAACAAGTCGGGCGGCGGCGGCATCGTGGGCGCCAACGAAACGGCCAAGTCGGCCCCCGATGGCTACACGCTCGGTGTGGCCACGGTGTCCACCACGGCGGCCAACCCGGCCATCAACCCCAAGACGCCGTACAACCCGCTGACCGATTTCACGCCCATCATCAACATCGCGGCCACGCCCAACATCATTGCGGTGCACCCCAGCTTCTCAGCCAAGGACTACAAGTCGTTCGTGGCCGAGGTCAAGAAGTCGCCCGGCAAATACTCGTATGCCTCGTCGGGCACGGGCGGCATCGGCCACCTGCAGATGGAGCTGTACAAGAACCTCTCGGGCACCTTCGTGACCCACATCCCCTACCGCGGTGCAGGCCCCGCACTGAACGACACCGTGGCTGGCCAGGTGCCCATGATCTTTGACAATCTGCCCTCGGCGCTGCCTTTCATCAAGGAAAACCGCCTGGTGCCCATCGTGGTGGCAGCACCCCAGCGCGTGGCGGCCCTGCCCAATGTGCCCACCTTCAAGGAGCTGGGCCTGGAGCCGGTGAACCGCATGGCCTACTACGGCATCGTGGGCCCCAAGGGGCTGCCCAAGGATATCGTCGACAAGATCCATGCCGCCGTGCGCCAGGTGCTGGATGACCCGGCCGTGAAAAAGCGCATTGAAGACACGGGCTCGCTCATCGTAGGCAACACGCCGGAGCAGTTCAGCGCGCAGATCAAGGCCGAGTACGCGGTGTACAAGGATGTGGTGGCCAAGCAGAAACTCACGCTGGAATAATCCCCCATCGTGTCCCCTGCAGCCGCCCGCACCCCGGGCGGCTTTTTTACGTGCTATGGTTTTTACATGCTTGCAGCCAGCCTGACCGCCATTGATACTTTTGTGGATGCCTTGTGGCTGGAAGACGGCCTGGCGCGCAACACGCTGGCGGCCTACCGGCGCGACCTCACGCTGTATGCCACCTGGCTGGCGCAGCAGCAGCCCGCACTGGCGCTGGATGGCACGGCCGAGCACCATCTGCAGGCCTATTTTGCCGAGCGCCATGCCCAGACGCGGGCCACGTCGGCCAACCGGCGCCTGACGGTGCTGCGGCGTTATTTTCACTGGGCGCTGCGCGAGCGGCGCATCGGCGCCGATCCCACGGTGCGGCTGGAGGCGGCGCGCCAGCCGCTGCGGGTGCCCAAAACCCTGTCGCAGGCGCAGGTCGAGGCCTTGCTGAACGCCCCCGACGTGGGCACCCCGCTGGGCCTGCGCGACCGCACCATGCTGGAGCTGATGTATGCCAGCGGCCTGCGCGTGACCGAGCTGGTCACGCTCAAGACCTTTCAACTCGGCCTGAATGAAGGCGTGCTGCGGGTGATGGGCAAGGGCAGCAAGGAACGCCTGGTGCCGTTTGGCGAGGAGGCCCGGCTATGGATCGAGCGCTACCTGCAGGAATCGCGCGGCGTGATCCTGGGCGGGCAACAGACCGAGGACCTGTTTGTCACCCAGCGCGGCTGCGGCATGACGCGCGTGAGTTTCTGGATGATCGTCAAGAAATGGGCGGCGGTGGCGGGCATCACGGTGCCACTGTCGCCGCACACGCTGCGCCATGCCTTCGCCACCCATCTGCTCAACCATGGCGCAGATCTGCGGGTGGTGCAACTGCTGCTGGGCCATGTCGATATCTCCACCACCACCATCTACACCCATGTGGCACGCGAGCGCCTGAAGGCGCTGCACGAACGCCACCATCCTCGGGGGTGAAGCGTACGCGGGCGCAGCCCCGTGACCTGCGCGAAAATCGACCGCTTCCCGATTCCTGAAAGCCCCGCAATGCCATTCCAAAGCCGTCGCCGCCTGCTGACTTCCCTGTGCCTGAGTGCCCTGGCGCCCCTGGGCCATGCCCAATCGCAACCGGCAGCCTGGCCCGCCAAACCCATCCGCATCGTGGTGGCCTACCCCGCAGGAGGGGTGAGCGACACGGTGGCGCGCGCGCTGGCGGACAAGCTGGCGGTGCAGCTGGGCACCGCGGTGGTGATTGAAAACAAGGCGGGCGCCAGCGGCAGCATTGGCGTGGATGCGGTGGCCAAGGCCGCCCCTGATGGCTACACCCTGGGTTTTGCCTCCATCAGTCCGCTGGCGCTCAACCCGCACCTGGGCAAGTCGCCCTTTGATCCGCAAAAAGACATTGCCCCCGTGATCAGCGTGATGTATTCGCCGGTGCTGCTGCTGGGCACACCCGCCAGCAAGGCGCGCGACTTCCGCGATCTGCTGGCCACCGCGCGCGCCAAACCTGGCGAGATTCGCTGGACCACGTCGGGCCCGGCCTCGCTGGGCCACATCATGCTGGAGCAAATCATGGCCAGCGCCCAGGTGCAAATCACCCACGTGCCCTACAAGGGCGGTGGCCAGCAGATGAACGACGCGCTCGGCGGGCAGTTCGAGGTGCTTTCCACCAATGCCGGCCCGGCCGTGCTGCAGCATGTGAAGTCGGGCAAGCTCAAGGCCCTGGCGGTGGGCGCGCCCGCGCGGCTCGACAGCCTGCCTGATGTGCCCACGTTGGCGGAGCTGGGGCTGCCTGCCGCGAACATGTCATCGCTGTTCGGCGTCTATGCGCCGGCTCAGACCCCTGCCGCCGTGCTGGCCCGGCTCAATGCCGAATTCAACAAGGCGCTGGCGCAGCCCGACATCCGCAACAAGCTTGATGCCACCGACAACGTGCCAACGGGTGGAACGGCGGCCGCGTTTGCCCGCCAGATTGCGCTGGAATCCGAGAACAACGCCCGCATCATCCGCAGTGCCGGTATCCAGGGCAACTGAGCCCAGGGCTCAGGGCGCAATCCGCTGCGGCTCCGTCCGGGCGGTGCGCATCGGGGCGGCGGCGCCGCCGCCGGATTACTCTTCGCCCAGGCTCTCGGCCCAGGTCAGGGCCTGCAGGTGGGCCCAGTTGACTTGGCGGTTGGACAGGTGCAGGGCCTCCGCTGCCTTGGCGAATGCCACTTCGTCGCCGCTTTCGCAGGCCTTCGTGAGTTCAAGAAACGGCGCAAACACGCCAGTGCCATGCAGCAGCGCATCCGTCACGGTCTCTGGCAAGGCCACCGATGCGAGGGCTTTTTCGAGCGGCACGCCCAGCATCACATCGAGCAGCGAGAAAACGCCCACGACGAAGGCGTTGTCGCATTCCTCGGGGGCCAGCAGTTCGGCCGCCAGCAGTTCCATGATCCGGCCCCGCACCACCGCCGTGGTTCCTATGGCCAGCGGTGCGCCGCCAGCGCGCGAGGTGGTCATGAGCAAGGCGGCCCAGCGGAACAGTTTTTTGAGCCCCAGGATCATTACCGCATGGCGGAACGAGGTGACCTCGCACGACAGGCCAAAGCCCGAGGAGTTGATGAAGCGCAGCAGGTTGAAAGACAGCGTGGGGTCTTTCTTGAGCAGGTCTTCAATTTCAGCGGTGCTGGCCTGTTTGTGCACCAGGTTGATCAACTGGATGATGGTCGCCCGGGAAGGGCGGATGGTGGTGGCCTTGACCAGCGAGGGTTTGGCGAACCAGTAGCCCTGGAACAGCTGGACACCCAGGTCCGCCATCAGCTGGTACTGCTCGGAGGTTTCCACTTTCTCCGCCACCAGCGTGGCCTGGCTGTGGATACTGGCAAATTTGACCAGCAGGCCCGCCAGTTCGGGCTTGAAGGCCTGCATGTCCAGCTTGATGAAGCCTGCCAGCGGCAACCACGATACGTAGCTGCGCTTGAGCACGTTCTGGTCGAATGCCAGCCGGAAACCGCGGGTGCGCAGGGCGTCCAGCGTGGCAACCCGGGCTTCGATGTCCTTGGCCGTGGCGCTATCGGCAAGCGGGGGAACCTCCAGCACCACCTTGTCGGGGTGGATGAGCTCCAGATGACCGCCTGCCAGGCTTTCGTGCGTGCAGTTGATGAACACCGTTTTCTTGCCGACCAGGGCTTCGGTGCCGGCATGCGACAGGGCATTGAACAGCAGCGCGGCATCGCTGGCGGCGGTGTGGGAGTTCGATGCCGTGGTGCGGTCGAACAGCTCGTAGCCATAGACCGCACGGTTGGCATCCACGATGGCCTGGCGCGCGATGATGACCAGATTTTCGTTCTCTGTGCCATCGGATGCGGCGACTGCGGCTTCCGGGATGTCGTGTTCGTGGATGCTCGACATGGGTACGCTGGTAAGGGGTTGCGGGAGAGGTTCCGGGGCATTCTAGACCGGGGCCGCTGCCAGGGAGATCAAGCCGTGCGCTGGTCCACCCAGGCCAGTGCCTGCAGATGGGCCAGGTTGCTTTGCCGGCCTGCTTGTGCACCAGGTGGATGCGATGGATGATGCTGGCCTGCGAGGCCGGGAGCCGTTTGGCGCTCGATGAGCGCGGGGCGGGCGAACCAGTATCCCTGGAACAGACGGCCACCTCGGCGCCAGCGGTGTGGCCCAGGGGGATTTCGAGCACGACCTTGTCGGGGTCCACCCGTTCGAGGTGGCCCCGTCAGGCTTTCGTGGGTGCCATGGACAAAATGAGTTTCCTGCCCACCAGGTCTTCGGTGCCCGCGCAGGAGAACAGACGTGGCCTCTGGTGATGGTGGAAAAAATCGGTGATCGGGGTGTCTCGATCAGCCCTGCTGCAACCACAGCAATTCGGCTTCGGTAAAGCCCGCTCTGCGGCGCGCGGCCTCGTTGAACGGTGGCTTGAGCCGCGGCGCCTCGTACTGGCGCACCAGCTCGCCGTACAGGGTTTCGGGGTCCAGCCCCTGGCGCGCGCACAGCCAGCGGTACCAGTGGTTGCCAATGGCTACGTGGCCCACCTCATCGTGCAGGATGGTGTCGAGAATGCCTGCGGCTGCCAGGGCATCGGGCGTGCCCACCTGGCGCAGCTTGCGCTGTATTTGCGGCGTGGCATCGAGCCCGCGCGCTTCCATGGTGCGCGGCACCAGGGCCATGCGGGCCACGATGTCGTGCTGGGTCTTCTCGCACATGGTCCACAGGCCCTGGTGGGCCGGGAAATCGCCGTAGTCATGGCCCTGGCGGCGCAGGTGGTCGCGCAGCAGCAGAAAATGCCGGGCCTCTTCGGCCGCCACGCGCAACCAGTCGAGGTAATAGGCCCGCGGCATGCCGTCAAAGCGCCAGACCGCATCGAGGGCCAGGTTGATGGCGTTGAACTCGATGTGCGCGATGGCGTGGATGAGAACGGCGCGGCCTTCGGCCGTGGCCGGGGAGCGGCGTGCGACCTCGGTGTGACGCAGCAATGCCGGGCGCTCGGGATGGCCGGGGAGGGCGCTGGCATCCACCGGGGCAGTGGGGGTTTGTTCTGCTATTGAAAAAGTAGCTTCTCGCGCATGAAGATCAAGCGCTGCGGCCGTTTTTTGTTCTGGGTCTGAGAGGCACAAAACCTGCAGTGCACGTTGGCGAAGCTCCATCCTTACAATTCTAGGCCCTGCACTGCGGGCCAGAGCACATGCTCTGTAACCAACAGGCAGATCCCTTTTTACGGAGTGTGGTGCATGGCGATTTACGAACTCGATGGCGCGGTTCCCCGCGTGGCGGACTCGGCCTGGGTGGCCGACAGCGCGCAGGTGATCGGCAACGTCACGCTGGGCGAGGACGCCAGCGTGTGGTTTGGCACCGTGGTGCGCGGCGATACGGAGGCCATCACCATCGGTGCGGGCTCCAACATCCAGGACGCGAGCGTGCTGCATGCCGATTTCGGCAAGCCGCTGGTGGTGGGCGAGCGCGTGACCGTGGGCCACCAGGTCATGCTGCACGGTTGCACCATTGGCGACGAAACGCTGATCGGCATCGGCGCCATCGTGCTCAATGGTGCCAGGATCGGCAAGAACTGCCTGGTGGGCGCGGGCGCGCTGGTGACCGAGGGCAAGGAGTTTGCGGATGGTTCCATGATCATCGGCAGCCCCGCCCGAGCCGTGCGCGAACTCAGCCCCGAGCAGATCGAGGGCCTGCGCCAGAGTGCCCGGCACTACATGGACAACGCACGCCGCTTTCAAAACGGCCTGCACAAAATCGGCTGAATGCCGCTGCCGATTATTTCTCCGGGAATTCCCTGCGTGTCTGAACTCCACAAGTTTCTTTTCGATGGCATGCCCGTGCGCGGCATGCTGGTGCGCCTGACCGAGGCCTGGACCGACATCCTGCAGCGCCGCGCCAGCAACACCGCCACCGGCCCCTATCCCGCACCTGTGCGCGAACTGCTGGGCGAAATGGCCGCCGCTGGCGTGCTGATGCAGTCGAACATCAAGTTCAACGGTGCACTGGTGCTGCAGGTGTTTGGCGACGGCCCCGTCAAGCTGGCCGTGGCCGAGGTGCAGTCCGACCTGAGCCTGCGTGCCACCGCCACGGTCAACGGCCCCGTGGCCGACGGCGCTCGCCTGAGCCAGATGCTCAATGTGGCGGGCGGCGGGCGCTGCGCCATCACGCTCGACCCCAAGGACCGCCATCCGGGCCAGCAACCCTACCAGGGCGTGGTGCCATTGCATGGCGATCAGCATGAAAAGCTGGAGCGCCTGTCGGATGTGCTGCAGCACTACATGCTGCAGTCCGAGCAGCTCGATACGGTGCTGGTGCTGGCTGCCAACGACACCGTGGCGGCCGGCCTGCTGATCCAGCGCATGCCCCTCAAGGGTGAGGGCAACTTGGCGGCAGGCCTGACGCACCGCGAGAATGAAGACCAGATCGGCCGCAACGAGGACTACAACCGCATTGCCCACCTGGCATCGAGTCTGACCCGCGAGGAACTGCTGACCCTGGATGTGGACACCATCCTGCGCCGCCTCTTCTGGGAAGAAACGCTGCTGCGTTTCGAGCCGCAGCAGGGCAGTACCGGCCCTCGCTTTGCGTGCAGTTGCAGCCGCGAACGCGTGGGCAACATGCTGCGCAACCTGGGCCGGGACGAGATCGAGAGCATTCTGGCCGAGCGCGACGATGTCGAGGTGGGCTGCGAATTCTGTGGGCAGCAGTACCGCTTCGACGCGGTGGATGCGGCGCAGATCTTTGTCTCGCCGGCCGTCAGCCAGCCTCCGGTGTCTCCCGGAATCCAGTAAGCCCTGCGACGCGTTGGGCCGTGTCCCGGCCGGCGAGGGCACTGAACAGGCGGTGCTCGCAGTCGGGGTCGCTGCATTTCTCGCAATCCCAGGCGCGCAGGCGCATCGGTTTGTCATCAAGCTGGTTTCTTGCGCTTGTTGATCGCACTTTTGTTGCTACTGATTCAATAGCGTTCAAGGCATTGTCGATGCGTCTTCTCCCCCGGCCGTACACCACCTGGTAGCGCACAGCGGCATCTGCCAACAGGAGGCGAAGGCGTGCGTCGAAGGCCTCGCGCCGCGCTTGTTCGGGTGCGGGGCAGGGGGCGTCCAGGCCCATCAGCAAGGTGATGGCGGCGCTGTGCAGGGTGCGGTGCATCGCGTCGGGCAGATACGGGGCGTCTGCCAGTGCAATGGCCCGAACCGTGAGCGCAGAATCGGCGAGACGGAGCTTGAGGGTTTCGGCCAGTTCGGCCGCGCCGGTGCCAGGGGCTCCCAGCAGGGCAATGGTCTGCGGCACAGGCACTGGGGATGCGCAGCGGTTCAGCGGGGCGTGTATTGCACGTAGACCTCGTTGGGCTTGACCATGCCCAGCTCGCTGCGTGCCTTTTCTTCCACCATGTCCAGCCCCTCCTTGAGGTCGTGCACCTCGGAGTTCAGGCGTTCATTCGCCTGGCGGGCCTGGTCGTTGGCGGCCGTCTGCGTGGCCAGCTGGCGCTGCATCTCCTGCACGCGCGGAATGCTGCCCCGCCCCAGCCAGAGCTGGGCGTGCAGGGCTGCCAGCAGGGCCAGCAGGACAATGGGAACGAGACGGGACACCATGGCTTAAATGGTACGCCCGGAAAGGGGGGGCATGCCATTCGTTTCACCCAGCCGCTGCCCTGCCGCCCCAGGGCGCACGGGGGCCGTGGGGCGAGCGCAGCGGAGCCAGGCGGTTGGCACGGTTCAACGCAGGTTGTAGAACGCGGTGCGGCCAGGGTAGTGGGCGATTTCACCCAGGTCTTCTTCGATGCGCAGCAGCTGGTTGTACTTGGCGATGCGGTCCGAGCGCGACAGCGAGCCGGTCTTGATCTGGCCGGCATTGGTGCCTACGGCGATGTCGGCGATGGTGCTGTCTTCGGTTTCACCCGAGCGGTGCGAGATCACGGCGGTGTAGCCGGCGCGCTTGGCCATCTCGATGGCGGCAAAGGTTTCGGTCAGGGTGCCGATCTGGTTGATCTTGATGAGGATCGAATTGCCGATGCCCTTGTCGATGCCTTCGTTCAGGATCCTGGTGTTGGTAACGAACAGGTCGTCGCCCACCAGCTGCACGTTCTTGCCCAGGCGCTCGGTCAGGATCTTCCAGCCGTCCCAGTCGCCTTCATGCATGCCGTCTTCGATGCTGATGATGGGGTACTTGTCGCACCACGATGCCAGCATGTCGGTCCATTGCTGGGCGGTGAGCTTCAGGCCGCCCTCACCTTCGAGCACATACATGCCGTCCTGGTAGAACTCGCTGGCCGCGCAATCGAGGCCCAGGGCGATCTGCTCGCCTGCCGTGTAGCCGGCGGCTTCGATGGCCTGCAGAATGAGCTGGATCGCCGCTTCGTGGTTTTCCACCGATGGCGCAAAGCCACCTTCGTCGCCCACGGCGGTGCTCATGCCCTTGTCGTGGATGATCTTTTTCAGCGCATGGAACACCTCGGCACCCCAGCGCACGGCCTCGCGAAAGCTCGGTGCACCCACGGGGATGATCATGAACTCCTGCAGATCAAGGCTGTTGTTGGCGTGCGCACCACCGTTGATGACGTTCATCATGGGCACGGGCAGTTGCATGCTGCCCATGCCGCCCAGGTAGCGGTACAGCGGCAGGCCGGATTCTTCGGCCGCAGCGCGGGCCACGGCCATCGACACGGCCAGCATGGCGTTGGCACCCAGGCGGCTCTTGTTCTCGGTGCCATCGAGGTCGATCAGGGTCTTGTCCAGAAAGCCTTGTTCCGAAGCGTCCAGGCCCAGCACGGCCTCGGAGATTTCGGTGTTGATGTGCTCCACGGCCTTGAGCACGCCCTTGCCCAGGTAGCGGCTCTTGTCGCCGTCGCGCAGCTCGATGGCTTCGCGCGAACCGGTGGATGCGCCCGAGGGCACGGCCGCACGGCCCATCACGCCCGATTCGAGCAGCACGTCGCATTCGACGGTGGGATTGCCGCGGCTGTCCAGCACTTCGCGGCCTACGATGTCAACAATGGCACTCATGGTTTTCCTTGGATGGGAAGTTTCAAATTTTTCAGGCCATCTTGGCCTGTAGCGCTTATGGAGTAATCGCTTTTAGCTATCAAAAATATACTGCCAATCAGGCGTCGAATTGGTTTTCAAGGAACCCGCTCTTCTTGGTCACGTCGTCCAGCGCCACCAGGGTTTCCAGCAGGGCTCTCATGTGCTGGAGTGGCACGGCGTTCGGTCCGTCCGACCAGGCCTCGGCGGGCTTGGGGTGGGTTTCCATGAACAGACCCGCCACGCCCACAGCCACGCCGGCACGGGCCAGCACCGGCACCATGTCGCGGGCGCCGCCGCTCACGGCGCCCAGGCCGCCGGGCTTTTGCACCGAGTGGGTCACGTCAAACACCACCGGCGCGCCGGACTTGCGCATTTCAGCCAGGCTGGTCATGTCGGCCACGAGGTTGTTGTAGCCAAAGCTCACGCCACGCTCGCAGGCCAGAAAGCGGTCTGGGGGCAGGCCCACTTCCGCCGCGGCCGCGCGGGCCTTGTCGATGACGTTCGTCATGTCCCAGGGCGCGAGGAACTGGCCCTTCTTGATGTTCACCGGCTTGCCGCTTTGTGCCACGGCGCGGATGAAATCCGTCTGGCGGCACAGAAAGGCGGGCGTTTGCAGCACATCGACCACGCTGGCCACTTCGGCCACCTGGGATGCGTCGTGCACATCGGTCAGGATGGGCAGCTGCAACTGGCGGCGTACCTCGTCCAGGATCTTCAGGCCCGCCTCCAGCCCCACGCCGCGCTGGCTGGTGCCAGACGAGCGGTTGGCCTTGTCGAACGAGCCCTTGTAGATCAGGGGAATGCCCAGCGCAGTGCAGGCCTCCTTGAGCTGGCCGGCAACGTCCAGCGACATCTGCAGGCCTTCAATGGAGCAGGTGCCCGCGATCAGGAAAAAGCGCTGATCGAGGCCGACGTCGAATCCGCACAGTTGCATGGTAGTTTCCCTCAGGCTTTCGCCGCTTGCTTCTGGTGTTCCACGGCCGCCTCGATGAAGGCATTGAACAGCGGGTGGCCGTTCCAGGGCGTCGATTTGAACTCGGGGTGGAACTGCACGCCGATGAACCAGGGGTGCACAGCGCTGGGCAACTCGACGATTTCGGTGAGCTGCTCGCGCTGCGTCAGGGCCGAAATCACCAGGCCCGCCTTGCGCAGCTGGTCCAGGTAGTTCACGTTGGCTTCGTAGCGGTGGCGGTGGCGTTCGGTCACCACGTCGCCGTAGATGCTGTGGGCCAGCGAGCCCTTTTGCACATCCGAGCTTTGTGCGCCCAGGCGCATGGTGCCACCCAGGTCCGAGTTCTCGTCGCGTTTTTTGATGGTGCCGTCCGCGTCCTTCCACTCGGTGATCAGGGCGATCACGGGGTGGGGCGTTGCGGGGTCGAACTCGGTGCTGTTGGCGTTGGCCAGGCCCGCCACATGGCGCGCGTATTCGATGGTGGCCACTTGCATCCCCAGGCAGATGCCCAGGTAGGGCACTTGGTGCTCGCGGGCAAACTGGGCGGTGCTGATCTTGCCTTCCACCCCGCGGCTGCCGAAGCCGCCGGGGACCAGAATCGCGTCGTACCGGGCCAGTTTTGCAGCGGCGTTCGCGTGGTCGATGGTTTCGGAGTCCAGGTGCTCGATCTTCACGCGCACATGGTTCTTCATGCCCGCGTGGCGCAGCGCCTCGTTGACGGACTTGTAGCTGTCCGACAGATCCACGTACTTGCCCACCATGGCGATGGTGACTTCGCCCCGGGGGTGCTCGGTTTCATACACCAGCTCGTCCCAGCGCTTGAGGCTGGTGGGCGGGGTGTTCAGGCGCAGCTTGTCGCAGATCAGGCCATCGAGGCCCTGCTCGTGCAGCATGCGGGGCACCTTGTAGATGGTGTCCACATCCCACATGCTGATCACGCCCCATTCGGGCACGTTGGTGAACAGCGAAATCTTCTCGCGTTCTTCTTCAGGCACCGGCTTTTGTGCACGGCACAGCAGGGCGTCGGGCTGAATGCCGATCTTGCGCAGCTCCTGCACGGTGTGCTGCGTAGGCTTGGTCTTGAGTTCGCCGGCCGTGGCAATCCAGGGCAGGTAGGTGAGGTGCACAAAAGCCGAGTTGTTGGGGCCCAGCTTGAGGCTGAGCTGGCGCACGGCCTCAAGGAACGGCAGCGATTCGATATCGCCCACGGTGCCGCCCACTTCGCAAATGGCCACATCCACCGCATCGTCGGTGCCAATGCCCGCACCCCGCTTGATGTATTCCTGAATTTCGTTGGTGACATGCGGGATGACCTGCACGGTCTTGCCCAGGTAGTCGCCACGGCGTTCTTTTTCGAGCACCGACTGGTAAATCTTGCCGGTGGTGAAGTTGTTGGACTTCTTCATGCGCGTTTCAATGAAACGCTCGTAGTGGCCCAGGTCGAGATCGGTTTCCGCGCCGTCGTCGGTCACGAAAACCTCGCCGTGCTGGAACGGCGACATGGTGCCCGGATCTACGTTGATGTAGGGGTCAAGCTTGATGAGGGTGACTTTGAGTCCCCGCGATTCGAGGATCGCGGCAAGGGAGGCTGAGGCGATTCCCTTACCGAGGGAAGACACCACACCGCCGGTGACGAAGACAAATTTGGTCATGTCTTTTTTGGTGGTGGGAAATCGGGATTATAGATGGGCCCCCGGCAAGTGGCGGCGGCGGGGCCTTCTGCCGTCTGCTAAATTCGCGTCCATGAATGAGCTTGCTGGCAAACACATTGTTCTGGGTCTGAGCGGGGGCGTGGCTTGCTACAAGGCGGCTGACTTGTGCCGCCAGCTCATCAAGGAGGGTGCCACCGTGCAGGTGGTGATGACCGAGGCGGCGGAACAATTCATCACGCCGGTGACCATGCAGGCCTTGTCGGGGCGGCCGGTCTATGGATCGCAGTGGGACACGCGCGAGGCCAACAACATGCCCCACATCAACCTGAGCCGCGAGGCCGATGCCATTGTGATTGCGCCGTGCAGCGCCGACTTCGTGGCGCGCCTGGCACAGGGGCGGGCCGATGAATTGCTGAGCCTGCTGTGCCTGGCGCGGCCCACGGGGCGCGTGCCGCTGCTGCTGGCGCCCGCCATGAACCGCGAGATGTGGGCCCACCCGGCCACCCAGCGCAACCTGGCCCAGGTGGCGCAGGATGGCGCCGTGGTGCTGGGCGTGGGCAATGGCGACCAGGCCTGTGGCGAGACGGGCGACGGGCGCATGCTCGAACCCCTGGAGCTGCTGGACGAGCTGGTGGCCTTTTTTTCGCCCAAGCTGCTGTCTGGCCGCAAGGTGCTGATCACGGCGGGCCCGACCTTTGAGGCGATCGACCCGGTGCGCGGCATCACCAATCTGTCGAGCGGCAAGATGGGCTTTGCCATTGCGCGTGCCGCCCGGGAGGCGGGCGCCGAGGTCGTTTTGATCGCGGGGCCCGTGCATCTGCCAACGCCCCGCGGCGTGCACCGCGTGGATGTGCAATCGGCACAGGAAATGCTTGCAGCGGTTGAGCAGCGAGCGCAGACAGCTTCTGTTTTCATCGCAACGGCGGCAGTGGCCGACTGGCGGCCTGCCATGCCCTCCACCCAGAAGATCAAGAAGGATGGTTCAGGCCAGATGCCGGTGCTGGGTTTTGTCGAAAACGCCGACATCCTGGCGACCGTGGCCCAGTCGCAGCATGCGCTGGTGGGCGACCTGTATTGCGTCGGGTTCGCGGCCGAAAGCCACGATCTGCTGCAGCACGCCACGGCCAAGCGCCAGCGCAAGGGCGTGCCGCTGCTGGTGGGCAATATCGGCCCCGCCACCTTCGGGCAGGACGACAACGCCCTGCTGCTGGTGGATGCACAGGGGCATTGCGAAATGCCACGGGCTTCCAAGCGTGTACTGGCCCAACAGCTGATTGCCGAGATCGCCCGGCGCCTGCCTTCCCCGTGAATGCGCAAGCGCATGCCGTGGGTGTCCATCCGGTGCACGGCAGTGGCGCGCACCGCCGGCATTGCGACTCTCATGCGGTGCGAGCGCTCACGGGCGGGCGCCGAATGTTCCCGCACTCCACCACTACGCATCAGAAAGCAAGAAGTGAAGATTGACGTCAAGATTCTCGATTCGCGCATGGCCGAACAGTTGCCGGCCTATGCCACGCCGGGCAGTGCGGGCCTGGACCTGCGGGCCTGCCTGGATGCGCCCCTGGTGCTGGCCCCCAATGCCTGGCATCTGGTGCCCACGGGCATCGCCGTGTTCATCCGAGATCCTGGTTACGCTGCGCTGATCCTGCCCCGCTCGGGGCTGGGACACAAGCACGGCATCGTCCTGGGCAATCTGGTGGGGCTGATCGACAGCGATTACCAGGGGCAGCTCATGGTCAGTGCCTGGAACCGCAGCACGGTGCCCTTCACGCTGGAGCCCATGGAGCGGTTGGCCCAGCTGGTGATGGTTCCTGTGGTGCAGGCGCAGTTCAATGTGGTGACCGAGTTCGAGGCCACCACGCGTGGCGAGGGCGGCTACGGCTCCACCGGCAAGGGGTGAGCGGCAACGGGTGGCCCTGGGGCGGTTTTTGTGCCATCGGTGTGTCGGCGCATTCCTACGCGGTGCAGCGCCCCAGGCCGACCTTTGCGTTCGTACTTCACCGTCCCGGGGAACCTCGGGTCCATGCTTCAATCGATTCACCGGGTGGTCAAGGGTAATGGCTTCGCCACGGCCTGCCACCACTGGAATATTTCAAGGAGAACCCCTATGCGCAAGATCACACGTTTCGCCACGCTGGCAAGCTCTGCCCTTTTGCTGGGAGCACTGGCCGCCTGTGCGCCGCAGCAGCCTTATCCGTCGCAATATCCAGCCCAATACCCTTCGGGCGGATATTCCTCCGGGGGGTACCAGAGCAATGCGCCGGTCTATTCGAACCAGCCCATGGGCACTGAATATGGACGTGTGGCCAACATTGAGGTGCTGCAAACGCGCAGCCAGGGGCAGACCACCGGTGTCGGTGCCGTGCTGGGCGCCGTGGTGGGCGGGGTGCTGGGCAACCAAGTGGGTGGGGGCTCGGGCCGCACTGCCGCCACAGCGGTGGGCGCGGTCGGTGGCGCATTGGCAGGAAATGCCATCGAAGGGCGCAACCGCGATGCCGGTGGCGGTGAGGTACGGGGCTACCGCATCTCGATTCAGCTCGACCAGGGGGGGTATCGTTCCTACGACGTGAGCCATCCGGGCGACCTGCGCCCTGGCGACCGGGTACGTCTGTACAACGGCCAGATCTCCCGGCTGTAAATGGCAGGCACACCATGGCGGCCGCAGCCGGCCGCCATGGCATTCAATGCAGCAGCGAGTTGCCAGGCGCTTGGGGCTGAATGCGAAAGAAGCCCGTGCCTGCAGTGCCTTTGCCAATCTCGTCTTCGGTGGCTTCGCGCACCCCCTGCACCGTGAGTTGCAGCCGCAGTGCAATGCCGGCAAGCGGGTGGTTTCCGTCCAGTACCACATGGTCTGGATAGATTTCCGTCACGGTGTAGAGCCCGCTGCGGGGCGCGGAAGGGTGGACGCCCTCCGGCAGCGCGCTTCCGTCGAACGTCATGCCTTCTTCGATTTCGGGGGGGAAGAGGTTGCGGGGTTCCAGAAACAGCAATTGATCGTTGAAGTCGCCAAAGGCATCCTCGGGTTCGAGGTGGAGCGCAAGTGTGGCGCCAGGGCCGTGGCCTTGCAGGGCTTCCTCTATCCGGTGCAGCAGGTCCTCGCCGCCCACCAGGAATTCGACCGGGTCATCGAGCACATCGAGTTCTTCGCCGAGGGTGTCTTTCAGGGTCCAGGTCAGTGCGACCACGCATTGTTGGGTAATTTCCATAGGAGAATTGTCGCAGTTTGATCAATGGCCCTGTCATGGGGCGGACAGGTATTCATGGATATCCAGCAACCCCTCCCCCTCCTTGGCGGCCTGACCCCTGCGCAATTCATGCACCGGCACTGGCAGAAAAAACCCTTGCTGGTACGCCAGGCCATCCCCGGGTTCGAACCGCCGGTGTTGCGCGCCGGTCTCTTTGCACTGGCTGCACAGGAGGTGGTGGAATCCCGGCTGGTGCAAAAGGCCAAGGATGTCTGGAAGCTGCGCCACGGACCGTTTTCGCGCCGGGCATTGCCTGCCCTCCAGCAGCCTGACTGGACCTTGCTGGTGCAGGGTGTCGATCTGCACAACGACCAGGTGCATGCCCTCATGCAGCAATTCCGTTTTGTGCCCGATGCGCGCCTGGATGACCTCATGATCAGCTATGCCAGCGATGGCGGGGGCGTGGGCCCGCATTTCGACAGCTACGATGTATTTCTCCTGCAAGCCCATGGCCGCCGCCGCTGGCGCATTGGGCGCCAGAAAGACTTGAGCTTGCGAGACGATATTCCGCTGAAAGTGCTGGCGCAGTTCGAGCCCGAACAGGAGTTCGTGCTGGAGCCCGGGGACATGCTGTACCTTCCGCCCCGGTATGCCCATGACGGTATCGCCGAAGGGGAGTGCATGACCTACTCGATCGGTTTCAGGGTTCCAGCACGGGCGGAACTGGCCCAGGAGCTCTTGACGCGGGTGGCAGAGGATGCGGGCGAAGAGGATGCACCCGTGCTGTACCGCGATGCGGGCCAGGAAGCGGTGGAGCAGCCGGCAGCGATCCCGGATCGGCTGCACGCATTTGCCCGCGAGGCCCTGCAACGCGCGTTGAGCGAGCCCCTGGTGCTGGAGCGCGCGCTGGGGGAATACCTGACCGAGCCCAAGCCCAGCGTGTGGTTCGAGGCGAATGACGCGGGGGTGATGCTGGAGGGCGTTGCGCTGGACCGGCGCACCCGCATGATGTATGACGCGCACCACGTGTTCATCAATGGCGAAAGCTATCGTGCGGCAGGCCGCGATGCCACATTGATGCGGCGCCTGGCGGATCAGCGCCGGCTGCAAAGCCGCGATCTGGCGCGTGCGAGCGACGCTGCCCTGCAGCTGTTGTCTGCCTGGTGCGACGCCGGCTGGGCCCATGCCTGTCAAGAGGCCCAGGAAACCCCATGACCAATGCGGTGCCCTCAGCCCCTCCGCTGCCGGACTTGCCTTCGGGGCGGTTCAGCGGTCGGGACGCCTTCATGCAGCTGGTGCGCAATGGCCTGGCTACCGCTGCCCGCGACGGCTGGGCAGAGATCGTGGTGAGTGATGCCAATTTTCACGACTGGCCGTTGGGTGAACTCGCCGTGATCGAGTCATTGCAGCAGTGGGCGCGCAGTGGCCGGCGATTCACCATGCTGGCCTGCACGTTTGATGAGGTGATTCGGCGGCATGCGCGCTTTGTGCGCTGGCGCGGCACCTGGGATCACATCATTACCTGCCGGCGCAGTCCGTCGGCAGATCCGCTGGACCTTCCCAGTGCTTTGTGGTCTCCCGCCTGGGTGCTGCACCGGGTTGATCCCTTGCACTGTGTGGGGGTCAGCGGGTTCGAGCCGGATCGGCGCGTTTTGCTGCGTGAATCGCTCCATGAGTGGCTGCGGAGTAAAAGTTCTCCCGGCTTCCCGTCAACCACTTTGGGTTTGTAGCGTTAATACAAATGTGTATCTGAAAGATGGAATGCACTGCTTGCGCTCAGTCAGTGTTAGTCAGTATTGACGAATCCCCAATATAATTTCTGACTGCGCTGAAACGCATGCAAATGCATTCCGCCAACGCGTCAACGGCTGTCGAAGCTGATCGTGGTGGCAATTCCAGTTCTTTGTCTGTCTATTTAGGAAAATTGAAATGAAGAAATCCCTCGTTCTGGCTACCCTGATCGCTGCTGCTGCTCTGGCCGCTTGTGGCAAGAAAGAAGAGCCCGCTGCTGCTCCTGCCCCAGCTCCCGTGGAAGCGCCGGCTCCCGCCACTGACGCATCTGCTCCGGTAGACGCTGCCAAGGCTGCTGCTGACGCCGCCGCCACGGCCGCCACTGGCGCCCAGACCGCTGTGGACGCAGCCGCCACTGCCGCATCCGATGCCAAGGCCGCTGTGGATGCTGCTGCGACTGCCGCCACCAACGCCGCTTCTGCTGCCAAGTAAAGCCAGAAACGATTTCAGAGGCTTCCAGCTTGGCTGGAGTGTCTGAAGCCGAAAGCCCCGACCTCTGCAGGTGCGGGGCTTTTTTGTGGGTGGCCTTCGTGTTCAGGGGGACTATTCCCGTGACAGTGGTGTGTGTATTGCCCGCCAACCGCCTGCTGGGTGTGCATCCATCGCTTAGCGGGACAGCGTTACGTCGATCCATTCAGTGCCTGCGACGGCCGAGGCAATGTCCACACCCTGAGCAGGCCAGTCCAGCGCCTGCGCCAGCGCCTGTTGTGCCAGCCAGGGCTGGTTGTTCTGAGCGCTGAGGTGGGCCGCCACCACCCGATTCAGGCCTGCGTGCTGAACGGCCGTCAGGATACTGGCGGCCGCATGGTTGGCCAGATGTCCGTGCTCGCCGCCGATGCGCCGCTTGAGAAAGGCGGGGTAGCCGGACGCCGCGAGCATGTCCGGATCATGGTTGGTTTCCAGCAAAAGTGCGTGGCAACCCTGCAGTTGCTGCAGCACATGGCTGCTGGCGTGGCCCAGGTCGGTGAGCAGACCCAGGTGAGAGGCACCATCGGTACAGCGCAATTGCAGCGGTTCCCGTGCATCGTGTGGCACGGTGAAGGGCAATGCGCACAGGGTACCGAGGTCGATCGGCGCCATGTCGTGGGCCACCCGCAGCAGCCCATCCAGATCGGGAAAACCCAGTGCCGCGTGGGTGCCGGCGCTCATCCATACGGGAACACGGTGTCGCAACGCCAGGGCTTTGGCGCAACCCACATGGTCGGCATGTTCGTGCGTGATGAAAATGGCATCGATCTGGTCGATGCCCAGGCCTGCAGCGCCAAGCCGCGTGGCCAGCTGCCGGATGCCGAAGCCGCAATCCACCAGCAGGCGGCGAATCTGCGATCCGTCGCCGGCCTCCACCACGGTGGCGTTGCCTGAGCTGCCGCTACCCAAGCTGCGAAAGCGCAGCATTGGCAGTCCGGCTTATTTCAGATCGTCTGCCAGCACGCGCAGGATGCGCTCGGCGTTGGCAGACGATTCGGGAGCGCCGGCCTCGTTCAGCACGGAAACCGTGGTGGCGTCACCCTGGCTGCGCACCACCACCTGGTACTTGAGCGGTGGCGTTGCGGCAGAGCCACCGCCCAGCAGCTTGCTGAAGAAGCCGGGCTCTTTTTTGTCGGTTCCTGGTGCGACATAACGCACAAAGTACAGGCCGTCATTGCGGTTGCGGTCTTCCACGGTGAAACCAGTGCGATCCAGGGCCAGGCCCACCCGGCGCCATGCGCGATCAAAACCCTCGTCCATCTGCACCACGGGAACGTTGTTCACCGAGGCCATGCGCACCGTGGCGGCCTTCAGTGCGGGCGCTGCCGCCACCGCCTGGGATTGCTCCTGGCTCACACCGAGCTTGACCATGAGACGGCGCAGGAATTCGGTTTCGAGCTCGGGATCGGCGGCGCGGGGCTGCCAGACGGTGCTGTCCTTGGCGGTGCTGGTGTACACCTCCACCATGCCGCGGTGGGTGACATAGATTTCGGTGCCGCCTGCGGCATTGCGCTCCAGACGCGTGCGGAACTTGTCACGTTCGCCGGTGGAATACAGCGAATCAAAAACCTTGCCGAGGGTGGCGCGGATCACGTCCTGCGGCAGCTTGGCGCGGTTTTCTGCCCAGTCGGTTTCCAGGATGCCCAGGTCGGCCTGATCGACAACCAGGTTGAAACCATTCTCCAGCCAGTATTCACGCACGGGTTCCCACAGTTGGTCGGCCGGTCGGTCGATCACCAGCCAGCGCTGGCTGCCATTGCGTTCGATGCGCACATCGCCAATTTTGCTGGCCGCTGCGGTGGATGTGTTTGATGTTTTCGCGCTCTGGCCTGCCTGGAATGCTGCTGCAGAAACGGTCGTGCCGGGCACCGCGTAGCGGTTGTCTCGCGACAGTTGCGTCAGATCGGGCGGCACTTCCAGCGTGGCCCCCTGGGTGGCGCTTTTGTAGTCGATCTTGTCGCTTTCCAGGACGGAGCAGGCGGACAGGGCCATGGCAAGGCCCAGCAGGCCCAATCGTGCGGTGTGATTCACGCGGAAATCCTCAGAGTGTCTCAAGTGTCGGGGGACGGGCGGCTTACAGAAGGCCGCTGGCGCGCAGGGCTGCTTCGACCGTGGATTCGCAGCCCTGGCTCAGGGGGGTCATGGGCAGGCGCATGGTGCCTGCGCACAGACCCATGCGGGCCATGGCCCATTTCACGGGGATGGGGTTGGCTTCGATGAACAGGTTTTTGTGCACCGGCATCAGCTGGAACTGGATTTCCATGGCGCGCCGCGCATTGCCGGCCAGTGCTGCAACGCACAGCTCGTGCATCAGGCGGGGCGCCACGTTGGCGGTCACGCTGATGTTGCCGTGGCCACCGCACAGCATCAAGGCGACAGCGGTGGGGTCATCGCCCGAATACACGGCAAATCCCTGGGGGACGTCGCGGATGAGCCACTGGGCGCGTTCGATGTTGCCCGTGGCTTCCTTGATGCCGATGATGCCGGGCACCTGGGCCAGGCGCAGCACGGTGTCGTGCTGCATGTCTGCCACCGAGCGGCCGGGCACGTTGTAGAGCACGATGGGCAGGTCGCCCGTGGCCTCGGCTATTGATCGGAAATGCTGGTACTGGCCTTCTTGCGTGGGCTTGTTGTAGTAGGGCACGACCTGCAGCTGGCTGTCGGCCCCTACGCCACGGGCAAACTTGGCCAGCTCGATGGCTTCAGCGGTGGAGTTGGCGCCGCAGCCGGCCATGATGGGCACGCGCCTGGCCGCTTGCTCCACAGACACGCGGATGATTTCGCAATGTTCTTCGACGTTGACCGTGGGCGATTCGCCCGTGGTACCCACCACGCCGATGCAGTCGGTGCCCTCGGCGATGTGCCAGTCGATCAGTTTGCGCAGGGCGGGGTAGTCCACGCTACCGTCCTCGTGCATGGGGGTGACGAGGGCGACGATGCTGCCGGTAAGGGGGACGGAAGAAGAGGTCATGTCCGCAGTGGTAAACGGTAAAAGGGCATTCTAACTAGACCGCAAGGTCCAGACGGTATCGAACGGGCTGGCTTGGATGCGCGGTTTCGCGCACCGCGGCAATGCGCTGCACGAAATGTGCGGGTGCGTCCAGAAAACCGTCTTCGTAGGCCACGGTGCGCAGGGCCGCGCAGGCGGCCAGCAGTTCGCCGGGTTGCAGCAGAAAGTCGGCTCGCGCGGGGCGTCCCACGGTTTCGTTGCCGCTGGCGAAGGTTTCATAGATCAGCACGCCGCCGGGGGCCACGCTGTCCACCAGAAGGGGCAGCAGCGGGCGCCAGAGGTAGTGGGTGACGATCACCGCACCAAACTGCCGGCCGGCAAAGGGCCAGGGGCCCGCTTCGATGTCGGCGCAGTGGATTTCGCCCCAGGTGGTGCAGGCCGCCACGGCGTCGGCGGAGCGGTCCACGCCCACGGTGGGGTGGCCATGTTCGTGCATCCAGCGCAGGTGGCGGCCCGCGCCGCAGGCCACGTCCAGCACCGTGCTGCCCGGCGGTGCCAGGGGAGACCAGCGGCGCACCCAGTCTGAAGGGGCTTCAGTGCCGTGCATGGGAAATGTTTGCTATTGCAATAAGAGCTGCTGGCGGTTGATTCATGAGCGCTCGTGGCCTAGAAGGCTTGAAATCCTCAGAAACATGCCCAAAGCTGGTCTGACAGCATGACCATGAAGCCTGGCGCGGTGTACAGCGCAAACACCGCCAGCAAGGCCAGCACAGCGGCCACCCAGCCCAGCAGCCGGGCGGGGCGGAATACAGGGCGTGGAGTGGGGTTGTGCAGGGCCATGGACGGATTGTTCGGAACGGGTGTGGTCAGGCGGGCAGCGGCGCGGCGCGCCGGATGGGGGCTTCCTTGACGGGAAGATTCACCAGTCCCGCAAAAATTCCCAACCCGATCGCGATGTACCAGACCACATCGTAGCTGCCCGTGCGGTCATACAGGTAGCCGCCCAGCCACACGCCCATGAAGCTGCCGACCTGGTGGCTGAAAAAGACAAAGCCGCCCAGCATGGACAGATGCTGCACGCCAAAAATCTGCGCAATGGCGGCATTGGTGGGAGGCACGGTGGACAGCCACAGTGCCCCCATCACGGCGGAAAACACATACACCGACAGCGGCGACAGGGGCACCAGCAGAAAAACGGTGATGACCACGGCCCGCGCAAAGTAGATGAAGGCCAAAATCCTGCGCTTGGGCATGCGCTGGCCCAGTGTGCCCGCAATGTAGGTGCCGAACACATTGAACAGCCCGATCAGCGCCAGTGAATAGCTGGCCACCTGGGGCGAGAGCCCATGGTCGCGCAGGTAGCTGGGCATGTGCACGCCAATGAAGACCACCTGGAAGCCACATACGAAATACCCCGCCGTCAGCAGCAGGAAGCTGGGGTAGCGGAACGCCTCGCCCAGCGCCTGCGCAATGGTCTGGTCGCGTCGGGCGGGGGCCGATCCGTGAAATCCAGGTTCGCGCAGACCGAAAGCCAGCGGAACGATGAGCAGCACCATCAGCGCCAGTGCCAGCAGCGCCTGCTGCCAGCCCAGGCTGGCAATCAGCCAGCCCTCCACCGGAACCATCAGAAACTGCCCGAACGAGCCGGCCGCCGCTGCCACGCCCATGGCCCATGAGCGTTTTTCGGGTGCGATCTGGCGGCCCAGCACGCCGTAGATCACGGCATAGGTGGTGCCTGCCTGGGCTGCGCCGATGAGCACACCCGCAGTCAGCGCAAACAGGGTGGGCGTGGGTGACAGCGCCATGCCGGCCAGGCCCAGGCCATAGAGCACGGCGCCGCCCATCAGCACGCGAAAGGCACCAAACCGGTCGGCCACCATGCCCACAAAAATGCCGATCAGGCCCCAGGACAGGTTCTGGATGGCAATGGCCAGCGCGAACGACTGCCGCGTCCAGCCCATTTCCTGGGTGACGGGCTGCAGCCACAGCCCGAAGCCGTGGCGGATGCCCATGGACAGCGTCACGATGGCGGCCCCGCACGCGAGCACCTGGAGCATGGACAGTTTGGGGGGATTCGTAGGCATGTGGGGAATGTAGCGAATACCGCACGCATTTGCCTGACACCTGCATGACCCTCAACGGCAAGGGTTGGAACGGCTGGGTATTCATCCAGTTCGCATGGTGCTGCGGCACTACAATCCGCCCCATGTCTGTCAAACCGTCTTCTGTGTCCGCCAGCGAATATTCCGAGGGTTCGATCCGTGTGCTCAAGGGGCTGGAGCCTGTCAAGCAACGCCCGGGCATGTACACCCGCACCGACAACCCCCTGCACATCATCCAGGAGGTGCTCGACAACGCCGCCGACGAGGCGCTGGCCGGCTACGGCAGGAAGATCAAGGTCACGCTGCATGCCGATGGCTCGGTGGGCATCGAAGACGACGGGCGCGGCATTCCGTTTGGCATGCATCCAGAAGAAAAGGCCCCGGTGATCGAGCTGGTCTTCACCCGCCTGCACGCGGGCGGCAAGTTTGACAAGGGCAAGGGCGGCGCGTACAGCTTCTCGGGCGGTTTGCATGGCGTGGGCGTGAGCGTCACCAACGCCCTGGCCACGCGCCTGGAAGCCAGCAGCCACCGCGAAGGGCAGGTGGCGCGCCTGGTGTTCTCGGCGGGTGACGTGATCGAGCCGCTGGTGGCCCGCCCCCTGGAGGCCGGCGAGCGCAAGCAGGGCACCACGGTGCGCGTGTGGCCCGATGCCAAATACTTTGAATCGAGCACCCTGCCGCTGGGCGAGCTCACCCACCTGCTGCGCAGCAAGGCGGTGCTGATGCCGGGCGTGTCGGTCTCGCTTGCCAACGAGAAGACGCGGGACACGCAAACCTGGCAATACAAGGGCGGTCTGCGCGACTACCTGCAGCAGACGCTCAACGGCGACCCGGTGATCCCGCTGTTCGAGGGCGAGGGCTTTGCCGACAGTGGCCATGACAACTTTGCCGAGGGCGAGGGTGCCTCGTGGTGCGTGGCCTTCACCGAAGACGGCCAGCCCGTGCGCGAAAGCTATGTCAATCTGATCCCCACCAGCGCTGGCGGCACGCACGAGAGCGGCTTGCGCGATGGCCTGTTCAACGCCGTCAAGAGCTTCATCGAGCTGCACAGTCTTTTGCCCAAGGGCGTGAAGCTGATGCCCGAAGACGTGTTTGCGCGCGCCAGCTATGTGCTCAGTGCCAAGGTGCTGGACCCCCAATTCCAGGGCCAGATCAAGGAGCGCCTGAACTCGCGCGATGCCGTGCGGCTGGTGAGCGGCTTTGTGCGTCCGGCGCTTGAACTCTGGCTCAACCAGCATGTCGAATACGGCAAGAAGCTGGCCGAACTCGCCATCAAGGCCGCGCAAACCCGCCAGAAGGCCGGCCAGAAAGTCGAAAAACGCAAGGGCTCGGGCGTGGCCGTGCTGCCCGGCAAGCTCACCGATTGCGAAAGCCGCGACATTGCCTACAACGAGGTGTTCCTGGTTGAGGGCGATTCGGCCGGCGGCAGTGCCAAGATGGGCCGCGACAAGGAGAACCAGGCCGTGCTGCCGCTGCGCGGCAAGGTGCTCAACACCTGGGAGGTGGACCGCGACCGGCTGTTTGCCAACAACGAGATCCACGACATCTCGGTGGCCATGGGGGTGGACCCGCACGGCCCCAACGATTCGCCCGACCTGTCGGGCCTGCGCTACGGCAAGGTGTGCATCCTCAGTGATGCGGACGTGGACGGCTCGCACATCCAGGTGTTGCTGCTCACGCTGTTTTTCCGGCATTTCCCCAAGCTCATCGAGGCCGGCCATATCTACGTGGCGCGCCCGCCGCTGTTTCGCGTGGACGTGCCCGCGCGCGGCAAGAAGCCCGCGGCCAAGATGTATGCGCTCGATGAGGGCGAGCTCACCGCCATCCTCGACAAATGCGCGAAAGACGGCGTGCCGCGCGAAAAATGCCAGATCAGCCGCTTCAAGGGCCTGGGCGAAATGAATGCCGAGCAGCTGTGGGAAACCACGCTCAACCCCGACACGCGCCGCCTGCTGCCCGTGCAGCTGGGGGGCACGGATTTCTCTGCCACGGAAGGGCTCATCACCAAGCTCATGGGCAAGGGCGAGGCCGCTTCGCGGCGCGAGCTGATGGAGCTGCATGGTGACGCGGTGGAAGTGGATATCTGACCGCGCATTGCCGGTATTGCCATGTCCATGATTCATCGTTCTTCAGGCCTTTTGCGTTGGCTGGCTGTGCTGCTGCTATGGATAACGCAGCAACCGGCGCATGCAGATCTGTGGGCCTTTGTGGACGAACGCGGCGTGACCCACTTCGCCGCAGAGCAGACGGATGCGCGTTACCAGCTGTTCTTTCGTGGCACGCAATTCGATTCATCGAGCGATGGGCCGCAGGGTGCATTGCGGCCTGTGCCGGGGGCGCTGCCCGCGGCCAGTGCGCGTTTGCTGGCGTTTTTTGACATCTCGCCCGACTACCAGCGCGTGAGGCACCACCTGCGCGCATCGGCCAGCCACCAGGGGGTGGACTATGCATTGCTGCAGGCCCTGATTGCCACCGAATCGGGGTTTGACGCCGATGCCGTCTCGCCCAAGGGTGCCATTGGCCTGATGCAGGTGATGCCGGCCACGGCGGGACGCTTCGGCGTGGCGGCGGACGCCCGCCGGACCGTGGCGCAGAAGCTCGTGGATCCGGCCGTGAATGTATCTGCCGGCACCCACTACCTGCGCTATCTGCTTGACCTGTTTCCCGGCCGCCTGGACCTGGCCCTGGCAGCCTACAACGCGGGCGAGGGCGCGGTGAAAAAGGCGGGCAACCAGATTCCGGCCTTCAAGGAAACCCAGAACTATGTGCGTACCGTGCTCGGCCTGTATGCCCAGCTCAAGCCGCCAACGACCGTGCTGGCCCAGCGCGCCGCTCCGGGCCGCGTGCGCATGGAGCTCCCGGGCGGCGCCCTGGGCCGGGACAAGCTTGCAGACACGCGTGACTTCGCACCAGAACGTGATTGAACCGAACCCGAACGAATGAGCGATCAACCCACTCTCGATTTCACCACCGCTGGCGATGGGGGTGACTCCCTGGATCTGGCGGGCTATGCCCAGCGCGCCTATCTGGAATATGCGTTGTCCGTCGTCAAGGGCCGCGCGCTGCCCGATGTGTGCGACGGCCTCAAGCCCGTGCAGCGGCGCATCCTGTACTCGATGGACCGCATGGGCCTGGGCTACAGCGGCCCCACGCGCAGCACGGCGGCCAAGCCCGTCAAGAGTGCCCGCGTGGTGGGCGATGTGCTGGGCCGTTTTCATCCGCACGGCGACCAGTCGGCCTACGACGCACTGGTGCGCATGGCGCAGGACTTTGCCCAGCGCTACCCGCTGATCGACGGCCAGGGCAACTTCGGCAGCCGCGACGGCGATGGCGCCGCCGCCATGCGCTACACCGAGGCGCGCCTGTCGCGCATCACCAGCTTGCTGCTCGACGAGATCGATGAAGGCACGGTCGATTTCATGCCCAACTACGACGGCAGCACGGAAGAACCCCGCCAGTTGCCCGCGCGTCTGCCGTTTGCACTGCTCAACGGCGCCAGCGGCATTGCCGTGGGCCTGGCCACCGAAATCCCCAGCCATAACCTGCGCGAGATCGCCGATGCCTGCATTGCACTCATCAAGACGCCGTCGTTGAGTCCAGAGGATTTGCTCGCGCTGGTGCCCGGGCCGGACTACCCCGGTGGCGGCCAGATCATCAGCAGCGCGGGCGATATTGCCGACGCCTACCGCACGGGCCGGGGCAGCCTCAAGGTGCGTGCGCGCTGGAAGATCGAAGAACTGGCCCGTGGCCAATGGCAGCTGGTGGTCAATGAGCTGCCGCCCGGCGTGAGCACGCAGCGCGTGCTCGAAGAGATCGAAGAAATCACCAACCCCAAGGTCAAGGCCGGCAAGAAGGCGCTGAGCCAGGACCAGACGCAGCTCAAGGCCAGCATGCTGGCCGTGCTGGACGTGGTGCGCGACGAATCCAGCAAGGACGCGCCCGTGCGCCTGGTGTTCGAGCCCAAGACGGGCAAGACCCTGCAGCAGGAGTTGATCACGGCCCTGTTGGCCCACACCAGCCTGGAGACCTCGGCCCCCATCAACCTCACCATGGTGGGGCTCGACGGCAAGCCCGTGCAGAAGTCGCTGCGGCTGATGCTGCAAGAGTGGATCGCCTTCCGTCAGACCACCATCACCCGCCGCAGCCAGCACCGGCTGGCCAAGGTGCTGGACCGTATCCACATCCTCGAAGGGCGGCAGACCGTGCTGCTCAACATCGACGAGGTGATCGCCATCATCCGTGCGGCCGAGGAACCCAAGGCCGCACTGATCGCACGCTTCAACCTGAGCGACCGGCAGGCCGAGGACATCCTCGAAATCCGCCTGCGCCAGCTGGCGCGCCTCGAAGCCATCAAGATCGAGCAGGAGCTGAAAGAACTGCGCGAAAGCCAGGGCAAGCTCGAAGACATCCTGAACAACCCCGGTTCGCTGCGCCGCACCATGGTCAAGGAGATCGAGGCCGACGCCAAGACCTTTGCCGACCCGCGCCGCACGCTGATCCAGGCCGAGAAGAAGGCCGTGGCCGAGGTCAAGGTGGTGGACGAGCCGGTGACGGTGGTGGTGTCGCAAAAAGGCTGGGTGCGTGCCCGCAATGGCCATGGCCACGAGGCGGCCAGCTTTGCCTTCAAGGCAGGCGACGGGCTCTATACCACGTTTGAATGCCGCACCGTGGACCAGCTCATCGGGTTTGGCAGCAATGGCCGTGTCTATTCGGTGCCGGTGGCGCAACTGCCCGGCGGGCGAGGTGACGGGCAGCCCGTGACCACCCTGATCGAGCTGGAATCGGGCACCCAGCTGCTGCATTACTTCGCCGGCCCGGCCAGCGCCACCCTGCTGCTGTCGAGTTCGGGTGGCTATGGCTTTTTGGCCAGTGTGGAAAACCTGGTGTCGCGCCAGAAGGGCGGCAAGTCCTTCATGACCCTGGGCGATGGCGAGAGCGTGTGCCCACCCTCCCATGCGGCGGGCAGCACCGGGGGGCAGCCGCTGCCTGCCGCCACGCATGTGGCCTGCGCCTCGGCGGGGGGGCGCATCCTGACCTTCGAGATCAGCGAACTCAAGACCATGGCCAACGGCGGCCGCGGCCTGGTGCTGATCGACCTGGAGTCCAAAGACCAGCTGGCGGGGGCCGCCGCTTACACGCGCAGCATCCGCATCGAGGGCGTGGGCCGGGGCGGCAAGGTGCGGGAAGAGACGCTGGAAATCCGTTCGCTCAACAATGCCCGTGCCGCACGGGGGCGCAAGGGCAAGGTCGCAGATTTAGGCTTCAAGCCCGCATCCGTGATGCGCGTCGAATAGGGGCTGTGCGCCGGCTTTTTCGCCGGAATGGGACGTCCAGCGGGAACGCTCGGGGTTTGTGGAAAAACAAAAGCGCGGGTTCCAGCAACCTGCAGGCAACGGCGGCCGCCATGGAGCAGTTCACCCGCACCATCCAGCAAAGTGCCAGCAGCGCCCATCAGGCGGGCCGCCTGGCGGCGGCTCCTGGCGGCTGAGTGCCTTTTGGAGCGGACTGATCACAGTACGCTCCGTCTTTCAGGCCAGTTCGGCGATCAATTCGATTTCCACACACGCTCCCATGGGAATCTGTGCCACACCAAAGGCGCTGCGGGCGTGCACCCCTTTTTCACCAAAGACCTGGCCCAGCAGCTCGCTGGCGCCATTGGTCACCAGGTGCTGTTCGGTGAAGTCGCCGGTGGAGTTGACCAGGCTCATCACCTTCACGATGCGCTGGACGCGGTTGAGGTCGCCCCCGCAGGCCGCGTGCAGCGTGCCCATCAGGTCGATCGCCACGGCGCGGGCGGCGGCCTTGCCTTCTTCGGTGGTGATGTCGCGGCCAAACTGGGCCGCCCAGGGCTTGCCGTCCTTGCGTGCGATATGGCCGCTCAGGAACACCAGGTTGCCGGTCTGCACATAAGGCACATAGGCGGCCGCAGGCACCGACACGGGGGGCAGGGTGATCTGCAGTTCTTTCAGCTTGTCGTAAACACTCATGGTTTTCCTCGGAGGTGTGAAGGGAATGTCCGATCAGGCGTGCAATGGAGTGCGGTGCCCGGATTTCGGCGCGGAGGGCGCCAGTGTTGCACAAGCCTGTGCGAAGACAGCCCATTTCTGGGATGGAAGGTGGGTTTAGCATCTGCCCATGCCACCCATTGCGCCCAGCGCCATCCATCCTGCTGCGCCCCATCCGCCAGAGGACGGTTCCGTGCGGGGCGCTTGGCGCTTGCCGGCGTGGTTGCTGGGGACTCTGGTGGGTGCGGCGCTGCAGTTGCAGCAGCCTCTGCTCTGGAATGGGCGGGCCTATGGGGTGGTGCTGGCCCTGGCGGGCGGGGCGTGGCTCCTCAGTGGCTCGCACAGGGCAGTGCGGGTGGCGTGTCACCTGGCTTCCGGGCGGCGTGTGGCCCGGTGGTGGGCCTTGGGCTTTGCAGCCTGTGCGGGGGCACTGGCCTTGTTTGCGCTGTGCGGTCTGCGTGCCGGTGCCTATGCGTCCCATGCGCTGGCACCGGGGTTGGAGGGGCGCGACCTGCGCGTGACCGGCGTGGTCGCCACCATGCCGCAGGTGAATGAAGCCGGTGTGCGCCTGCGCCTGGAGATCGAGTCTGCCTTGTGGCAAGGCACGGTGGTGACGCTGCCGCCGTTGGTGGATGTGTCGTGGTACGGCGAGCTGGCGCAGGAGTGGGCGCAGCCTGCCGATGCAGGGCGGCAGCCGCCGCCACTGCGGGCCGGCGAGCGCTGGGAAATGACGGTGCGCCTGAAAGCCCCCCACGGTGCGCGCAACCCCCATGGCTTCGACTTCGAACTCTGGATGTGGGAGCAGGGCGTGCAGGCCACGGGCTATGTGCGCACCGGCGCGAAGGATGTGCCGCCGGTGCGGCTGGGCAGCACCTGGCGGCATCCTGTCGAGCGCGCGCGCCAGGCCGTGCGGGATGCCATCGTGGCCCGCCTTGCCGGCCATGCCGCTGCGGGCGACGAGGGCCCAGGGCGTGTTGCGGGGGTGGTGGCGGCGCTGGTCACGGGCGACCAGCGCGCGATTGACCGCGCCGACTGGGATGTGTTCCGCGCCACCGGCGTGGCGCACCTGATGAGTATTTCGGGCCTGCACATCACCCTGTTTGCCTGGCTGGCGGCACTGGTGGTGCGGCGGCTGTGGTGCCGTTCGCCGCGCTTGTGCCTGGCGCTGCCGGCGCCCTCTGCGGCGCTGCTGGCGGGTGTCCTGCTGGCCGCTGGCTATGCGCTCTTCAGTGGCTGGGGTGTGCCCGCGCAGCGTACCGTGCTGATGCTGGCCACCATTGCCGCGCTGCGCTTGAGCGGGCGCCGCTGGCCTTGGCCGCAGGTGTGGTTGCTGGCCTGCGCCGTGGTGGTCGTGGCGGACCCGTGGGCGCTGTGGCAGGCGGGATTCTGGTTGAGTTTTGTCGCTGTGGCGGTGCTTTTTGCGACGGATCCGATAGCTGGTGGCGATGATGGTACGGATGCCAGAGCCCATTTTTATGCGCTTTTGAGAGAGCAGTGGGTCGTCACGCTGGCGCTGACGCCGCTCACCCTGCTGCTGTTTGGCCAGGTGTCGCTGGTGGGGTTTGCGGCCAACCTGTTGGCCATTCCGTGGGTCACGCTGGTGGTGACTCCGTTGGCGCTCGCGGGCGTATTGTGGGCGCCGCTGTGGAGCCTGGCCGCATGGGCCGTGCAGCCCCTGGCGGTTTTCCTGCAATGGCTGGCGGCCTGGCCTTTTGCGGTAGCGTTTGTGCCGATGGCGCCGCTGTGGGCGGGCGTGGCGGCCGTGGTGGGCGGCGCCGTGCTGGCCATGCGCCTGCCCTGGGCGGTGCGCGCGCTGGCGCTGCCGCTGCTGGTGCCCGTGCTGTGGTGGCAACCGGCGCGGCCTGCGCCGGGCGAGTTTGAGGTGCTCGCGGCCGATATCGGCCAGGGCAACGCCGTGCTGGTGCGCACCGCCACCCATGCGCTGCTGTACGACGCCGGCCCCCGCTTCAGCCGTGAAAGCGACGCGGGCCACCGGGTGCTGGTGCCCCTGCTGCGCGCGCTGGGCGAGCGGGTGGACCTGCTCATGCTGAGCCACCGCGATTCCGACCACACGGGCGGCGCGGCGGCCGTGCTGGCCCAGCAATCGCAGGCCGCCGTGACGGGATCGATCGAGGCCGAGCATGGCTTGCAGGCGTTGCGCCCGGTCACGCCCTGTGTGGCGGGTCAGCGCTGGGATTGGGATGGCGTGGCCTTCGAGGTGCTGCACCCGGCGGTGGGCGATGGTGCCCGCGCCACGAGCGCCGCACGCACCAATGCTGCCAGTTGCGTGTTGCGTATCGCAACGCAGGGGAAGCAGCCTGCCGTGGCCTTGCTGGCCGGGGATATCGAGCAGGCCCAGGAGCAGTCCTTGGTGGCGGGTGCCGCACCGCTGGCCGCCGATCTGCTGCTGGTGCCGCACCATGGCAGCAAGACGTCGTCGAGCGCGCCGTTTCTGGACGCTGTCCAGCCGCGCACCGCCCTGGTGCAGGCCGGTTACCGCAACCGCTTTGGCCACCCGGCCCCCGAGGTGCTGGGGCGCTACCAGGAGCGGCAGATCCGGGTGGTGGAGTCTGCGCGCTGCGGTGCGGCCACCTGGCATTCGCCGCAGCCCCGGCACGTGCGCTGCGAGCGGGACGCCAGGCGGCGCTACTGGCAGCATACCCTCGCACCCTGACCGGCATCAGACACCGACGCCTGCGCGGGCGGTCTGGTGGCATGGGTTGTCATGGAACAGTGGCGGTGGGTGCGCAACTTGCTATCCTGGTTTCCAGGAGGCCCGCCGATGCAGAAATTCGACGAGATGTACGCCATGCTGCCCTTTGACGGCAGCGATGTGCGCGAGCACTACAAGCGCTACGGCCATTGGCTCGCGCGCCAGCCGGCAGACGCCATGCAGGCCCGGCGCGCCGAGGCCGAGGTGATCTTCCGGCGCGTGGGCATCACGTTTGCGGTCCACGGCGCCAAGGACGAGAGTGGCGCGGGCAGCGAGCGGCTCATTCCGTTCGACCTGATTCCCCGCATCATTCCTGGCCATGAATGGGCCCAGATGCAGCGCGGTCTGGTGCAGCGGGTCACGGCGCTCAACCGCTTCATCCATGACGTGTACCACGGCCAGGACATCCTGCGTGCCGGCATTGTTCCGACCGATCTGGTGCTGAACAATGCCCAATACCGCCCCGAGATGGCGGGTGTGCAGGTGCCTCACAACCTCTATGCGCACATTGCCGGCATCGACATCGTGCGGGCCGCCGACGCCCGGGGCGATGGCGTGTACTACGTGCTCGAAGACAACCTGCGCGTGCCCTCGGGAGTCTCCTACATGCTGGAAAACCGCAAGATGATGATGCGGCTTTTTCCCGAGCTGTTCAGCGCGCATGCGGTGGCCCCGGTGGCGCATTACCCCGACCTGCTGCTCGAAACCCTGCGGGCCAGCGCCCCGCCCACGGTGGCCGCGCCCACGGTGGTGGTGCTCACGCCCGGCATGCACAACAGCGCTTATTTCGAACATGCCTTTCTGGCGCAGCAGATGGGGGTGGAACTGGTGGAGGGGCAGGATCTGGTGGTCAAGGACCGGTTTGTGTACATGCGCACCACGCGCGGCCTGCGGCGCGTGGATGTGATCTACCGGCGGGTGGACGACGATTTCCTCGACCCGCAGGTGTTCCGCCGCACCTCCACGCTGGGCTGTGCCGGTCTCATGGACGCCTACCGCGCGGGCAACGTGGGCATCTGCAACGCCGTGGGCACGGGCGTGGCCGATGACAAATCGGTCTATCCCTATGTGCCCGAGATGATCCGCTTTTACCTGGGCGAAGAGCCCATCTTGAAAAACGTGCCCACCTGGATGTGCCGCAAGCCCGATGACCTGCGATATGTGCTGACCAACCTCAAGGACCTCGTGGTCAAGGAAGTGCACGGCGCTGGCGGCTACGGCATGCTCATCGGCCCGGCCGCCACGCAGGCCGAAATCGAAGACTTCCGCCGTGCCCTGCTGGCCAATCCGGCGGGCTACATCGCCCAGCCCACGCTTGTCCTGTCCAGCTGCCCGACCTATGTGGACAGCGGCATCGCTCCGCGCCACATCGACCTGCGCCCCTTCGTCCTCAGCGGGCACGAGGTGCAGATGGTGGCCGGCGGCCTCACGCGCGTGGCGCTGCGGGAGGGCTCGCTGGTCGTCAACTCGTCGCAAGGCGGCGGCACCAAGGACACCTGGGTGCTGGGACAGGAAGGGGGTGAGACATGCTGAGCCGCACTGCCGATCATCTGTTCTGGATGTCACGCTATACCGAGCGGGCAGAAAAGGCTGCCCCAGGCGAACTTTCATCACAACACCGCGTGCGCGTACAGCGCGTGCGGGGTTCTCTGCCCGGGGAGGAAGCATGCTGAGCCGCACTGCCGATCATCTGTTCTGGATGTCACGCTATACCGAGCGGGCAGAGAACACCGCCCGCATGCTCAACGTGAGCTACGAGACCTCGCTGCTGCCGCAGTCCACCGCTGTCGCCCAGGAGGGCTGGCTGGGCTTGCTGTCGATCAGCGAGCTGATCCCTGCATACACCGCAAAGCACGGCGAGGTGGCCCCCGCCAAGGTGCTTGAATTCATGGTGCGCGACGGCAACAACCCGTCCTCCATCCTGTCGTGCCTGCGGGCAGCGCGCGAGAACGCGCGGGCGGTGCGCGGGGCACTCACCACGGAAGTCTGGGAAACGCAGAACCAGACCTGGCTGGAACTGGCCCGGCAGCTCGAAGGCGGCGCCTTCGAGCGCGATCCTGGGCAGTTCTTTGAATGGGTCAAGTACCGCTCGCACCTCTCGCGCGGGGTCACGTTGGGCACCATGCTGCAGGACGAGGCCTTTCATTTCCTGCGCCTGGGCACCTTCCTGGAGCGGGCCGACAACACGGCGCGGCTGCTGGACGTGAAGTTCCATGCGGTCGAGAGCGATTTTTTCGGCCGCGCCAGCGAGCGCAACCAGGAAAAGGACTTCTACCACTGGAGCGCCATCCTGCGCAGCGTGTCCGCCTTCGAGGTGTACCGCAAGGTCTACCGCGACGTGATCACGCCGGGGCGGGTGGCCGACCTGCTGATCCTGCGCCGCGACATGCCGCGCTCGCTGCATGCCAGCCTGCGCGAGGTGGTGGACAACCTGGCCATGGTGGCCAACGGGCAATCCGCCGAGACGCAGCGCTGCGCCGGGCGTCTGCTGGCAGACCTGCAATACGGGCGCATCGACGAAATCCTGGCCACCGGCCTGCACGCCTATCTCACGCAGTTTCTGGACCGGGTGAACGATCTGGGCGGGGGGATCAGCCGCGACTTCCTGGTGGCGGCCGTCGACTGAGGCATCCGGTTCCGCTGCTCCCCAGGCGCCAGCGTTTGCGCCGGGGGCTTCAGGGGGTGTCTTGCGCGTTGCGCCGCTGCTCGCGCAGCATGAAGAGATAAAGACTCTCGACCTTGGCGCGCGCCCAGGGCGTCTTGCGCAGGAATTTCAGGCTCGATGACACGCTGGGGTCGCTTTGAAAGCAGCGCACCGGGATGCGCTCGCCCAGCCCCTGCCAGCCAAAATAGTCGGCCAGGCCCACCACCATGGCTTCCAGCGTCACGCCGTGCAAGGGGTTGTGGGCCTGGGTGGGGCGCGCACCGGGGGGCGCCGCGATGTCGGCGGCGGGCTTGTCGGGGTCCGGGGTGGGGAGGGGCGCTGGGGCATTCATGGCCGCAAGCATAAGGCGATTGCGGGGCTTGGCAGCGCCATGGGTTGAGGGCGCCGATAATTGCCATCCGCCAACCCCATGGCGGTCACCCTGACCCTTTCCCCCATGTCCGCCCAGCCCTCTCTTCGCGTTCTGTCCGTCATCCCGCCGATGACGCAGCTCAACACCCCGTACCCGTCCACCGCGTACCTCACGGGGTTTCTGCGCTCGCGCGGTGTGGCGGCGGTGCAGGAAGACCTGGCACTGGCGCTGGTGCTGCAACTGCTGTCGCCCGCAGGCCTGCGCGCGGTGGCGGCGCAGGTGGACGCATTGCCCGCGCCAAAGCACAGCCCTGCGGTGCAGAGCTTTGTGGCGCAGCGCGATCGCTACGTGGCCACCATCGCGCCCGCCATCGCTTTTTTGCAGGGGCGTGATTCCACCCTGGCGCACCGCATCGTGGGGCGCAACTTTTTGCCCGAGGGGCCGCGCTTTGTGTCACTGGATGTGTACGTGGATGACGAGGGCGGCGATCCGCTGGGCTGGGCCTTTGGCGCCCTGGGCCTGCACGACCGCGCCAAGCACCTGGCCACGCTGTACCTGAACGACCTGGCCGATGTGCTGCGCGATGCGGTCGACCCGCGCTTTGAATTTGTGCGCTATGCCGAGTCGCTGGCGGGCAGCCAGCCCACCTTCGAGCCCCTGGCGCAGGCGCTGGCCGCGCCGCCCAACCTGGTGGACGACACCCTGCGCGATCTGACGCTGGCCGCCGTGCAGCGCCATGCGCCCACCGTGGTGCTGCTGTCGGTGCCGTTCCCGGGCTCGGCCTACGCAGCTTTCCGCATCGCCCAGACCATCAAGGCGCACCACCCGCATATCGTCACGGTGCTGGGTGGTGGCTTCGTCAACACCGAACTGCGCGAGCTGAGCGAGCCACGCGTGTTCGACCACTTCGACTACGTGACGCTGGACGCGGGCGAGCGCCCTTTGCTGGCGCTGCTGGAGCACCTGCAGGGCGAGCGCGGCCGCCAGCGGCTGGTGCGCACCTTTGTGCGCGAGGTCGAGACCGGCGCGGTGCGCTACATCAACCTGCATGAACCTGACGTGGCGTTCGCCGAGGTGGGAACGCCGACCTGGGACGGCCTGCCGCTGGACCGCTACCTCTCGCTGCTCGACATGCTCAACCCCATGCACCGGCTGTGGAGCGACGGGCGCTGGAACAAGCTCACCGTGGCCCATGGCTGCTACTGGAAGAAGTGCAGTTTCTGCGACGTGAGCCTGGACTACATCGGCCGTTACGAGGGCGCATCGGCCACCGTGCTGGCCGACCGCATCGAATCCATCGTGCGCGAGACGGGGCAGACCGGCTTTCATTTCGTGGACGAAGCGGCGCCGCCCAAGGCCCTGAAGGCGCTGGCCACCGAACTCATCGCGCGCAATGCCGGCATTTCCTGGTGGGGCAACATCCGGTTCGAAAAAACCTTCAGTCCCGAGCTGTGCAACCTGCTGGCCGACAGCGGCTGCATTGCCATCTCGGGCGGACTGGAGGTGGCGTCCGACCGGTTGCTTGGCCTGATGAAAAAGGGGGTGTCGGTGGACCAGGTGGCGCGCGTGACGCGGGCCTTTACCGACGCGGGCATTCTGGTGCACGCCTACCTGATGTATGGCTTTCCCACGCAGACGGTGCAGGACACCGTGGATGCGCTGGAATACGTGCGCCAGCTGTTTGCCAATGGCTGTATCCAAAGCGGCTTTTTCCACCGCTTTGCCTGTACCGTGCACTCACCGGTGGGCCAGCACCCCGAAGACTTTGGCGTGACCCTGCAGCCGCTGCCGCCGGTGAGCTTTGCCAAGAACGACATCGGCTTTCACGACCCCACGGGCGTGGACCACGACGCACTGGGCGGCGCGCTCAAGAAGGCCATCTACAACTACATGCACGGCATCGGGCTCGAAGAGGACGTGCGCAGCTGGTTCCCCTTCAAGGTGCCCAAGACCACCGTCCAACGCAACCGCATCGAGCGGGCACTGCGCGAGCGCGGGTGACTGGACTGCGGGCGGGTGCATGGTCGCATCGGGGGCGGGTGCACCGATCCGGTGCCCTGTCTCGGCAATGCTCTTTCTTGATAGCCGCTTGCGCCTGATTCGCAAGCGCTGTGGGCCTGCAGCACTTGAAACGCGTGGCGTGTGGGTGCACCAAGGCGTCGCATCAGCAACGCCGGCGCAGCATCACTCCACTTCACCCATCTGCGACTGCAGGTAGTTGGGCAGGCCCACCTTGTCGATCAGGTCGATCTGGGTTTCGAGGAAGTCGATGTGTTCCTCGGTGTCGTCCAGGATCTTTTGCAGCAGGTCGCGAGAAACATAGTCGCGCACCGTTTCGCAGTGGGCGATGCCATCCTTGATGGTGGCCTGGGCGCCTTGTTCGGCGTGCAGGTCGCAGGCCAGGATTTCGGGCACATCTTCGCCCACCTGGATCTTGGCCAGGTCCTGCAGGTTGGGCAGGCCGTCGAGTACGAAGATGCGGTCCATCAGCCAGTCGGCGTGCTTCATCTCGCCGATGGATTCGGAATATTCCTTCTTGGCCAGCTTGTCAAAACCCCAGTGCTTGAGCATGCGGTAGTGCAGAAAGTACTGGTTGATGGCCGTGAGCTCGTTCTTGAGCTGGGCCTGCAGATGGCCAATGACCTGTGTGTCGCCCTTCATGATGGTTTCCTTGGTGAGTTGTTTCGGCAATGATTGTGGCGGCCCGGCCGCACTCGCGCAACACAAGCCCCTGCGAGGGGCTGCGCGGTGGCGAAACAGTCTGCGGCCTTGTCATAAAATAGCAATAACCAATTGATTCAATGAATTCAATTAATTGGATTGATTTGCTTGAAAAGCCTAAACTTCAATCCTGTTCAGTCAACCAACCACCAAGGAAGCAGCAATGTCCCTGATCAACACCCAAGTTCAGCCCTTCAAGACCGAAGCCTTTCACAATGGCAAGTTCATCACCGTGACCGAAGAGAGCCTGAAGGGCAAGTGGTCGGTCGTGATCTTCATGCCCGCCGCATTCACCTTCAACTGCCCCACCGAAGTGGAAGACGCTGCCGAGCACTACGCTGAATTCCAGAAGGCCGGCACCGAGGTGTACATCGTCACCACCGATACGCATTTCTCGCACAAGGTGTGGCATGAAACCTCGCCCGCCGTGGGCAAGGCCCAATTCCCGCTGGTGGGCGACCCCACGCACCAGCTGACCAACGCTTTTGATGTGCACATTGCCGAAGAAGGCCTGGCGCTGCGCGGCACCTTCGTCATCAACCCCGATGGCGTGATCAAGACCATGGAAGTGCATTCCAACGAAATCGCCCGCGACGTGAAGGAAACCCTGCGCAAGCTCAAGGCTGCCCAGTACACCGCCGCCCACCCTGGCGAAGTCTGCCCCGCCAAATGGAACGAAGGCGCGAAGACCATCGCTCCATCGCTGGACCTGGTCGGCAAGATCTAAGCCACAAGGCTGTTTGACGGCGGAGCGCCTAGGAGGTGCTCCCAAGCCGGACCACGCTGTGGCGCCCGCGCCATGCCGTCCGGCTTTTTTACGCCCGTTTTTTGTGCGGACGGCGCCACAAGCGCCTTGGGCACACACCCTCTACAACTCGAATCTACAAGGACACCACCATGCTCGACGAACAACTCAAGACCCAACTTTCGGCATACCTGGAACGCGTGCAGCAACCGTTCGAGCTGGTGGCATCCCTGAACGACAGCGACACCTCCCGCGAGATGCTGGAGCTGCTGCAGACCATCCAGTCGCTGCGCAGCGACAAGATCACGCTGCGCACCGATGGCGACGATGCCCGCAAGCCTTCGTTCACGCTGCAGCGCAACGGCAGCACCAGCCAGCTGCGCTTCGCCGGCCTGCCGCTGGGCCATGAATTCACCTCGCTGGTGCTGGCCCTGCTGTGGACCGGCGGCCACCCGCCCAAGGTCCAGGCGGACGTGATCGAGCAGATCCAGGCCCTGGACGGTGACTATCAATTCGAGGTCTACATGAGCCTGACCTGCCACAACTGCCCCGACGTGGTGCAGGCGCTGGCGCTCATGGCCATCCTCAACCCCCAGGTCAAGACCACGGTCATCGAAGGCGGCGCCTTCCAGCAGGAAGTGACCGAGCGCGGCATCATGGCCGTGCCCATGGTGTACCTGAACGGCCAGGAATTCGCCTCGGGCCGCATGACGGTGGAAGAAATCGTGGCCAAGCTCGACACGGGCGCGGCGGCGCGTGATGCTGCCAAGCTGTCGGCCAAGGCCCCCTACGACATGCTCATCATTGGCGGTGGCCCCGCTGGCGCCGCAGCCGCCGTGTACGCGGCCCGCAAGGGCATCCGCACCGGCGTGGCCGCCGAGCGCTTTGGCGGCCAGGTCAACGACACGCTGGGCATCGAGAACTACATCTCGGTGATCGAGACCGACGGCCCCAAGTTTGCCGCCGCGCTGGAAGCCCACACCCGCGCCTACGACGTGGACATCATGAACCTGCAGCGCGCCGACAAGCTGGTGCCGGCCACGCAGCCGGGCGGACTGATCGAGGTGCAGCTGGCCAACGGCGGCACGCTCAAGGCCAAGACGGTGATCCTGTCCACCGGTGCGCGCTGGCGCAACGTCAATGTGCCCGGCGAAGCCGAGTACAAGAACAAGGGCGTGGCCTACTGCCCGCATTGCGACGGCCCGCTGTTCAAGGGCAAGCGCACGGCGGTGATCGGCGGCGGCAACTCGGGTGTCGAGGCCGCCATCGACCTGGCCGGCATCGTGGCGCACGTCACGCTGGTGGAGTTTGCCGACCAACTCAAGGCCGACGCCGTGCTGGTCAAAAAGCTCCAAAGCCTGCCCAACGTGACCATCCACACCAACGCGCAGACCACCGAAATCACGGGCGCCGACGGCAAGGTCAACGGCCTCAAATTCAAGGACCGGGCGACGGGCGAAGAACACCTGGTGCCTTTGGCTGGCGTGTTCGTGCAGATCGGCCTGGTGCCCAACACCGACTGGCTCAAGGGCACGGTGGCCCTGAGCAAGTTTGGCGAGATCGAGATCGATGCCAAGGGCCACACCAACGTGCCCGGTGTGTTTGCCGCCGGCGACTGCACCACGGTGCCCTACAAGCAGATCGTGATTGCTGCCGGCGCCGGCTCCACGGCCGCGCTGAGCGCGTTCGACCATTTGATCCGCACCAGTGTGCCAGCGTGATTTTTAGAAAAATCGACCGGTAGCGCTTATGTGGTGAGTGCGGGAAGCCATCCCATTGGAAGCGGCGGAGCTGTGAGGCGCAGCCCCGCCGTTTTTTTGCGCTCTGAATGTCACGGGGTCTGGAGCCCGGTCAGAAGGTGTGCAGCATGCCGGTGGTGATGCCGGTGGCGCGGTCCTTGTGGGCGGCGCCCTGGAAGCCGTCGCGCCAGCGGGTGCGGTCCAGCTCTGCATACAGTTTGGTGCGGCGCGAAAGCTTGTACTCGGCAAACAGAAGGGCCCGGGTGTAGCCGTCGTCCCGCTTGCCGGTTCGCTGGCGGTCCAGGCGGTACACGGCGGTGGTGAGGTCCACCGCGCCGGTCACCGACCACGTCGCACCCGCTGACTGCACCCGCTGTTCCGTGCGCGCCGTGGTGGACGTGTCGGCTTCGCTGCGCGCGGTGTTGGCGGCCAGGCGCACGCGGCCCAGCTGGTAGGCGGCGCCCAGCGTGAAGGCTTGCAACGACAGGTTGCCTGCCGTTTTGAAGTGCTGGACGGCGCCCGAGACGGTCCAGTCCCCCGCGGCATGGGCCAGACCCGCTCCTGCCGAGGACTGGGCCGAGGTGCTTCCGGCGTTTTCTCCGAAGCTGTACATGGCGCGCGCGGTGAGGGGCCCGAACCGGCCTGTGTATTTGAGGGCGTTGTCCAGCCGGTAAGAGCCGCTGGAAGAACCTGCCGTTCCATATTCAACGCCCAGGCCATGGCTGCTCAAGGCCGCCGTGGCGATGTTGGGGTTGAACGACGCGAAGCGCATGCCCGCAGCGTCAACGGGGCTCACCGCATCGGCCAGCAAGTTGGTCTGCCGGCCCACCGTGACCTGGCCCCAGGCGCCGCCCAGGCCGACGATGGCGGCGCGGTCAAAGAACTTGGCGTTGGCGGTGCTGCCGCTGTCGATGTTCAGACCGGTTTCGAAGTGGAAGAGTGCGTAGAGGCCGTCGCCCAGTTCTTCGCGGCCCCGCAAGCCGAAGCGGCTGGTGTTGTTGACGCCGCTGGCCAGGCTGTTCGCAGAGGCGGTGCTGGGCGCGTTGGCGGCGGTCATGCCGGTGGTGTGGCGCACGCCGGCATCGGCAATGCCGTACAGGGTGGTGCTGCCCTGAGCCAGGGTGAGCGCGGGTGTGGCCAGTGCGGCCAGCCATGCCAGGTGTTGGGGTTTCATGGGTCTCCTTGTCGTTGTGGGGGCGCGCGCAGCGGTGCGCCGCACGGGGTGTCCGTGTGCGGTGGGGGTGGGATCGTTTGGGAGGGAGCGCCGCCGAGGCGCACGCCTGGCGCGCGGCGCCAGGATGGCTGCCGCGCTGTCGGCTGAGCGTCAGCGGACGGCCGCAGGCTCCATGCCGGTGCTGCGCACGATGGAGGCTGCTGCAGGTGCCGCCAGGAAACGGATCAGATGCCGCGCCACGTCGGGGTTCTCCGCGCCTGCGGCCACGCCCGCCGAGAAGAAAACGCGCTGCTGGACTTCGTCCGGCAGCGGTCCGACGAACTCCAGCTCCTTGAAAGGCAGCAGTTCGCTGACCTGTTGGAAGCCGATCTCGGCGTCGCCACGCAACACCACCGCGCCCACGCGCTCGCTGTAGATCTTGGTGGCCTTGTCCTTGATCTGCTCGGCCACGCCCAGGCGCGGGAACAGTTCGTTCGAGAGGTAGGTTCCGCTGGCGCTGGCGGAATAGGCGATCGACCTGGCGTTCAGCAGGGTCTGCTTGAGTGCTTCCACGGTGCTGATGTCGGGCTTGGGCGTGCCCTTGCGCACGCTCATGCCAATCATGGAGCGGGCCAGGTCCACGCGGCTGCCGGGCTGCACCTTGCCTTGTGCCACCAGGGCCTCCAGCCCCGCGTCGGCCAGGATGACGATGTCGAACTGCTCGCCGCGGGCGAAGCGGCTAGGGATGGAGTCGGGTGCCTTGCCCATCGAAGCGCCCCGTGCAGTGACCACTTTGTGGCCGGTGGCCTGCTCGTACAAGGGAATCAGCTGGTCGTAGGCAGCGGAGAAACCGCCCGAGGTGACGACGCGGATTTCTGCCGCCTGGGCGCTGGAGGGCGTTGCCGCTCCCAGGGCCAGGCCCAGGCTCAACGCGGCGCCGAGCAGGGCGCTCAGCGCCCGGCGGCGGGGCATTTCGATGGGGCTCACAGTGGCTGGCTTGAAGGTTTGCATGTCATGTCTCCTGATTGATGTCGTGGGGGTTGCGGGCCGCTGTGTCAGTCGGCGGTGATCTTGCGCTCGTGGATGATGCGGCCCCACTTGCTGTATTCGGAGGCGATGAATTTGCCCAGCTCATCGCGGGTGCTGGGCGATGCGGTCTGGCCATGCTTGAGCAGGCTTTCGCGCACTTCGGGGGTGTTGAGCACCTTCACCAGTTCGACATTCCAGCGGTCCAGCAGGGGCTTGGGTGTCTTGGCCGACGCCACGAATGCATACCAGTTCGTGGCGTTGAAGCCCGGAAAGGTCTCTGCCACCGTGGGTACGTTGGGCAGATAGGCAGGACGCGTCAGTCCGGTGGTGGCCAGTGGAATGAGCTTGCCCGACTCGATGTGGGGCAGGGCGGTGGGGGGCGCTGCATAGAACGCGGTCACACGCCCTCCCAGGACATCCTGCAGCGCAGGGGCGCCGCCCTTGTAGGGCACGTGCACGGTGTCGATCTTGGCGACGTCGTTGAGCAGTTCACCGGCCAGGTGCGCAGCCGAACCGGGGCCGGTGGAGGCAAAGTCGAACTTGCCCGGCTCGCGCCTGGCCTTGGCCACGAATTCGCCCAGGGTCTTGATGCCGGTGCTGGCGGGCACCACCAGCACATTGGGGAAGCTCACGCCCATGGTGATGGGCGCCAGATCCTTGAGCGGGTCGTAGCGGATGCTCATGAAATGGGGGGCGATGCTGAGCGGGCCAATGGAGCCGAACAGCAACACCGAGCCATCCGACGGGCCCGTGGCGACCTGGGTGTGGGCCAGGTTGCCCCCCGCGCCGGGCTTGTTGTCCACCACCACGCTCTGGCCGATGTTCTCGCCCAGCTTCTTGGCGATCAACCGCGCCGCGATGTCCGCTGAACCGCCGGCGGCAAAGCCGACCACCAGGGTCACGGGCTTCTTGGGAGGAAAGTCCTGGGCCTGGGAGGCTGTGTGGACCAGGGGGAGGCATGTGGCCAGGATGGCGGCCACGATCAGGGAGCGTCGTTGCATGGTGGATTCCAGAAGTGGCCGATGCACGGTCGGCCTTGCGAAAGGACGCCAGTCTAGGTAGCACGCAATAATCTGTGAATTGCAATTTATGACAGGACTATTGCATGCTGCGCATCAAATTCGATCTGGGTGAACTGCAGGCATTCGTGGTCACTGCAGAGAAGGCGAGCTTTCGCCTGGCGGCAGAAGCCCTGTGCCTGTCGCCGCCGGCCCTCAGCCGCCGCGTCGAGCGGCTGGAAGCGGCTCTGGGTGTCCGGTTGCTGGAGCGCACGACCCGCAGCGTGGAGTTGACCGCGGTGGGGCAGGAGTTTCTGCACGAGGCGCGTACGGCCCTGGTGGGCCTGGATGAAGCGGTGCAGCGCGTGAATGACCAGGTCCATCTGCGCCGCGGGCGGGTGGCGATCGCCTGCATTCCGTCGGTGGCGAGCCATCTGTTGCCCCGTGTTCTGCGGGCCTTCGCGGTGGCGCAGCCAGAGGTGCAGGTGCACGTCATCGACGAAAGCGCCAACCAGGTGCTCGATGCCGTGGTGCGGGGGGACGCCGATTTCGGGCTGAGTTTTACCGGCAGCCAGGAGTCGGCACTGCGCTTCGAGGCACTGATGCGCGAGCGCTACGTCCTGGTCATGCAGCGTGGGCACCGCTGGGCCGGGCGCAAGGAGGTGGCGTGGGCTGAACTGGCGGGGCAGCGCCTGGTGTCGGTCTCGCGTGACAGCAGCAACCGGCTGCTCCTGGACCAGGCCACGGCCGATCTGCCCCAGCAACCTGTGGCTTGGTACGAGTGCAATCATGTTGCCGGAGCGCTGGCCCTGGTGGAGGCCGGGCTGGGCCTGGCCGTCCTGCCGCAACTGGCGCTGCCGGCTGAGCACCCCCAGGTGTGCGGCGTGCCGCTGATAGACCCCGACCTCTGGCGTACTTTGGGATTGCTGCAGCGGCGCGACCGCGTGCTGGCTCCCGCTGCGGAAGCCTTGCGCCAACGCCTGATCCAGCTGCATGCAGGGGGTTGAAGGGGGCGTGGGGCGTGAAACGGGGGCGGGCGCGCGGATGGGTCCCGGGGCAGGCGGTCCATCGGCCGAAAGACGGTGGACCCCATTGCCCAGCCCGGGGCTTTGGCAGGGCGATGCGCTCCGCGCCGAACGTGGTTCGCTGCCCATCTATGGATGGCTGCGATCGCTCACCCGTCCAACGCTGCGGGTCGATAAGCCTTGGTTGGTGCGGCGTGGACCGCGCTCGGACCGATACCTGTCCAGCCGGCCCGGCCCGGCTCCGCGCACGGCCGCATCAATACACCAGCCGGTCCGGCTGGAGCTCCTGCAGGATGGTGGTGGCGATCTCTTCAATCGACTTGGTGGTGGTGGACAGCCAGCGGATGCCGGCGCGGCGCATCATGGCCTCGGCTTCGGCGACTTCGTGGCGGCAGTTCTGCAGGCTGGCGTAGCGCGAGTCGGGGCGGCGCTCGCTGCGGATTTCGGACAGGCGCTCGGGGCTGATCGTCAGGCCGAAGATCTTCTTGCGGAACTCCATCAGGGCGGGCGGCAGCTGGCGGCGGTCAAAGTCCTCGGGGATCAGCGGGTAGTTGGCGGCCTTCAGGCCGTGCTGCATGGCCAGGTACAGGCTGGTGGGGGTCTTGCCGCTGCGGCTCACGCCCACCAGGATCACATCGGCGCCGGCCAGATCGCGGTGGCTCTGGCCGTCGTCGTGCGCCAGGCTGAAGTTGATGGCCTCGATGCGGTCGGTGTATTCCTGGCTGCGGCTCACATCGCTGAAACGGCCCACCCGGTGGTGCGACTTGACACCCAGTTCTTCTTCCAGCGGGTGCACGAAGGTGCCAAACATGTCGAGCAGCATGCCCTTGCAGCCCTCCTGGATGACCTTGAGCACCTCCATGTTCACGAGCGTGGTGAAGACGATGGGCTTCTTGCCCTCCAGCTCGGCGGTGTGGTTGATCTGGCGCACCGCCTGATGGGCCTTGTCCTCGGTGTCCACGAAGGGCAGGCGCACGCGGCGCGGCACCAGTTCGAACTGGGCCAGGATGGCGTTGCCGAACGTTTCGGCGGTGATGCCGGTGCCGTCCGACACAAAGAATACGGTGCGCGAATGCATGGGGGCCTTTTCAAGAGCGTCGGGCGGTTGCCGGTGCGGCCCGCCTACAATTGCGTCAATTATCCAATTCTCACCATGCACCCGGTCGGCCCACAACCACAACCACAAAGCTGCAGCCCGTGCATGGCCGCTCGCTCCCTGCTCCTGTCGGGCGGGCGCGCAGACCCGGTTTTAACTTCTGGAGCTTTCCCATGTCTGCACTTTTCAGCCCGACCGCCCTGGTCGTACCGTTTGAAAACCTGAGAATGACCGACGTCGAGGCGGTAGGCGGCAAAAACGCCTCCCTTGGCGAAATGATCTCGCAGCTGCCCCATGGCGTGCGTGTGCCTACGGGCTTTGCCACCACGGCCCACGCGTTCCGCGAATTTTTGGCCTTTGAGGGCCTGGCCGACCGCATCAGCGCCAAGCTGGCCGCGCTCGACACCGAAGACGTGCGCGCCCTGGCTGCCGTGGGCGCCGAGATCCGTGCCATGGTCGAGGCCCAGCCTTTCCCGGCCGATTTGCAAAAGGCCATTGCCGAGGCTTTTGCCACCCTGTCCGAAGGCAACCCCGAAGCCAGCTTTGCCGTGCGCTCGTCCGCCACGGCCGAGGATCTGCCCGACGCATCGTTTGCCGGCCAGCAGGAAACCTTCCTGAACGTGCATGGCATCGACGCAGTGCTGCACAAGATGAAAGAGGTGTTCGCCAGCCTCTACAACGACCGCGCCATCAGCTACCGCGTGCACAAGGGCTTTGCGCACGACGTGGTGGCCCTGTCGGCCGGCGTGCAGCGCATGGTGCGCTCCGACCTGGGCGCCGCCGGCGTGATGTTCACCATCGACACCGAATCGGGCTTTGAAGACGTGGTGTTCATCACCAGCAGCTACGGCCTGGGTGAAACCGTGGTGCAGGGCGCCGTGAACCCCGACGAGTTCTATGTGCACAAGCCCATGCTCAAGGCGGGCAAGAAGGCGGTGATCCGCCGCAACCTGGGCAGCAAGCTGATCCAGATGGTGTTTGCCACGCCCGAAGAAAAGGTGCAGAGCGGCAAGCTCATCAAGACCATCGACGTGCCCACCGAGCAGCGCAACCGCTATTCGCTCACCGATGCCGATGTCGAGCAACTCGCGCACTATGCCGTGGTCATCGAGCAGCACTATGGCCGCCCCATGGACATCGAATGGGGCAAGGACGGTACCGACGGCCAGCTCTACATCCTGCAGGCCCGCCCTGAAACGGTGAAGAGCCAGGCCAAGGGCCAGGCCGAGTTGCGCTACAAGCTCAAGGGCCACGGCGCCGTGCTGGCCGAGGGCCGTGCCATTGGCCAGAAGATCGGCACCGGCCCCGTGCGCCTGGTGCACCACATTTCCGAGATGGACAAGGTGCAGCCCGGCGACGTGCTGGTCACCGACATGACCGACCCCAACTGGGAGCCCGTGATGAAGCGCGCCAGCGCCATCGTCACCAACCGGGGCGGCCGCACCTGCCATGCCGCCATCATCGCGCGGGAGCTGGGCATTCCGGCCGTGGTGGGCTGTGGGAATGCCACCGAGCGCCTGAAGGACGGCACGCTGGTCACGGTGAGCTGCTCCGAGGGCGACACCGGCCGCATCTATGACGGCCTGCTCGAAACCGAGGTAACCGAAGTGCAGCGCGGCGAGATGCCTGCCATCCAGACCAAGATCATGATGAACGTGGGCAACCCCCAGCTGGCGTTTGACTTTGCCCAGCTGCCCAACGAAGGCGTGGGCCTGGCGCGGCTGGAGTTCATCATCAACAACAACATTGGGGTGCACCCCAAGGCCATCCTGGATTACCCCCAGATCGATGCCGACCTGAAGAAGGCCGTCGAATCCGTGGCCCGGGGCCATGCCAGCCCGCGCGCTTTCTACGTGGACAAGGTCGCAGAGGGTGTGGCCACCATTGCTGCTGCCTTCTGGCCCAAGCCCGTGATCGTGCGCCTGTCGGACTTCAAGTCCAACGAATACCGCAAGCTCATTGGTGGCAGCCGCTACGAGCCCGAGGAAGAAAACCCGATGCTGGGCTTCCGCGGTGCTGCCCGCTACATCAGCGAGGACTTCGGCGAAGCCTTTGCGATGGAATGCGAAGCCCTGAAGCGCGTGCGCAACGACATGGGCCTGACCAACGTGCAGGTGATGGTGCCGTTTGTCCGCACGCTGGGCCAGGCGGAGCGCGTGACCAAGTTGCTGGCCACCCACGGCCTGCAGCGTGGCAAGGACGACCTCAAGGTCATCATGATGTGCGAGGTGCCCAGCAACGCCATCCTGGCCGAGCGCTTTCTGGAGTTTTTCGACGGTTTCTCCATCGGCTCCAACGACCTGACCCAGCTCACCCTGGGCCTGGACCGCGACTCGGGCCTGGAGCTGTTGGCGCAGGACTTTGACGAGCGCGACCCGGCTGTCGAGGCGCTGATCCACCAGGTCATCAAGGCCTGCCTGGCCCAGGGCAAGTACATCGGCATCTGTGGCCAGGGCCCCAGCGACCACCCGGACTTTGCGCAGTGGCTGGCCAGGGAAGGCATCTCGTCGATTTCGCTCAATCCTGACAGCGTGATCGCCACCTGGCAGCAACTGGCACGCTGAGTGCGCAGGGGCTGCCCTTGTCCGACCCACGGTATGCGGGCACACCCTGGATGCAGCCCCTGAAAAAAATCCAAGAACCCGAACTGGCGGGCCCCTTCCCGCCAGACATGCACGATGTGCGCCACCTCTGGCTCAAGGGGGGGCTGCTGCTGGTGTGGGCGCTGGTGTCTTTCGTGGCCACCTATTTCGCCCGCGATCTGCAAGCGTTCGTCGTGGCAGGCTGGCCGCTGGGCCACTGGATTGCTGCGCAGGGTGCGGTGCTGATGTTCATTGCCATCGTGGTGGCCTACTGCTGGGCCATGAACCGGTTTGAGCGCCAGGACGCCGCGCGGGTGGCCGCGCTGCCCCCCGAACGGACCCAACCCCATGGCTGAGCCCGTGGGCGTAGGACAAGGGGGCGATGACAAGGCCTACCTGTGGCGCCTGCACCGCATCTTTGCCCTGTATGTGGTGGGGGTGGTGGCGTTTCTGGTGCTGATGGCCTGGGCCGAGCAGCAGGGGTTGTCGCGGCACTGGATCGGTCCGATCTTCCTGTTTCTCACGGTGATGGTCTACGCCGGCATCGGGGTGTACGGGCGCACCACCGATCCCGAAGAGTATTACGTGGCGGGGCGGCGCATTCCACCGGTGTACAACGGCATGGCCGCGGCGGCCGACTGGATGAGCGCGGCCTCGTTCATCAGCCTGTCGGGTGCGCTGTACCTGCAGGGCTTCTCTGGCACCCGCGGCCAGGCCGGTGGGCTGGCCTACCTGCTGGGCTGGACTGGCGGTTTCTGTCTGGTGGCCATGCTGATCGCCCCCCATCTGCGTGCGATGGGTCTCTACACGGTGCCCGACTTTTTCCATGTGCGCTTTGGTGGCCGCTGGCCGCGCATCATTGCGGCGCTGGCGGCGGTGCTGTGCTCCTTCACCTATGTGGTGGCCCAGATCTACGGTGTGGGCCTGATTGCCTCGCGCCTTACGGGGGTGCAGTTCGAGATCGGCATCATGCTGGGGCTGGGGGGCGTGCTGCTGTGCTCGTTCCTGGGGGGCATGCGTGCCATCACCTGGACGCAGGTGGCGCAATATGTGGTGCTGCTGCTGGCTTTCCTGATCCCCGTGTCGTGGCTGGCCTACAAGCAGCTGGGCAACCCGCTGGCTCCGCTGGTCTATGGCACGCAACTGAGCAAGATTGCCGATCTGGAGGAACGCCTGCTCGATTCGCCGGCAGAGCACCAGGTGGTGGTGGCCTATTTGCGGCGGGCCCAGGACTACGAGGCGCGCCTGCAGGACGTGGAGGGCGCGCTGGAGCGTGAGCGCGAAAAGGCGCGTGAGCGTGTTCGTGCCCTGCGCGACCAGAATGCCGATGTGGGCCTGATCGTTTCTGCCAGCCGGGAACTGGTCGCACTGCCGCGGGATGCGGCATCGGCACGCGAGCGCTGGACGCGTGAGATGCGCGAAAACTACGAGCGTGCCCGGCCCCTGGGAGGCCTGCCGCTGCACAGCCAGGCCTATGCGGGCAACCCCGACGGCTCGCCGCACGAGCGGCAGGAGTACGAACTCACCCGGCGCAATTTTCTGGCGCTGATGTTCTGCCTGATGGTGGGCACGGCGGGGCTGCCGCATCTGCTGACCCGTTACTACACCTCCCCCACCGTGGCGGCTGCGCGCTCATCGGTGGCCTGGTCGCTTTTTTTCATTGCCTTGCTGTACCTCAGCGCGCCGGCGCTGGCGGTGCTGGTGAAGTTCGAGGTCATGCAGAACCTGGTGGGCAGCAGTTTCGAGACCCTGCCCAGCTGGATGGCGCAATGGGCGCGCGTGGATGCGTCGCTGCTGTCGGTGGAAGACGTGAACGGCGACGGCCTGGTGCAGTTTGGCGAGATCCGCCTGGGGGCCGATCTCATCATGCTGGCCACGCCGGAGCTGGGGGGGCTGCCCTATGTGGTGTCGGGCCTGGTGGCGGCGGGCGGGCTGGCGGCGGCGCTGTCCACGGCCGACGGGTTGCTGCTGACCATCAGCAATGCGCTGGTGCGCGACCTCTATTACCGCGGGGCCCCCAGGGAGGCATCGCCCGAGCAGCGTGTCATCCTGACCAAGTTCACCTTGCTGTCCGTGGCGCTGGCGGCGGCGTTCGTGGCGGCGCTCAAGCCGGCCGAAATTCTGCCGCTCGTTTCGGCGTCGTTTTCCCTGGCGGCATCGGCTTTTGTGCCGGTGATGGTGCTGGGCATCTTCTGGCGCGGCACCACGCGCCAGGGTGCGGTGGCTGGCATGCTCGCCGGGCTGGGGGTTGCGGTGTACTACATGCTTTCCCATGTTTCCGCCTTGCGCGCATGGGTGGGCTGGCTGCTCGCGGATGGCCTGTGGTTTGGCATCCAACCCATTTCCGCGGGGGTGTTTGGTGTGCCTGCAGGGCTGATCGTGGCCGCCGTGGTGAGCCGCATCACGCGACCGGCTCCTGCGCTGCCCGTGGTGCGCTCCGAGATGTGAAGGGCTGGTCGCCTGCGCACGGTGACCATCTGGCCGGTTTGTCGAGGTGCCTGCTTGATGGAAAACCCCCGACGCCAAAACTTGGCAAACCTGCGAGACTGTTTCAAAAGATTGCACGCGCCGCCGGTGCCGTGTCATCCCACCTTTGAAGGAGGCACATGGTACTGGTCAAAACGCAAGCGGGTCAGGAGTCTCTGAAAGACAGGCAAGGGGGGCTGACATCTCGCCAGCGCACCGCCTTCATTTTGTTTGATGGCAAACGAACAACCCGTGACGTGCTTGCAGCCACTGCTGCGATGGGGATCACCCAGGATGACGTGCAGACCATGTTGGCGCAAGGCCTGCTGGAGCCGATCGCCGGGCTGGCGGTTACCGGCGTGTCGCTGGGGGGAGGAGATGGCATCTCGTCGTCGCTGGAGCTGTCGGACGAGGTCAGTGGCCGGTCTGATACAGAGCGCTACCAGGCCGCCTATCTCGTTGCCACCGAATTGACCGCTGGCCTGGGCTTGCGCGGCTTTCGCCTGAATCTGGCTGTGGAGGGGGCGGGCAGTTTTGATGGCCTGGCGGCATTGGCTCCCAAGATCCGGGATGCCGTCGGTGATGCCAAATTTGCCCGGCTGGAAAAAGCCTTGTTCAGCTGACGCTGCTGTTGGGGCGGGTCCGCCAAGTCAGGCCCCAACGGGCGGAATCAAAAAAGCGGCCTCGCGGGCCGCTGGCGGAAGTGAAAGGGCGGGGCGCTGCTTCAGCGCACGCCCAGCAGTTCCACATCGAATTTCAGCGTGGCATTGGGAGGAATCACCCCACCGGCGCCGCGCGCGCCATAGCCCAGCGCGGCGGGAATGATCAGGGTGCGCTGGCCACCGATCTTCATGCCCTGCACGCCCTCGTCCCAGCCCTTGATGACCATGCCAGCGCCCAGCGAGAAGGCGAAGGGGTCGTTGCGATCGCGGCTGGAGTCGAACTTGGCACCTTGCTCTCCGTTGTTGTAAAGCCAGCCGGTGTAGTGCACCGAGACGTTCTGGCCCTTGGTGGCTTCGGCGCCTTCGCCGACGACGGTGTCTTCGTATTGCAGGCCGGATGCAGTGGTGGTCAGTGCCATGGTGAAATTCCTTGATTGCTATTAAAAATATAGCTGCCAATGCATTTTTATAGCGCGTTGGCAGCTATTTTGATCCATATTCTAGCGAAGGCTTGGCGAGCGGGCGGGGCCGCCCGGCTCAGCGGATGGGCGCTGCATCAGGCCTTCTTGGCACGACCCGCCACCCAGCGGGTCGCAAAAGCCTGCACGTCGGACAGGCGCTTGAGCAGATCGGCGCCCGAGGGGGTGACGGTGTAGCCGTCGCTGCCATGGTCGACAAAGCCGGCCTCGCGCAATTCCTTGATGCGGGTGTTCAGCGTGTTGGGTGTGATGCCACCCACGCTGTCTTGCAGCAGACGGAAGGTCTGGGGGTGGCCATCCCGCAAGGCCCAGAGCACGCGCAGTGCATAACGGCATTCGAGCCGTTCAAACAGCTGGTTGATGGCGGCATTTTCTTTGGAGCTCATGGATGTTTCTCCTCGCGCGAGTGGTGGGTCAAAGTTCGGGGCGGCGCGAAAGGCGCCACGTCCGAGGGAGCGCTGCGACTATAGCGCGTAACCTCTTTTGCTACAAGTTTGGTAGCTCAAAAGGCACGGTGCACATGCGCCAGCCTGCAGGAAAGCCCTAAATCATTTTAAAGTGTTGCATGCGGGCCACGAAGCGGGAACCGGGCCGACGGGGCGGGTCGGTGGCCTGAAACGGTCCGCGCCCGGGCTGCTTTTGCTGGGACGGCAGGCCTCCGGGGCCCTCAGGCCGGGATGCCAGCGTGGCCCGCGCGCGCCAAGTGGTCCACCAGCAGGCGCGCGCAGGGGGTCAACGCCTGGCTGCTGCGGTAGCAGACGGCAAAGCGCCGGCGGGCCCAGGCATCGCCCAGTGGAACGATGCGCACCGCGGCTGTCCGGGCAAAGGGCTCGGCCACCTCGCGCGGCACCACGCTGATGGCCAGGTTGGCGCTCACCACCCGCAGGGCGGCGTCGAAGTTGGACACCAGCACCCGGTGTGCCAGGGTCTTGCCTTCCACGGCAGCGGCGCGCGCCAGCAGCACCTGGACGGCGCTGAGGGCCGGCATGCTGACGAATTCGTACCCCAGCACCTCCGCGAAACAGACGCTGGCCGCCTGCGCCACCGGGTGGGACTCGTGGGCCACGATGGCCAGGTGGTCGCTGCGGTAGGTGCAGGTTTCCAGTCCCGAGAGGTCGGCCGCATCCCAGCAGATGCCGATGGATGCGCTGCCCTCGCGAATGCCCTGCACCACGTCCGGGCTCACGCGCTCTTCCATGCTCACCTGGATGTCGCGGTGGGCCGGGTGCTGCAAAAAGGCGGCCACATCGTCGGCCAGCGACTCGGCCATCACCGAGGCCGTCACCAGCATGCGCACATGGCCTCGGATGCCGGTGGCATACGCCGCCATGTCGCGCTCGATCTGGCCCATGCTGGCCAGCATGGTGCGGGCATGCTCCAGCAGGGTCTCGCCCGCCGGGGTGGGCGCCACGCCACGCCGCTTGCGCACCAGCAGCGGTGTACCCACGACGTCTTCGAGTTGCGCCAGGCGCTTGCTGATGGCGGAGCCCACGATGGACTCCTGCTCGGCCACGCGGGCGATGCTGCGCTGCTCGCAGACGGCGGCAAACAGCCGCAGGGTCAGCAGGTCCAGGTGGCGCATGGGGGCAATGCTGTTTGATGTTCCATTCGGGAATCATAAGGATTCCAAAATGTATTTTCTGATTCTTGTGGGAATTTCTAGAATCCCACAACCCACCCCCTCTGCCTGGAGACTTAGTGTGAGCCACATCCCATTGCCGACTTCTTCTCTGGCCTTTGGTTCTGCCCGGGCGGTTGTCCGCGAGGTCGGGTTGCGCGATGGCCTGCAGAGCATTGCCACGGTGCTGCCCACCGCGCGCAAGCTCGCATGGATCGATGCCGCCTACGCGGCGGGCCAGCGCGAGATCGAGGTGGGCTCGTTCGTGCCCGCACGCCTGCTGCCGCAACTGGCCGATACCGCCGAAGTGCTGGCCCATGCCAAAACCCTGCCGGGTCTGTTGGCCTCGGTGCTGGTACCCAATTTCAAGGGTGCCGAACGTGCGCTGGAGTGCGGTGCCGATCTCATGATCGTGCCGCTGTCCGCCAGCCAGGCCCACAGCCTGGCCAACCTGCGCAAGACGCCCGACGAGGTGGTGGCCGAGGTGGCGCGCATCCGCGCTGCGCGCGACGCTGCCGGCAGCCGCACGCTGATCGAGGGCGGCGTGGGCACGGCCTTTGGCTGTACGCTGCAGGGCGAGGTGGCCGAGGGCGAGGTGCTGCGCCTGATGCAAGCCCTGCTCGACGCCGGTGCCGACCGCGTGAGTCTGGCCGACACCGTGGGCTACGCCGACCCGGCCAGCGTGCAGCGCCTGTTCGAGAAGGCCCGTGCCCTGGTCGGCGAGCGCCTGTGGTGCGCCCATTTCCACGACACCCGCGGCATGGGGCTGGCCAACGCCTACGCGGCCTGGCAAACCGGCATTGGCCGGTTCGATGCCTGCCTGGCCGGCATCGGCGGCTGTCCCCATGCCCCCGGCGCCAGCGGCAACGTCGCCACCGAAGACCTGGCCTTCATGCTGGAGCGCATGGGCGTGGCCACCGGCATCGACGTGGCTGCGCTGCTGGCCCTGCGCCAGCGCGTGGCGGGGTGGCTGGCGGGCGAAACGCTGCACGGCGCGCTGTGGCAGGCGGGACTGCCGCAGAATGCCGTACCCGCCGCGCTGCAGGCGGCCTGATCTTCCCTATGAATGCTCTGAACATGAACGGCACACAACCCGCACCATCTCCCCGTCTGCCGCTCGAAGGCCTGCGCGTGGTGGAGTTCACCCACATGGTCATGGGCCCCACCTGCGGCATGGTGCTGGCCGATCTGGGGGCCGAGGTCATCAAGGTCGAGCCCGTGGAGGGCGACCGCACGCGCCACCTGCTGGGCGCGGGTGCGGGTTTTTTCCCCATGTTCAACCGCAACAAGAAGAGCATTGCGCTCGACCTGCGCAGCCCCGAGGGGCTGGAGGTGGCGCGCCGGCTGGCGGCCTCGGCCGACGTGGTGGCGCAGAACTTCAAGCCTGGCGTGATGACCAAATACGGCCTCGATTACGCCGCGCTGAGCACGCAGAACCCGCGCCTGATCTATGTGAACCACACCGGTTTTTTGCCCGGCCCGTACGAGCACCGCACGGCGCTGGATGAGGTGGTGCAGATGATGGGCGGCCTGGCCTACATGACGGGCCGCCCCGGCGACCCGTTGCGCGCCGGCACCAGCGTCAACGACATCATGGGTGGCATGTTCGGCGCCATCGGGGCCATGGCGGCCCTGATGCAGCGCGGCATCACCGGGCGCGGGCAGGAGGTGGATTCGGCCCTGTTCGAGAACAACGTGTTCCTGGTCGGCCAGCACATGATGCAGTACGCCGTCACCGGCCAGCCTGCGGCACCGATGCCCGACCGCATCTCGTCGTGGGCGCTGTACGACGTCTTCAGCGTGAAAGACGGCGAGCAGATCTTTCTCGCCGCCGTGAGCGATGCGCAGTGGATCACCTTCTGCGACGCCATGGGCTATGCCGACCTCAAGGCCGATCCGCTCCTGGCCACCAACAATGACCGCGTGCGCGCCCGCCCCACGCTCATGCCCGATCTGCGCCGCCGCCTGGCCCCGCACAGCGCGGCCGAGCTGGCGGCCATCTTTGAAAAACACGGCCTGCCGTTCGCCCCTATCTCACGCCCCGAGCAACTGTTTGATGATCCGCACCTGAACGCCACCGGCGGCCTGGTCGACATCACGCTGCCCGACGGTGAACGTGCGGGGCAGACGGCGCGCACCACCCTGTTCCCGCTGCGCATGGATGGCCAGCGGCTGGGGGTGCGCCTGCAGCCGCCCGTGCTGGGGCAGCACACGGCCGAGCTGATGGAGCAGCTGGGTTACACGCCCGATCAGGTCCAGGCCCTGCAAGCCCAGGGGGGCGTGGCCTGAGCTGCCTCGGCGCCAGGGCCACGCACGGGCCCGTGCGACAGCATTCCAATGACAACGATGGAGACAACCATGACGACACAGCCACCGGCGCACAGCCTTTTTCCTCCTTCCTTCCACCGAGACGGCATGGCGCGGCGCACGCTGCTGGCAGCTGCGGTGGCTGGCGCCGTGGCTCCGGCGCTGACCTGGGCCCAAGGGTCTGACAAACCGCTGCGCATGGTGCTGCCCGTCAGCGCGGGTTCGGGGGTGGATGGTGTGGCCCGCGTGCTGGGCCCCAGTCTGGGCAAGGCGCTGGCGCGGCCCGTGGTGGTGGAAAACTATCCCGGTGCGGGTGGCGTCACGGGCACCTCGATGATCGTCAAGGCGCCCAAGGATGGTTCGGTGCTGGGCATGGTGTCCAACAACCATGTGGTGAACCCCAGTGTGTTCAAGAACATTCCCTACGATGCCGTGGACGACATCACGCCCATCACCATGATCGGCGCCACGCCGTTCGTGCTGGTGGCCCATCCATCGGTGGCGGCCCGGAACTTGCGCGAACTCATCGCCCTGGCCAAGGCCCAGCCCGGCGCGCTGAACTACGGATCGTCCGGCAACGGCACCATCCTGCACCTGGCCGCCGAGATGTTCGTGCACGAGGCCCAGGTGGACATCAAGCACATTCCCTACCGGGGCATGGGACCGCTGACCGCCGATGTGCTGGGTGGGCAGATCCAGATGGCGTTCATTGCCATTGCCGTTGCCGCGCCCCATGTGAAGGCGGGCGCGCTGCGGGCCATTGGGTTGTCGTCCAGCGCCCGCTCGCCGCTGCTGCCCGATCTTCCGACGATGGCCGAGCAGGGGCTGCCCCACTACGGGCTCGACGGCTGGGTGGCCGTGGTCGGGCCGGCCGGTCTGCCCAAGGCCGAGGTGGAGCGCGTCTACCAAGGGGTGCGCAGCGCGGTGGCTACGCCGGAGGTGCGCGATGCCTTGCTGGCGCAGGGTTACCAGCTGCAAAGCCCCCCGCCCGACGCCACGGCAGCATTCTTTCGCAGCGAGGTCGGCCGCATGGCCCGGCTGGTGAAGCAGTCAGGGCTCAAGTTGGACTGAATGTTCATTTCATATGGCTGATGGCGCTTATTCATCAAGCGCCAAAGGCCTTTCTCATCGGGAATTTCTGGCAGAACCTGTACACAGCGCCATGGTGTCGCTCCCAAAGCACAACGCCCCGGCACCACAGTGGTGGTCGGGGCGCCTGAAGGCACACCCTGTTGCCAGGGCTGTGGGGGTACGGCTTACAGCGAATCGATGAAGCTGCGCAGCTTGTCCGAGCGGCTGGGGTGCTTGAGCTTGCGCAGCGCCTTGGCCTCGATCTGGCGGATGCGTTCGCGCGTCACGTCGAACTGCTTGCCCACTTCTTCCAGCGTGTGGTCGCTGGTCATCTCGATGCCGAAGCGCATGCGCAGCACCTTGGCTTCGCGCGGTGTGAGGCCGTCGAGGATGTCCTTGACCACGTCGCGCAGGCCAGCCTGCATGGCGGCTTCGATGGGGGCGGTGTTGGCACCGTCCTCGATGAAGTCGCCCAGGTGGCTGTCGTCGTCGTCGCCAATCGGCGTTTCCATGGAGATCGGCTCCTTGGCGATCTTCATGATCTTGCGGATCTTGTCCTCGGGGATCTCCATCTTGGCCGCCAGGATGGACGCATCGGGTTCAAAGCCGAACTCCTGCAGGTGCTGGCGGCTGATGCGGTTCATCTTGTTGATGGTCTCGATCATGTGCACCGGGATGCGGATGGTGCGCGCCTGGTCGGCAATGCTCCTTGTGATCGCCTGGCGGATCCACCAGGTGGCGTAAGTCGAGAACTTGTAGCCGCGGCGGTATTCGAACTTGTCCACCGCCTTCATCAGGCCGATGTTGCCTTCCTGGATCAGGTCGAGGAACTGCAGGCCGCGGTTGGTGTACTTCTTGGCAATCGAGATCACCAGGCGCAGGTTGGCCTCGATCATTTCCTTCTTGGCATCGCGCGAGGTGGCTTCACCCTCGTTCATGCGCTTGTTGATGCCCTTGAGCTCGACCAGCGGCACGACCACGCGCGATTGCAGGTCGGTCAGCTTTTGCTGCAGGTCCTGGATGGGCGGGATGTTGCGCGCCATGATGGCCGACCAGGGCTTGCCGGCAGCGGCCTGCTTTTCCACCCATTTGAGGTTGAGCAGGTTGGGCGGAAAGTCCTTGATGAAGGTTTCCTGGGGCATGCCGCACTTGTCCACGATGATGCGGCGCAGTTCGCGTTCCTTCTTGCGCACATCGTCCACCTGGCCGCGCACCATGTCGCACAGCTTCTCGATGGTCTTGGCCGTGAAGCGGATGGTCATCAGCTCCTGCGAAAGGGCCGCCTGGGCCTTGACATAGGCGGGCGTGCCGTAGCCTTCCTTGTCATAGATATGGTGGACCTTCTCGAACAGCTCGCGCAGCTTGTCGAAGCGCTCCAGCGCCTGCTTCTTGAGTTCTTCGAGCTTCTTGGTCAGGGCCTTGGAGCCGCCCTTGCCGTCGTCGTCATCGGCTTCGTCGAATTCGTCGAAGTCTTCTTCGGCCACATAGTCGTCAGCTTCGTTGGGGTTGGAGAAACCGTCCACGATGGTCGAGATGACGACCTTGCCTTCGCGGATCTCCTCGCCCATGTTCAGGATTTCGGCGATGGTGGCGGGCGATGCGCTGATTGCCTCCATCATGGCCATCAGGCCGCCTTCGATGCGCTTGGCGATCTCGATTTCGCCTTCGCGCGTGAGCAGCTCCACCGTGCCCATTTCGCGCATGTACATGCGCACCGGGTCGGTGGTGCGGCCGAACTCGCTGTCCACCGTGGACAGGGCGGCTTCGGCGGCCTCTTCGGCTTCTTCCTCTGTGGCGCCAGCGGGGGCGTTGTCCGTGATGATCAGCGCTTCGGCGTCGGGCGTCTGCTCGTACACCGCCACGCCCAGGTCGTTCAGCGTGGTGATGACGGCTTCGAGGGTTTCGGCATCCACGAGCTTGTCGGGCAGGTGGTCGGAGATTTCAACGTGCGTGAGGTAGCCGCGCGTCTTGCCCAGCTTGATCAGGGTCTTCAGGCGCGCACGGCGCTTGGCCATGTCTTCTTCGGACAGGACGGTTTCGTCCAGGCCGAATTCCTTCATCAAGGCGCGTTCCTTCGCCTTGCTGATCTTCATGCGCAGGGGCTTGACCTTTTCGGCCGTGGGGGTGGCCTCCACTTCGCCTTCGAGGTCGGCTTCGATATCCGACAGGTCTGCGTCGTCACTGCCCACTTCGCCCGCTGCTGCCTTGGGCTTGCGACCGCGCTTGGCGGGGGTCTTGGCCTCGGCGCTCTCTGCGGCCTTGGCCGGACGGCCAGGGCGTTTCTTGGGGGCCTCGTCACCGTCGGACGGGGCGGCTGCGGCGCGGGCAGGCTTCTTCTTCAGCAATTCATCGGCAGCTTTGGTCAGCTCGGCAGAACTTTTCACGGGCACAGTTTTCACTTTCTTGGCAGCCGGGGCAGGGGCCGCAGCAACGGCCTTGCGGGGCGCGGCTTTGACCGGTGCTGTGGCAGCGGTTTTGGAGACAGCCTTCGCGGCAGTGCCTGGAGCGGACTTGGGCGGCTTCGCGGACTTTTGAGCGGGCATGGAACAACCTCAGAATCAAAAACGGACACAAAGAAAACGCAAGCGCCTCAGGTCCCGGCGCGGGTGGCAACGCAAAGCTAGGGTGGCTTCACGTTTTGAGGGGAGGCCCTCAGGGGCAAGATGTCTGGGCGAACATTTGGTGTGCAGTCCTTGCGATAAGTGGGCCCATCAGCGCATAGGTGCGCGTTTGTCACGGTGGCCCGGCTCGGAGGTGCTGCTGTCGCTCTTGCCGAAAAACCCTACATTATACCGACTTTCCGATATTTCAAGGGGTGCGGGGCAATATGCCTTGCAGTACGTTGCGCCGCTGTTCCAGCGCACGGTAGCGTTCCAGTGCCGTGGGGTCTTGCGCCACCTGCAGGATCAGGTTTTTTTGCTGGGCGTTGATGTCTTCGATCAGCATGCGGTTCAGAAGATCCCGCAGTTCCAGCCGCAATTCGTGCAGATCTCCCTCGGTCTGCGCGTGCGAGCCGGTCATGACCTTCACCGCCAGGGCTTCACAGGGGTTGCCCCGCAGGCTTTCCCGCAGCAGGGCCCAGGCCTGTGGCCCATGCTCGTGGAACTGTTCTTCCAGCCAGCTGAACAGCGGGCCATGCGGGGCGGGTTGGGCGCACAGCGCCGCGTGGTCGTCGTGCGTCAACTCTTCCAGAAACGCCATGTGCGACAACAGTAGCCGTGCGGCGTGGTCTGCCCGGCTGGCGGTGGGCGTGCGTGGCAGGCGTGGCTGGGGCGGCCAGGGCGCGGCGTCCTTTTTTTTCCAGCTGCCGCCTTTCCAGTCGCCGCCCTTGCGAAAGGGTGGCTTCGGGGGAGCGTCGTAGCCGCCGGGCGATTGCCAGCCCGCATCGGCCGGCGCACCCCACGGGGGCTCGTCCGTGGGGGGGGCGGCATGGCGGTGCGAGGCCACGGTGCCAGGGTGGCGTGCCCCTTCCTGGGCGGCGGTCTTGCTCCAGAGGTCGGACAGGTCGTGGGCGTCCAGTTGGGCCAGCTGTGCCAGTTCGGTGAGCACCTGGCGCCGCAGCACCCCCTCGGGCAGGGCGCTCCACAGCGGGCGGGCATTGCTCGCCATGTGGGCGCGGCCTTCTGCCGTGCCCAGGTCGCAGCTTTCACTGGCGGCTTCGATCAGGAAGCGGCTCAAAGGCACCGCATCGCCAATGTGGCGGGCAAAGGCATCGGAGCCGTGCGCGCGCACAAAGCTGTCGGGATCGTGCTCGGGCGGCAGGAACAGAAACTTGATGCTGCGCGTGTCGCCGGCATGGGGCAGGGCACCGTCGAGCGCCTTGCGGGCCGCCCGGCGACCCGCGGCATCGCCGTCAAAGCTGAACACCACCGATTCGGTAAAGCGCAGCAGCTTTTGCACATGCTCGGGCGTGCAGGCCGTGCCCAGCGTGGCCACGGCATTGGGGAACCCCAGCTGCGCCAGGGCCACCACATCCATGTAGCCCTCGGTGACCAGCGCAAAACCCTGCTCGCGAATGGCGGCGCGGGCCTCGAACAGGCCATACAGCTCGCGGCCCTTGTGGAACACCGGGGTTTCGGGCGAGTTGAGGTACTTGGGTTTGTCATCGCCCAGCACCCGACCGCCAAAGCCGATGCACTCGCCCTTGACGTTGCGGATGGGGAACATCACCCGGTCACGGAAGCGGTCGTAGCGCTTGCCGCCATCTTCGTCATTGACGATGACCAACCCGCTTTCTTCGAGCAGCGGGTCGTCGTAGTGCGGAAAAACACTGGCCAGGCTGCGCCAGCCTTCGGGGGCATAGCCCAGGCCATAGCGCTTGGCTACCGCACCCGACACCCCACGTCCCTTGAAATACGCCACGGCCCGGGGCGATATGCGCAACTGCCGGCGATAGGCCTCGGCGGCTTTTTCCAGCACATCGGTCAGCGTGGCCTGCTTTTGCCGGGCGGCGGCGGCGCGCTCTTTTTCCTGCGGCGAGATGTCATCGTCGGGCACCTGCAGGCCCACCTGCTGGGCCAGGTCCTGCACGGCCTCGATGAAGCCCATGCCGGCGTGCTCCATGAGAAAACTGATGGCGTTGCCGTTCTTGCCGCAGCCAAAGCAGTGATAGAACTGCTTGGCGGGGCTGACGCTGAAGGAGGGCGATTTTTCGCCGTGGAAGGGGCACAGCCCCATGAAATTGGCGCCGCCTTTCTTGAGCTGCACGTAGCGGCCCACGATGTCCACCACGTCCACGCGCGAAAGCAGTTCCTGGATGAAAGATTGGGGAATCGACACGGGGCTTATTGTCAGCGCAAAGCACGATTACACTCATTAACATCTATCTGGCGGAGCCGAGATATCTCCATGGCAACAACGGGGACCCCGTGGACACGCAGTGCCGCAGCGCGGCTGGCGCAGCGACTGGGTGCGTGGCTGTGCGTGGCAGCCGTTGCCTGGCTGCCGCTGTGCGCGGCGGGGGCGCCGGTGCTGCGCGTCCTGTCATGGCCCGGGTACGCCGACGCCGATGTGGTGGCCGCCTTTGAAAAGCGCCATGCCGTGCGCGTCGAAATCACCACCGTGGGCTCGGACGACAGCCTGCGTGCCAAGCTGGCCGATCCGGCAGGCCCAGGCTACGACGTAGTGGCCGCCAACACGGTCGAGATCGCCAGCCTGGTCGCGCAAAAGCGCCTCATCCCGCTGCCGATGAAGGACATTGCCAATGCCGGGCGCCAGTTGCCCCGGTTTCGGCAGCTGGCATCGATTCCCGGCATCACCAGCGAAGGGGCCGTGTATGCGCTGCCCTATACCTATTCCGAAATGGGCCTGATCTACGACCGCCGGCAGTTCAGCGTACCGCCCGACTCGCTGAACGTGCTGTGGGATCCGCGTTGGCAGGGGCGGGTGCTGGTGTTCCACGGCAGCAGCCACAGTTTCTCGCTGGCCGCCCAGCACCTGGGGCTCGCGCCCTTTCGCATCGATGCGGCGCGGTTCGGTGGACTGGCCCGCGACCTGGTGGCGCTTCGCCGCAACGTGCTGTCGTTTTATTCGGTGCCCGAGGAATCGGTGGAGCTGTTCCGCCGCCACCGCATCGCGGTGATGCATGCCAACTACGGCCAGCAGCAACTCAAGTTGCTGCGCGACGCGGGGCTCGACGTGGGCTATGTCATCCCGCAGGAAGGGGCCTTGGCCTGGCTCGACTGCTGGGCCATCACGCGCCGCTCTGCCCAGCCTGCACTGGCGGCCCGGTGGATCGACTACATGCTTGAGCCGGCGGTGAGCGGCGTACTGACCCGGCGCCAGGGGCTGGCCAACACTTTGCAGGAGCCCCCCGGCGGCGCGGCGGGCGCGGCGGCGAGCCCGATGGTGTGGCTTGAGCCGGTGGAGAACGAAGAGCAGCGCACCCGGCTCTGGCGGCGCATTGTGTCGGGCGAGCGCCCCGAGGGGTTCTGAGCCATGCGCTGGGGCATCGCGTCGCGCCTGGGCTGGATTCTGGCCTCCTTCAGCGTACTGGCTGCGGTGCTGGCGGGCTACCACACCTATGCTGCCGCGCGCGAACTGCTGCGTGAGCGGGCCGAGCGCTCGCTGCTGGCGACCACGCAGGTGCTGACGCGCCACCTCGAAGCCGGTTTTTCGACCGTGGCGCGCGATGCCACCTTGCTGGCGGCCGCGGCGGCCGTGGCCACCGAGCCGCGCACGGCGCAGCCGCCGCATGCACCTTCTGTGCGCGACCGCCGCATGCTGGCCGGAGTGTTCAAGGCGAGTCTGGCTGCGCACCCCTCGTACCTGCAGATCCGGCTCATCAGTGCCCGCGACCATGGCCTGGAGCTGCTGCGGGTTGACCGGCTGGGCGATGACCTGGTGGAGGCACCCCAGGCCGCGCTGCAGGAAAAAGCCCATTTCCCCTTTGTTTTCGAAACCCTCAAGCTGCGTTCGGGCGGGGTGTACTTCAGCGAGTTCGGCATCAACCACGAAGGCGATGCCACCGAAGCGCTGCAGCAACCCATCTTCAACATGGCCTCGCCCGTGGTGCGCTGGGGGACGGTCGAGGCCGTGGTGGTGGTGCGCGTGGCGGCCACCCCTTTCCTGGCCGACTTCAGGAAAAGCCTGCCCGAGAACTATGAGTTTTACCTGTGCAACCGCTGGGGTGACATTCTGGTGCACCCCGATCCGACCCAGACCTTTGGTTTCGACCGTGGCCAACGCATTCTTCTGCAGGGCACCCTGGCACCGGTGGCGCAGATCGTCGAAGGGCGCGCCCACGAGCTCATGATGGACGCGCAGGCGGATGGTGCCGAGCCGCGCGTGTTCTCGTTCACGCGCTTGCCTGTCGGGGATGCGGACGAAGGCCGCTTCCTGGTGGCAGGGCTCTCGCAGCCCATGGCCGTGGTGCAGGACGAAGTGCTGGAACTGGGGCGCGGCATCCTCAAGATGCTGCTGATCCTGAGCGCGGTGGGCATGTTGCTGGCCACGCTGGTGTCCCGGGCGGTGACCAGCCCCCTGCAGGCCATGGTGCGCGCTGCCCGCGCGTTCTCGCAGGGCCAGCCCCATGGTGCCTTGCCGGTCGAGCGGCAGGACGAGGTGGGCGAGCTGGCGCGCAGCCTGAGCGACATGGAGCAGCAGATCACCCGCCAGATCGCCGAACTCAACGCCAGCCGGGACCGCATGGCGCACCTGGCCCATCACGATCTCCTCACCGGACTGCCCAACCGGCGCATGTTCGAGCAGCGCCTGGCGCAGGCGCTGGAGCTCTCAAGGCGCAGCGGACGGGCGTGTGCGCTGTTCTTTGTGGACCTGGACGATTTCAAGTCCATCAACGACGCCCTGGGCCATGCGGCGGGCGATGAGGTGCTGCAGGCCACGGGCCGTGCCATCGTCTCGGCCGTGCGCCAGGTCGATACGGTGGCTCGCCTGGCAGGCGACGAGTTCACCGTGCTGTGCGAGAACGTCGATACCGAAGAAGCCGCGCTTCAGATTGCCGAAAAACTGCAGCAGGCCTTTGCACAGCCGCTGGAATTGCACGAAAAATCGCTGCGGGTGCGCGCCAGCATCGGCATGGGCCTTTTCCCACGCGATGCGCACGACGCACAATCGCTGCTGGCCAGCGCGGATGCGGCCATGTACCTTGTCAAGCAAGGCCGCAGCAACCACCCCTGAGGCGTGGCCTGTCTGGCTCCTGTTCATTTTTTCCTTGTGAAGCGCAATGACCTCCATCTACGACCAGCACCTGCCCCGCACTGAAGCCAACTTCGCACCCCTGTCGCCGCTGGGGTTCATCGAACGTACCGCCGAGGTCTACCCCGACCGCCTGGCCATCGTACACGGCAGCCTGCGCCAGACCTGGGCGCAGACCTATGCGCGTTGCCGCCAGCTGGCCAGCAGCCTGCAGCGCGCCGGCATCGGCAAGAACGACACCGTGGCCGTCATGCTGCCCAATACGCCGCCCATGGTCGAGGCGCACTTTGGCGTACCCATGGCGGGTGCCGTGCTCAACGCGCTGAACACGCGCCTTGATCCTGAGGCCATCGCCTTCATGCTCGACCACGGTGAGGCCAGGGCCGTGATCGTGGACCCCGAGTTTGCCGGCGTCATGGCCAAGGCCCTGGCGCTGCGCCAGAACCCGGCGCCGCTGCTGCTGATCGACGTGGAGGACGCCGTCTATGGCCCCGCCAGCCAGAAGCTGGGCAGCACCACCTACGAAGCCTTCGTGGCCGGCGGCGATCCGCAGTTCGCCTGGGAACTGCCCGACGACGAGTGGGATGCCATCGCGCTCAACTACACCAGTGGCACCACCGGCAACCCCAAGGGCGTGGTCTACCACCACCGGGGCGCGGCCACCAATGCCATCAGCAACGTGCTGGAGTGGGACATGCCCAAGCACGCCGTCTATCTGTGGACGCTGCCCATGTTCCACTGCAATGGCTGGTGCTTTCCGTGGACGGTGGCGGCGCGCGCGGGCGTCAACGTGTGCCTGCGCCGCGTGGAGGCGCAGGCCATCTTCGATGCCCTTCGCAACCACGGCGTCACCCACTACTGCGGCGCGCCCATCGTGCACGGCCTGCTGGTCAACGCGCCCGCCGCGATGAAAGAGGGCGTGCCCGCTGGCGTGAAGGCCATGGTGGCGGGCGCCGCGCCGCCGGCCTCGATGATCGAGGGCATGGAGAAGATGGGCTTCGACCTGACCCATGTCTATGGCCTGACCGAGGTCTATGGCCCGGCCACGGTGTGCGCCCAGCACGAAGCCTGGAACGACCTCGACATCGGCGAGCGCGCCCGCTTGAATGCGCGCCAGGGCGTGCGCTACCACCTGCAGCGCGCGGCCCGCGTGCTTGACCCCGAAACCATGCGCCCCGTGCCCTGGGACGGCGAAACCATGGGCGAGATCATGTTCCGGGGCAACATCGCCATGAAGGGCTACCTCAAGAACCCCAAGGCCACCGAGGAAGCCTTTGCCGGCGGCTGGTTTCACAGCGGCGACTTGGCCGTGCAGTACCCCGACGGCTACATCAAGATCAAGGACCGCAGCAAGGACATCATCATCTCGGGTGGCGAGAACATCTCGTCCATCGAGGTCGAGGATGTGCTCTACCGCCACCCCGACGTGCTGACCGCCGCCGTGGTGGCCAAGCCCGACGCCAGGTGGGGCGAAACGCCCTGCGCCTTCGTCGAACTGAAGGCCGGTGCACAGACCACGGTCGAAGACATCGTGCAGCACTGCAAGAAGCACCTGGCCGGCTTCAAGGTGCCGCGCGCCGTGGTGTTTGGCGACATTCCCAAAACCGCCACGGGCAAGATCCAGAAGTTCGAGCTGCGCAAGCAGGCGGGCTCGGCAGAGGCTATCGACGTCTGACCGTGGCCAGCCCCGGCAGGGGCACCTGAGAGCCTGTTTACGATCTCCCAGGGGTCGCGCAGTGGCCTTTGCGGGAGGGGATGCAAGGCGCGGTGCGCAGCC
>NZ_JBXAGC010000009.1:0-114164 GCF_058793725.1 Acidovorax sp. GW835-FHT14B10
CCCCCGCGAGGTCAAGCGCTCTCGCAGCAAGTTCCCAACAAAGAAAATGCCAGTCAGGGCTTAACTGACTGGCATTGCACCGAAGTGGCCTTTGGATGCTGGCGATACCTTGGCGAGGCGGCATCAGTTGCGGGTCTGATCGACCAGCTTGTTCTTGGCGATCCAGGGCATCATGGCGCGCAGTTGGGCCCCCACCACTTCGATGCTGTGGTCGGCCGTGTTGCGGCGACGAGCCGTCATGCTCGGGTAGTTCAGGCGGCCTTCCTGGATGAACATCTTGGCGTAGTCGCCGTTCTGGATGCGCTTCAGAGCGTTGCGCATGGCGGCGCGCGACTGCTCATTGATGACTTCGGGGCCGGTCACGTACTCGCCGAACTCGGCGTTGTTCGAGATCGAGTAGTTCATGTTGGCGATGCCGCCTTCGTAGATCAGGTCCACGATGAGCTTGAGCTCGTGCAGGCACTCGAAGTAGGCCATTTCAGGGGCATAACCGGCTTCGACCAGGGTTTCGTAACCCATCTTGATCAGCTCGACGGCACCGCCGCACAGCACGGCCTGCTCGCCGAACAGGTCGGTCTCGGTCTCTTCCTTGAAGTTGGTCTCGATGATGCCGGCCTTGCCGCCACCATTGGCCATGGCATAGCTCAGGGCCAGGTCGCGGGCCTTGCCGGACTTGTCCTGGTGCACAGCCACCAGGTGGGGCACGCCGCCGCCCTGGGTGTAGGTGTTGCGCACGGTGTGGCCAGGGGCCTTGGGCGCCACCATCCACACGTCCAGATCGGCACGGGGCACGACCTGGTTGTAGTGCACGTTGAAACCGTGGGCGAAGGCCAGCGAAGCGCCTTGCTTGATATTCGGGGCCACATTGTTGGTGTAGACCTCGGCGATCTGCTCGTCGGGCAACAGAACCATGACCACGTCAGCGGCCTTGACGGCATCGTTGACTTCCATGACCGTCAGGCCGGCCTTGCCGACCTTGTCCCACGAGGCGCCGCCCTTGCGCAGGCCCACCACGACCTTCACGCCGCTGTCGTTCAGGTTCTGTGCATGGGCGTGGCCCTGCGAGCCGTAGCCGATGATGGCAACGGTCTTGCCCTTGATCAGGCTCAGGTCACAGTCTTTGTCGTAGAAAACTTTCATGGGTCGCTCCGGTTGAAATGCGTTGTTGGGGTTGAAAAATAAACAGTCGATTGTCTTACATCGGATTGGGATTCGACCGGATGGCTAGGCGGGGAGCCGCAGACAGTGCTTTTGCACGGCAAGGTTCTCCAACGACGCCAGCCGGTCGAAGGCAAATCCGTTACACGCGCAGGATGCGCTCGCCGCGACCGATGCCGCTGGCACCGGTGCGCACGGTTTCCAGGATGGCCGTGCGATCGATGGCTTGCAGGAAAGCATCGTTCTTCGACTGGTCACCGGTGAGCTCGATGGTGTAGCTCTTCTCGGTCACATCGATGATGCGGCCACGGAAGATGTCGGCCATGCGCTTCATCTCCTCGCGCTCCTTGCCCACCGCGCGCACCTTCACCATCATGAGCTCGCGCTCGGTGTAGGCGCCTTCGGTGAGGTCCACCACCTTCACGACCTCGATGAGGCGGTTCAGGTGCTTGGTGATCTGCTCGATCACATCGTCGGAGCCCGTGGTCTGGATCGTCATGCGCGACAGCGATGCGTCCTCGGTGGGCGCCACGGTGAGCGATTCGATGTTGTAGCCACGGGCCGAGAACAGGCCCACGACACGGGAAAGCGCACCGGGCTCGTTTTCCAGCAAGACAGCAATGATGTGTTTCATGGTGAGAGATTCCTCTTTTCGCTGCCCTCCCCTGCGCACGGTAATGCGCAGGCTTGGCAGGCAATAGATTCGTCAAAAAATTGAATGCTATCTATTCGATAGCTAAAAGCGCATGAAAAACATACGCCGAAGGCCAATTTGGCTTAAAGGTCTTCCGACCCCAGCAACATCTCGGTAATGCCCTTGCCGGCCTGCACCATCGGGAACACGTTCTCGGTGGGGTCGGTGCGGAAGTCCATGAACACCGTGCGGTCCTTGAGCTTGCGGGCTTCGCGCAGCGCGGGCTCCACATCCTTGGGGTGCTCGATCAGCATGCCCACATGGCCATAGGCCTCGGCCAGCTTCACGAAGTTGGGCAGCGCGTCCATGTAGCTGTGGCTGTAGCGGCCGGAGTATTCGATCTCCTGCCACTGGCGCACCATGCCCAGGTAGCGGTTGTTCAACGAGCAGATCTTGATCGGCGTGTTGTACTGCAGGCAGGTGGACAACTCCTGGATGTTCATCTGCACCGAGCCTTCGCCGGTGATGCAGAACACCTCGGACTGTGGCTTGGCGAGCTTGATGCCCATGGCGTATGGGATGCCCACGCCCATGGTGCCCAGGCCGCCAGAGTTGATCCAGCGGCGGGGCTCGTCGAAGCGGTAGTACTGCGCGGCCCACATCTGGTGCTGGCCTACGTCGGACGTGATGTAGGTGTCCGCGTCCTTGGTCATGTTCCACAGCGTCTCGACCACGTACTGGGGCTTGATCACATCACCGCTGCCCATGCTGTACTTGAGGCAGTCGCGCTTGCGCCAGCCTTCGATGGTGTCCCACCAGGCAGCCAAGGCACCGGCATCCGGGCGGGTGCTGCTCTCACGGATCATGGAGATCAGCTCGGTGAGCACGTCCTTCACGTCGCCGACGATCGGGATGTCCACCTTCACGCGCTTGGAGATGCTCGACGGGTCGATATCGACGTGGATGATCTTGCGGTCGTTTTGTGCGAAGTGCTTGGGGTTGCCGATCACGCGGTCGTCAAAGCGCGCGCCCACGGCCAGCAGCACGTCGCAGTTCTGCATGGCGTTGTTGGCTTCGATGGTGCCGTGCATGCCCAGCATGCCCAGGAACTTGCGATCCGACGCCGGGTAGGCGCCCAGGCCCATCAGCGTGTTGGTGACGGGGTAGCCCAGCATGTCCACCAGCGTGCGCAGCTCGTTGGTGGCATTGCCCAGCAGTACGCCTCCCCCGGTGTAGATGTAGGGGCGTTTGGCCGCCAGCAGCAGTTGCAGCGCCTTGCGGATCTGGCCGCCATGGCCTTTGCGTACCGGGTTGTAGGAGCGCATTTCCACGCTCTGGGGATAGCCGGTATAGGCCACCTTCTTGAACGACACGTCCTTCGGAATATCGACCACCACGGGGCCGGGTCGGCCGGTGCGGGCGATATGAAAGGCCTTCTTCAACGTCATGGCCAGATCGCGCGGGTCCTTGACGAGGAAGTTGTGTTTCACGATAGGGCGCGTGATGCCCACCGTATCGCATTCCTGGAAAGCATCCAGGCCGATGGCCGCCGTGGGCACCTGGCCGGAGATGATCACCATGGGGATGCTATCCATGTAGGCCGTGGCAATGCCCGTGACGGCATTGGTCAGCCCGGGGCCCGAGGTGACCAGCGCAACGCCCACCTCACCGGTGGCGCGGGCATAGCCGTCGGCGGCATGCACGGCGGCCTGCTCATGGCGCACCAGCACATGCTGGATAGTGTCCTGCTTGTAGAGCGCGTCGTAGATATAGAGAACTGCGCCGCCCGGATAACCCCAGATGTACTGCACGTTCTCGGCCTGCAGCGACTTGACGAGGATTTCAGAACCCATGAGGTCCTGCGAACCGGAGGCGGGAGAATTGCCGTGGGAGGCAGTGGCTGCCGATGTGAGTTCAGCCTTGGAGATTTCCATGATCAACCTTTGTGAATTTCTCTGACGAAAAACCTTGGGTGCTCCTTACAAGCGCTCTCGTGAAGCCAGCTCGGAACTTGAGGCCAAGGACATGGGCGGGATGATTGCCGCGCCGGACCGTGACCCGTTTGCCTTTTGAATTGCAACCGCAATTATCGCACTGCAACACTCGCAAAACCAGCCGCTTCCAAAAAAATCGGGGCCCAATGCGATAATTGAACCGTTGCGCGGGCTGCCCCGCACTTTCACGCATGACTGCATCGCCCGTTCCGGGCTTGGTTCCTCTTGGCAACTGAACAAGAACTCTCCGACTTCCTCAAAAGTGTAGAAAAGCGCGCATTCAAGCGCTCGCTCTACCACGTCCGCAATGAGGAAGCGGCCCTGGACATCGTCCAGGACAGCATGCTCAAGCTGGCCGAGCATTACGGCGACAAGCCCACGAGCGAATTGCCCATGCTGTTTCAGCGCATCTTGTCGAACTGCACGCTGGACTGGTTTCGCCGCCAAAAGACCCGCAATGCACTGTTTTCGAGCATGAGCAACTTTGACGGACCCGGAGAAGATGGCACGGAATTTGATCTGCTCGAAGCCTACATCGGCCCAGACAATGGGGAGCGGGCCGAAAGCGCGGAAGATCTGACCCGGCGTGCACAGATCTTCAAGGGCATCGAAGAAGAAATCGAGGCGCTGCCAGCACGTCAACGGGAAGCGTTTCTCATGCGTTACTGGGAAGAAATGGATGTAGCAGAGACAGCAGCCGCCATGGGTTGCTCCGAAGGCAGCGTCAAGACACACTGTTTTCGGGCAGTACAGACTCTCGGCAAGGCGCTGAAGGCAAAAGGAATCGAACCATGAACACCGCAAACACCCCCCCCCATGAAATGGCGGCGGATCGTTTTGCCCGCCGCGTCACTGCACGGTTAAGCAGTGGAACGCATGACCTGCCCTACGATATTTCCGAGCGGTTGCGCGCGGCCCGCATGCAGGCGCTGGCCAAGCGCAAAGTTACCGTCCAGGCGCATCGCGTTGCACCCGCAGTTGTGCGCTCGGGCCATGCCGCAGCGCTCGGCGGTGGCAGCGAACGGGGTGGCTGGTGGAGTGCCCTGGTTTCGGCGGTTCCCGTGATGGCACTGCTGGTGGGTCTGGTAGTCATCAATGTGGCCCAGGACGAACAGGGAACGAACGAGGTGGCGGAAGTGGATGCCGCCCTGCTGACCGACGAGTTGCCCCCAGCGGCATACTCCGACCCGGGTTTTGTACAGTTCCTGAAAACCACCCATTCCAGCAACTGATCGACTTCTCTTTTTCTGAATGCACGCAAGTCCCCCTGACGACCACCCCACCATGCCAGCCTTCGTGCTGGCTTTGGTGCTTTTGGGTGCGTTTGCAGCCGGCGGTATGGCGGTGCTCCACCAGGTGCGCATGGCACCGGGCACCTTGGTACCCACGGCCGCGCTGGCCTCCAGCCCCAATGGCAAAGGTGCAGGCACGGTAGCCCATCCGTCCAGACAAACCCCTGCGGGCCCGGGCTGGGAGGTTCTGAACACTCCGCAGAAACTGGCGCTCTACCCTCTGGCGGAACGCTGGGCGCTGCTCAGCGAAGCGCAGAAACGGCGCTGGCTCGCCCTGGCCCAGAATTTCCCTACGCTCCCAGAACACGAGCAGGAAAAACTCCACAACCGCATGACGGAATGGGCCAGCCTGAGCGTGCAGCAGCGCAACCAGGCACGGCTCAACTATGCCGACTCCAATCGCCTGGCCCGTGACAACAAGCTCGCCCAATGGCAGGCTTACCAGGCGCTGAGCGATGAAGAAAAGCGCAGGCTGGCTGCGCGTGCGGCCCCCAAGCCGCAAGGTGCAGCCACTGCGCTCAAACCGGTTTCTCCCCGCAAGCTGGCACAGATTCCGGCGGCCTCGGGGGTCAACCCCAATCGCCCCAATCAGCCCAAGATCCCACCGGTACAAAGCCTCTCGCCACGGGCAGCGAAGCCAGCACTGTCCGCCCCTGCCGCCGCGGGGCACGGGAATGATGCACCGGTTTCGCCCCCCCCAGCCGTGGAGACCGCCCCCGTCAACGTCCCGGTGGCTGTGCCAAGCACGCTACCGCCACTGCCGGCCGCACCAGTTGCCAGCGACCATGCGATTCCGGCCGTACCCGAGCCGCCCCTCCTGACTCCCCAGTAATTTGCATGCCCGTCCTGCCCCCGTCTGAAGCGCTGCCGCCCATGGTCCCCGCCCCCATGAACCTTCAGGCCCCGAGCCTGGTCCGCCGCATGGCATGCTGGATGTATGAAGGCATCCTGATGTTCGGCGTGGTCTTCATCGCCGGCTACCTGTTTGGCACCCTGAGCCAGACCCGCAATGCCCTGGACAACCGCCATGCCCTGCAGGCCTTTCTGTTTGTGGTGTTTGGCATCTACTTCACCTGGTTCTGGGCCAAGGGGCAGACCCTGGCCATGAAAACCTGGAACATCCGCGTGGTGGACCGCGGCGGCCGCCCGCTCACGCAGGCGCGTGCGCTGCTGCGCTATGTTCTTTCCTGGCTGTGGTTTCTGCCGCCATTGGCCGCGGTGGCACCCTTTTCACTGCCGGGCGGCGAAGCCACGGTGATCATGCTGGGCTGGGTCGCCGTGTGGGCGCTGCTGAGCCGCTTTCACCCCCAGCAGCAGTTCTGGCACGACGCACTGGCGGGCACCCGCCTGGTGCACCACGAACCTGTCAAAAAATAAGCTTTTGTCGGATATGCCCTTGCCGGACACATCCGACCCCGACAATTGCCGCATGCCATCACTCGATCCCCCGCACTCCGCGCCCGCCAACCCCCAGAAAGCCCGGACCGGACTGAACCGGGTCTGGCATGCCACGGGCTACTCCATCGCAGGCCTGCGTGCCGGCTGGAACGAAAAGGCGTTTCGCCAGGAAGTCATTGCAGCCGTGGTCCTGGTTCCGCTGGCGTTCTGGCTGGGCCACAACTGGATGGAGGTGGCGCTGCTGGCCGGGTCGATCATCATCGTGATGATTGTCGAGTTGCTCAACACCGGCATCGAGACCGCCATTGATCGCATCGGCCCCGAGTGGCACGACCTGTCCAAGCGTGCCAAGGACATGGGCAGCGCCGCGGTGCTGCTGTCGCTGCTGCTGTGTATCGGCATCTGGTGTGCCGCTCTTTTTCAAAGGTTTTTCCATGGCTGAGCCCGCTTTCTCCATCTGCGTGTACTGCGGCTCGCGCCCCGGTGAGAACCCGGCGTTTTCCCAGACCGCCCAGGCCGTGGGCCGGTGGATCGGCTCGCATGGCGGCCAGCTCGTGTACGGCGGTGGCCTCAGCGGTCTCATGGGCACGGTGGCCGAGGCCACACGCCTGTCCGGCGGCCGGGTGGTGGGCGTGATACCGCAGACGCTGGTGGACAAGGAACTGGCCAATCGCCAGTGTGACGAGTTGCACATCGTGCAGACCATGCACGAGCGCAAGGCCATGATGGCCGAGCGCAGCAACGCCTTTTTGGCGCTGCCCGGCGGCATTGGCACCTTCGAGGAACTGTTTGAAGTGTGGACCTGGCGCCAGCTGGGCTACCACGACAAGCCACTGGGCCTGCTCAACGTGGGCGGCTACTACGACGGCCTGCTGGCCTTTTTGCAGACCAGCGTGGCGAGTGGGTTCATGCGAGGGTGGCAGATGGACCTGCTGCACATCGCAACCGACAGCGACGCCCTGCTGCGCAGCCTGGTGCAGTCGGCGGGCCACAGCCTGGAGCAGGTACCGCTGCGCTCGGTGATCTGACAGCCCGCAAAACGAGCGCGGCCCAAGCCAGCGCCCCCGCGCAAGGGCCGCCCCGCCGCGCTGGGGGCGCCCCCCTCAGGGGGATGGCGCGAAGCGACACAGGGGGAGCCTATACCGCTGCGTCGTCCAGGTCACCCGTGCGGATGCGCACCACGCGCTCCACGGCGGTCACAAAAATCTTGCCGTCGCCAATCTTGCCCGTGCGCGCCACATTGACAATGGCGTCCACGCAGCGCTCCAGGTCTTCGGTCTTGACCACGACTTCCACCTTCACCTTGGGCAGGAAATCCACCACATACTCCGCCCCACGGTACAGCTCGGTGTGGCCCTTCTGGCGCCCGAAACCCTTCACCTCGGTCACGGTGAGGCCCGTCACACCGCATTCGGCCAAGGCTTCACGGACCTCTTCCAGCTTGAAAGGCTTGATGACGGCGGTGATCATTTTCATGGGGGAGTCTCCTGGAGGATATAAAAAGGCGATGGAACTGGCGGATGCCCGTCAGGCCCTGAATTGGCTGGTGATAGGGTAGCGCCAGTCCTTGCCGAAGCTGCGGCGCGTGACGCGCACGCCCAAGGGTGCCTGGCGGCGCTTGTATTCGTTCAGCTTGATCAGCCGGGTGACGCGTTCGACATCTGCGCGCTCAAAACCGGCGGCAATGATGGACTCTATCGGTTCATCATTTTCCATGTAACGCGCCACGATCGCATCGAGCACCTCATAGGCCGGCAAACTGTCCTGGTCTTTCTGGTCGGGGCGCAATTCGGCACTGGGTGGGCGCGTGATGATGCGCTCGGGGATGGGGTTGGCGCCGGTGCCATACGGATCGTGGGCATTGCGCCAGCGCGCCAGATCGAACACCCGGGTCTTGGCCACATCCTTGATGGGAGCAAAGCCGCCGGCCATGTCGCCATACAGCGTGCAGTAGCCGGTGGCCATCTCGCTCTTGTTGCCGGTGGTCAGCACGATGGCGCCAAACTTGTTCGACAACGCCATCAGCAGCGTGCCGCGGATGCGGGCCTGCAGGTTCTCCTCGGTCGTGTCCTCGGGCAGGCCGGCAAATTGGCTCGCCAGCGCCGCCTTGAAGGCCTCGAACGGGGGTGCGATCGCGATTTCGTCATGGCGCACGCCCATGCGCTCGGCCATGTCGCGCGCGTCGATCCAGCTGATGTCCGCCGTGTAGGGCGAGGGCATCATCACGGTGCGCACCTTGTCGGCGCCCAGGGCGTCCACGGCAATCGCCAGCACCAGCGCCGAATCGATGCCGCCCGACAGGCCCAGCAAGGCGCCCGGAAAGCCGTTCTTGCGTACATAGTCGCGCACGCCCAGCACCAGCGCGTCCCACAGGTCGGCCTCCAGGCTGCGCTCGGGCGCCATATTCGCTTCTATTTTGATAGCTATTTGCGTTGCATGGACGTGCGCAAACACCAGTTTTTCCTCAAAACCAGGCGCCCGACCGGCCACCGAACCATCGGCATTCAGAGCAAAGGAACGGCCTTCGAAAACCACCTCGTCCTGCCCGCCCACCAGGTGGGCATAGACCAACGGCAGGCCTGTCTCGGCCACCCGCTCGCGCATGGTCTGCTCGCGCTCGGCGCTCTTGCCCAGGTGAAAGGGCGAGGCATTGATCACCGCCAGCAGCTGTGCCCCCGCCTGCGCCGCAGCGCGCGCGGGCGCGGCAAACCATGCGTCCTCGCAGACCAGCACCCCCACCCGCACGCCCTCCACCTCGAACACGCAGGGCGACTGGCCGGCAACAAAATAGCGGCGCTCATCGAACACCTGGTAGTTAGGCAACTCGCACTTGGCATAGGTCTGCTCGATCTGGCCATGCCGCAGCACGCTGGCCGCATTCAGGCACGGGCTGAACGCCGGGTCATCCGGCGACTGCTTTTGCGGATGGCCCAGCACGATCGCGAGGTCCTTCAACCCTGCGGTCTCGCGGGCCACGGTTTTCACGGCATCATCACAGGCCGCAAGAAATGCGGGGCGCAAAAACAGGTCTTCTGCCGCGTAACCACAGATGGCCAATTCGGGCGTCAGCAGCAGCCGTGCGCCCTGCGCATGGGCCTCACGCGCGGCAACAATGATTTTTTGCGCATTGCCGGGCATGTCGCCCACGACAAAATTGAGCTGAGCGGTGCAAATGGAGAGCGTCATGGAACTGGGATCGGCCCCTGCGGCCAGGTTGGATACCGCCACCCCTCGGAGCCCCGCGCTGGGCGGCGGCCCATGGAGGCAGCATGGCTGAAGGCGCCATTATCGCGCGCGTGCTGGCATCGCCGCTGGAGGTGGACGCCAGCGCCTGGAACGCCCTGCTGGCGCGGCAATCACACGCCACCCCCTTCATGCGCCATGAATACCTGGCCGCCCTGCACACCAGCGAAAGCGCCGTTCCCCGAACGGGCTGGACACCCCGCTTCATGACGCTCTGGGAGGGCGATGCGCTGGTGGCCGCCTGCCCGCTGTACCTCAAGAGCCACTCCCACGGCGAATACGTGTTCGACTGGTCCTGGGCCAGTGCCTACGAGCAGCATGGCGTGCCGTATTACCCCAAGGCCGTGGTGGCCGTGCCCTTCACGCCCGTGCCCGGCTCCCGGCTGCTGGCGCGCGACGAAGCCACGCGCCAGCGGCTGGTGCAGGCGCTGCGCCAGTGGTGCGAAGCCGAGGGCCTGTCGTCCTTGCATGTGCTGTTCGCCAGCGACGACGACGTGCTGACCAGCGCCCGGCAAGGACTGATGCTGCGGCATACGGTGCAGTTTCATTGGCAGAATGCGCCCCCCACGCTCCCTGTTTCGCTTGGTTCGCAGCCCTCCGAGGGGGTGCTCACCGCACTGGGGCGGCCCGGCGGCGGCCCAGGCCTGGCTTTCGAAAGCTTCGACCACTTTCTCGCCAGCCTGTCCCAGGACAAGCGCAAGAAGATCCGCCAGGAACGCCGGCGTGTGGCCGAAGCAGGCGTCACCTTCCGCTGGGCGCTGGGGGCCGACATCAGCCCGTCCGACTGGGACTTCTTTTACCGCTGCTACGAACGCACCTACCTGGAGCATGGCAATCCGCCCTACCTCACGCGGGCCTTCTTTCAGCAGATCGCCGACCGGATGCCCGGGCACTGGCTGCTGTTCATTGCCGAGCGAGAGGGCCGATCAATCGCTAGCAGTTTGATAGCTATTGACGATGACTCCACCTGCGTCAGCGCAATTCATCATGCAAAAAACCCACCACGCGCCGCGTATGGCCGCTACTGGGGCGCGCTGGAGCGCGTGGATTGCCTGCATTTCGAGGCCTGCTACTACCAGCCGCTGCAATGGTGCATAGCCCACGGCGTTCAGCGCTTTGAAGGGGGCGCCCAGGGCGAACACAAGATGGCGCGCGCCCTGCTGCCGGTGCAGGCGACCAGCACGCACTGGCTGGCACACCCGGCCTTTGCCGACGCGGTGGAACGCTTTCTGGCCCGTGAGGGCGCAGGCGTGGAAGACTATCTGGACCACCTGCAGGCGCGCAGCCCGTTTCGCGCCACCTAACCCCGCAAAAAACCCACCGCGGCACCCGCCGATGCCCATGGGCCAGGCACGGTTACCACCTGCCGTGCTTGTATCCGCCATTAAACATGCATAACATATGAATCTTTAAAGCACCTCTATCCCAAAGGCCTCACCATGGTTCCCCACGCCACAGCCACCCATCGCCAGGCCATCCGGGCAGCAACCGCCAATCCGTTGGGGAAACGCCATGTCCACCGTTGAACAGGCCGCGCCGCTGGCCCAGGCGCTGGAGCGCCCTTACCTGCACGGGTTTGTGACCGACATTGCGTCCGATTCCCTGCCGCCCGGCCTGGACGAAGGCACCATCCGCGCCATTTCACGGCGCAAGCACGAGCCCGAGTTTCTGCTGCGATGGCGCCTGGCAGCCTTTGAACGCTGGCTGTCCATGCCCCCGCCCGCCTGGGCCCAGTTGCAGATGGAGCCGGTGGATTTCCAGGCGCTGAGCTACTACTCGGCCCCCAAATCGCTCCAGGACGGACCCCAGAGCCTGGCCGATGTGGACCCCAAACTGCTGGAAACCTACGAAAAGCTCGGCGTGCCGCTGCACGAACGCGCGCGCCTGGCCGGCGTGGCCGTGGACGCGGTGTTCGACTCGGTCTCGGTGGGCACCACGTTCCGCGAGCAACTGGCCAAGGTGGGCGTGATCTTCTGCTCGTTCTCGCACGCGGTGGAGCACCACCCCGCGCTGATCGAGCGCTACCTGGGCACCGTGGTGCCGCCGGGCGACAACTTCTATGCCGCGCTGAATTCGGCCGTGTTCTCCGATGGCTCCTTTGTCTACATCCCCCAGGGTGTGCGCTGCCCGATGGAGCTGTCCTCGTATTTCCGCATCAATGCGCGCAACACCGGGCAGTTCGAGCGCACGCTGATCATTGCCGAAGAAGGCAGCCATGTGAGCTACCTTGAAGGCTGCACGGCGCCGCAGCGCGACGAGCACCAGCTGCACGCCGCCGTGGTGGAACTGGTGGCACACGAAGACGCGCACATCAAGTATTCCACCGTGCAGAACTGGTACCCCGGCGACGAGAACGGACGCGGCGGCATCTACAACTTCGTCACCAAGCGCGGGCTGTGCGCCGGCAAGCGCGCCCACATCGCCTGGACGCAGATCGAGACCGGCTCGGCCATCACCTGGAAATACCCCAGCGTGGTGCTGCGCGGCGACGAATCGAGCGGCGAGTTCCATTCGATCGCGGTGTCCAACCACTTCCAGCAGGCCGACACCGGCACCAAGATGATCCACCTCGGGCGCAACACCAAAAGCCGCATCGTCTCCAAAGGGATCAGCGCCGGGCACGCGCACAACAGCTACCGCGGCCTGGTGCGCGTGGCACCCACCGCCGCCGGCGCCGCGAACCATACGCAGTGCGATTCGCTGCTGATCGGCCCCGATTGCGGTGCCCACACGTTCCCGTACATCGACACCGCGCGCAGCGACGCCGTGGTCGAACACGAGGCAACCACCACGCGCATCTCCGAAGAGCGACTTTTTTACTGCCAGCAGCGCGGCATCGACCCGCAGGAGGCCACGGCGCTGATCGTCGGCGGCTTCTGCCAGGCGGTGCTCGAAGAGCTGCCGATGGAATTCGCGCTCGAAGCCAAGGCCCTGCTGGCGGTGTCCCTCGAAGGCGCGGTGGGTTGAAACACCGGCTTGCAGTCAAAAAAACCGCCTTTAGCCCTTATCCATCAAGCGCTGCAAGCTATCAAAATTGAACCAAGGACACCCCATGACAACCCCCTCCCCCCTGCTGCAAGTGCGCAACCTGCGCGTGAATGTGGGCGAGCGCACCGTGTTGCACTCGGTCTCGCTCGATGTGGCACCCGGCTCCCTGGTGGTGCTGATGGGCGCCAACGGCAGCGGCAAGAGCACGCTGGGCCTGGCGCTGGCCGGCCACCCGAACTACCGCGCCGTGGGCGGCCAGGTGCAGTTTGCGGGGCAGGATCTGCTGGCCATGAATGCCCAGGAGCGCGCCAGGGCCGGCCTGTTCCTGTCCTTCCAGACGCCGCCCGACATCCCGGGCGTGAAGAACAACCTGTTCATCCGCACTGCGCTCAACGCGGTGCGCGAGGCCCGGAGCGAGGCGCCGCTGGACGCCTTCGATTTCCTGGGCAGTGCCCGCGCCGCCGCCCGGCAGCTGGGCCTGCCCGAAGCCATGCTGGGCCGCCCGGTCAATGAAGGTTTTTCGGGGGGCGAGCGCAAGCGCAATGAGTTGTTGCAGCTCGCGCTCTTGCAGCCGCGCCTGGCGCTGCTCGACGAAATCGATTCGGGCATGGACGTCGATGGCGTGCGCGCCGTCGTCCAGCTCGTGCAGAAGCTGCGCGCCCAGGGCACGGCCTTCGTGGTGGTGTCGCACTACCTGCAACTCATCGAATCGCTGCAGCCCGACACCGTGTTGCGGCTCGATCAAGGCTGCATCGCTGACACCGGCAACCTGGAACTGGCGCGCGGCATTGCCCGCACCGGCTTCGCGCGCGCGGCCGAACCCGTGGAGGCCTGAGCCATGGACACCGCAAGAGCCGACGCACTGACCGCCCGGGAGCACCTGGCCCTGCGGGGCTGGATACCCGCACGCAGCGAATCCTTTCGCCACCTGCCACCACCCGGGCCTGAGACCTGGCTGGGAGACGCCGCCCCTCCTGCCACGGCAGACGGCAACGCTTCATCCCTTGCGGGTGCCGGCTGGACACTGCACCCGGTGGGCGGCACACCGCCAGTGGGCGTCAGCGCCCGCTGGCTGGATGCCAGCGATCCGGCCCAGCGCGCCGAGTTGTTCGCCGGCCTGCCGCTGCCCGGCGAAGGCGACGCCGCCCCCTTTGCCTGGGCGCACCGCGCCCTGTGCCGCCAGGGCCTGCGCCTGCGCATCGGTGGCACGCCCGTTACCCACACGGGCCAGACCGTGTGGCTGCACCTGCGCCACCAGCCACGCACCCGGGTGGAAGCCCCGCTGCTCGTGGTGGAAGTGCAGGACGGCGTGCGCTGCGTGCTGATCGAGACCCACGAACGCGAGCCAGCCCCATGCGGGCCCCCGCTCGTGCAGAACCTGCGCATCCACCTCCATGTCGGGCAAGGCGCGACGCTGCAGCATCTGCGCATGGCAACCCCCGCCGCGGATGACCAGATTGCCCACATCGTGCAGGCGCACCTGGACCAGGGCGCGCAGTATGCGCAGGCGCTCATCGCGTCGGACAGCGCATACCATCTGCAACGCAGCGCGCTGGATCTGCAGGGTGCCCACGCCAGCGCGCGCACCGCCGGCGTGCTGCTGGCCAGCAGCTCGGTGCTGGAGCAGCAGGTGCAGACCCTGCACAACGCCGCCCACACCCACAGTGCCGTGGAGGCCCTGGTGCTGGCCAGCGGCAAGGCCCATGCGGTGGCCAACGCCCACACCCGCATCGCCCCGGGCGCCAGCGAAGCCAATGTGCGCCAGCGCCTGAGCGGCATCCCGCTGGCAGGCCAGCCCCGGCTGGTGCTGCGCCCGCACCTGGAAATCCACCACGACAACGTCCAGGCCGCGCACGGCGCCACCTGGGGTGCACTGCCCGAAGACGCCCTGTTCTACGCGCGCCAGCGGGGCCTGGACGAAGCCAGCGCGCGCACGCTGATCATCCAAGGCATGGCCACCGCGCTGCTGGAACGTTGCTTCGACGCCCCCGACCTGCTGGCCACGCTGGAGGAAGATGGCCTGCTGGCGCGCACCCTGGCACGCCACCTGACCGCAACCGAGGAGCCACACCATGGGTGAAATGCATTTCCTGCAGGCGCTGGTCGCTCCCCCCGGTGCACTCGCCAGCGGCGTGCGCACCCTGTTTCCGGTACTAGAGCAGCGCATCCACGGCGCGGCGCTGGCCTACCTCGACAACGCCGCCACGACACAGGTGCCGCTGCCGGTGCTGGCCGCCATGCGCCATTTCGAAGCACATGACCGCGCCAACATCCACCGCGGCGTGCACACCTTGAGCCAGCGCGCCACCGACGCCTTCGAACAGGCCCGCAGCGACCTCAAGCGCTTCGTGGGTGCGGGCTCCGGGCACGAGCTGGTCTTCACCTCGGGCACCACCGAGGCGCTGAACCTGGTGGCGCACGGGCTTTCGGCCGCGCAGCCGGGTGGCGCTTTCCTCCAACCGGGGGACGAGATCATCGTCAGCGGCCTGGAGCACCACGCCAACCTGGTACCGTGGCAGCAGGCCGCCCGGCGCAGCGGCGCCATGCTTCGCGTGCTGCTGCCCGATGCACAGGGCCGACTGCATGCGCAAGACCTGGCCCGCCTGCTCACCCCGCGCACCCGCGTCTTCGCCCTGACGGCCTGCGCCAATGCCACGGGCGAAACACCGCCGTTCGCGGCCCTGCTGGCACAGGCCGCGCAGGCCGGCGCGCTCACCGTGCTCGACGCCGCGCAGGCCGTGGGGCACGCGGTGCCCGACCTGTCGGCCCTGGCCTGCGATTTCATGGCCTTTTCGAGCCACAAGATGTACGGTCCCATGGGCACCGGCGCCCTGGTCGGGCGCATGGCGGCGCTGGAGCGCCTGGCACCGCTGCGCTATGGCGGCGACATGGTCGAGCGGGTGAGCTACACCGACGCGGCCTTTGCCACGCTGCCCAGCCGGCTCGAAGGCGGTACGCCCAACGTCGCTGGCGCCGTCGGCATGGCGGCGGCGGCCGCGTTCATCGAACACATCGGCCGCGCCGCCATCGATGCCCATGTGCAGGCACTGCGGGCGCACGCCGTGGCCGGCCTCGCCGCCATCGAAGGCATCACGGTGCTGGCGCCGCATGCCACCACGTCTGCCATTGCTTCCTTCGTCACGCCGCACGCGCACCCGCACGACATCGGCACCCTGCTGGATGCGCAAGGCATTGCCGTGCGCACCGGCCACCACTGCGCCCAGCCGCTGCTCGACCACCTGGGCACCGGGCCGACCACCCGCGCCTCGTTCGCGCTGTACAACACCCATGACGAGGTGGAACGGCTCATCGCCGGCGTGGCACATGCCCTGGAGGTACTGCGATGAGCGCCGCTGAAAACGACCTGTACCAGGAGGTGGTGATGGACCACAAGCGCGCCCCGCGCAACTTCGGCCACCTGCCCGCGCCGAACCTCCAGGCGCGCGGCACCAATCCGCAGTGCGGCGATGACCTGAGCGTGGAGCTGGATGTTCAGGCCGGCCGGGTGCGCGACATCCGCTTCAGCGGGCAAGGGTGCGCCATCTGCATCGCCTCGGCCTCGATGATGAGCGAGGCGGTCCAGGGGCGGGACGTGGCTGTCGCGCAGCAGTTGCAGCAGCATTTCCGTGCCGTGCTCACCGGCGAAATCGAACCCGAGGAAGCGCAATTGGGCAAGCTCGTCAGCCTGGCCGGTGTGCGCCGCTACCCGAGCCGCATCAAATGCGCCCTGCTGGGCTGGCATGCCCTGATGCACGCATTGGCGCAGGCACCCGACGCATCGCCTGCTGCAGCGGATACCACCCTATCGGGGAACACACCATGATGAAACGACACCGCGAAGACGTGCGGATCAACCGTCCGGTACGCGTGGAGCGCATTCCCGAAGGCTCGCCACTGGATCTTGCGGCGGGCGAACGCGCGCAGCTCACGCAGGCTTTGGGATCGTCATTCACGCTGCTGGTGGACGGGCAACTGGTGCGGCTGAAGGGCGTGGATGCCGATGCCATCGGCAAACCCCCGCCAGCCCCCCTGGCCCTGCCCGACAAGGTTGAACTGGAGGATGTGAGCGACCTGGTATGGCAGACGCTCAAGACCTGTTACGACCCGGAAATTCCCGTGGACATTGTCGAGCTGGGTCTGATTTACCGCTGTGACATCGAGCCACTGGACAGCGACCAGGTCAAGGTCTGGATCGACATGTCACTCACCGCGCCGGGCTGCGGCATGGGCGAATCGATTGCCGAGGAGGTGTGCGACAAGGTGTTGGCACTGCCCCGCGTGGGCGAGATCACCCTCAACCTGGTGTTCGATCCCCCCTGGGATCGCTCCAGGATGTCCGAGGCCGCGATGCTGGCCCTGGGCCTGTAGCAAACCGCCATCACCAGGAGCCCCTTGCGGGCGCCTGCCGCGTTCTGCGGGTGCGATCCCGGCGGCATTGCACCGCCGGTGCTGTGGTGCCTCAGCCTCCGCAGGCGCCACCCGAGCAGCAGGAGTCTTCCCGGGCCGCGGCGGGCTCGGTCTTGCTGATCAGCACACGCCAAAGGTCCGGGCCTTGCTGCAGATAGGCCCACTTGAAGGCACCGGCGGAGCGGGCCTGGAACTGGTGGTGCAGGGGCTGAGGATCATGGTCGTTGACCAGTTGCAGCGCCTCGCCGGGCAACAACGCGTCAAAGCGGCCAAAAATCAGGGCGTGGCGCTCGCGGGGTGCAATCTCGCGGACATCGATGACGGAACTCTGGGTAGGAAGCATGGCAAAACCTTTCTGAAAGGGTGTGAAAAAACCAAAGGAACCGCTCTGGCCGGCCGGCACATGCATGCAGGCAGCCAAGGCCTGCATGGCGGGAAAACATCAACCGTCCTTGCCGTCCAGCCGCGTCTGGGTCAGCCAAGGGGTGTACAGGCCCAGATAGACGGCAAAGGCCGTGGCCCAGGCCAGCGCAGCCAGCACCAGTGCGGCGGCATACCACTGCGGTGCAGCCAGCGGCAGCAGGACCCGCAGCACAGCAGCGCCCATCACCAGCCCATAGGCCAGCACCTCCAGTCGGCCGGCCTGCAGCGGCCTGCCGGTATGGCCGCGCGCCGTGCGGGTGATCATCCCGACGATGAGTCCGCCCGTGGCGCCCACGGCAAAGGCATGCACCGCGGCCGACACAGCCACGGCACCCAGTTGCGCCAATGCCAGCAGAACGAACCCCACAGGAATCCATGCGTACGACGCATGCAGGATCCACAAGATAGGGCGATTGCGCGTGATCCATGGTTTCCACCGCCACATGCGCCATCCATGCAACAGCGCTGCCAACCCGGCCAGCACCGCCGTGACCGCACCCACGCCGACAGGAGCACACACCCAGGACGCCAGTGCCAGCGCCGTTACGGTCAGAACCACGAGCTCCAGCGGACGCTGCGCCTGCAGCTTGAGCCCCGGGTTCACACTCATGGTGAACGCTGGCACCACACGCCCCGCCATCACGCACTCGATCATCACGATCAGCGCCAGACCCGCGTACAGCGCCTGTATGGGCGGCAGGTTGAGGACACCCAGCACCGCCAGGTGAAACGCCCCGTTGGCCACGGACAGCAACACCAGCACCCCCATCAGTGGCAGGTTGCGGCGGTTGCGCGCCCGCAGCAGCACCGCAAGCAGAAAGCCTGCCACCACGGGCAGCAAGACGACATCCAGCACGGCATAGATCGCATAGGGCGCCACCACGGCCGCCACCCGGGCGGCAAGCCAGAGCAAGGCCAGCGCCCCCAGCAGCGCGCCGCGCGGAGTGGCCAGGCCGGTCCACGCCTTCACGGCCGTGAGCAGGAACCCGATGATGACGGTTGCGGCAAACCCGAACAGCATTTCATGGGCATGCCACAGCAAGGGAGCGACCGGAAGGTCGAGCACCACCCACCCCAGCAGGGAAGCGATCCACAGTGGCACGGCCAGGCACGCCACCAGGGCTGCGCCCAGATAAAACGGGCGAAAACCCAGCCGCAGCAGGGGCATCCCCTGGAGAGTGGGGGCCGCAGCCGCGCTCGCGGCAGACATGACGGGTGTGGAGAGTGGTTTCATACGGTGATGCCCACTGCGCGGGAGCAACGGCGAGGGTGGGCATTTATAAGATTCATTTTAAATGAATATTAACGCAGTGCACTCACCAACGCAAGCGCCGATGCATGCCATGGAGCCCGTTCTTCGTTCCTTATGGATCAGAAACCGTTCAGCGTGCGCAGGTACTGCGCGACCCACGCCACCAGGTCCATTTCGGCGCTGCTCAGCAAGGACGCGATGCCCACCATGATGGCCATGCGGTCACCCAGCGCGGCGATGCCGGAGACAAAGGCGGAATCCACCGGGCTTGCGAACTGCGGCGCCGGCTTGGCGGCATCGGCCGTGAGGGGCACCACACCAGCCACGGCATCCACCACCGCGCCCAGCACCCCGCCTGGCCGTTGCAGCAACACTCGCCTCGCTGCCCAGTGGCAAAAAAAGCATGCAAACCAGGCGGTTTGCATGCTTTTATTGTGATGGCTGTCAGCGCTTTACGGCAAAGCGCCAGCCCCTATTTCACGGAGAAATCGGTGAACGAACTTCAGGCAGCGCCCTTCTGGAAGCTCGCGATACCGTCGGTGATTTCCTTCTTGGCGGCGTCGATGCCTTCCCAGCCCAGCACCTTGACCCATTTGCCCTTTTCGAGGTCCTTGTAGTGCTCGAAGAAATGGGCAATGGCGTTGCGGCGCATGGCGTTCACGTCGTCGATGGTCTTCCAGTGGTCGTACATGGGCAGGATCTTGGAGGTGGGCACGGCAATCACCTTGCCATCCACACCGGCCTCGTCTTCCATCATCAGGATGCCCAGGGGGCGGCAGGGCACCACCACGCCGGGGTGCAGGGGGTAAGGCGTGATCACCAGCACATCGACCGGGTCGCCGTCGCCCGACAGGGTCTGCGGCACATAGCCGTAGTTGGTGGGGTAGTGCATGGCCGTGGTCATGAAACGGTCCACAAAAATGGCACCCGATTCCTTGTCCACCTCGTACTTGATGGGGTCGGAGTTCATCGGGATCTCGATGACGACGTTGAAGGCATCGGGAACGTTCTTGCCGGGGGGGACGTTGTTGAGGGACATGTCTTGTATGAAAAGTTGATGGACGGCAATCCGCGCAGCATGCCGCGTCGGGATTAACCCTGATTTTAGGCACATGCCCCTTTCTGCCGGCTTGCAAATGGGGGTTTGGCTGTAAATTGACCCTGTTGGCCAATCGACTCCGGTACGCTGGGGCACGAGGAAGCAACGCAGCGGAAGCACGCCGATGCGTTGTGTTTCCTTCCGTGCAAGTGAATCTTTCAAGGAGTGACGAATGGCTGGAAATACAGCGCTGACTGCCCCTCTGATACTGGCGGTGGTGTGTGGATTGATTGCGGTGGCCTATGGCATCTGGGCCCGGGGATGGATTCTTGCCAAAGACCCCGGCAACGCCCGCATGCAGGAAATCGCCGCCGCCATCCAGGCCGGCGCCGCCGCCTACCTGGCCCGCCAGTACAAGACCATTGCCCTCGTCGGCGTGGTGCTGGCCATTCTCATCGGCATCTTCCTGGACGGCACCACGGCCGTGGGCTTCATGGTGGGCGCAGTGCTTTCGGGCGCCTGCGGCTTCATCGGCATGAACGTGTCGGTGCGCGCCAATGTGCGCACGGCACAGGCGGCCACGCAAGGCATTGGCCCGGCGCTGGATGTGGCGTTTCGCGGCGGCGCCATCACCGGCATGCTGGTGGTGGGCCTGGGGCTGCTGGGCGTTACCGGGTTCTACTGGTTTCTGGCGGGCAACGGCAACCTCACGCCCACGGCCAAGCTCTCCGTGCTGCTCAACCCGCTGATCGGCTTTGCCTTTGGCTCGTCGCTGATCTCGATCTTTGCGCGCCTGGGCGGCGGCATCTTCACCAAGGGCGCCGACGTGGGCGCCGACCTGGTGGGCAAGGTGGAGGCCGGCATCCCCGAGGACGACCCGCGCAACCCCGCCGTGATTGCCGACAACGTGGGCGACAACGTGGGCGACTGCGCCGGCATGGCGGCCGACCTCTTCGAGACCTACGCCGTGACGCTGATCGCCACCATGGTGCTGGGCGCGCTGCTGGTGGCCACCGCCCCGGTCAACGCCGTGGTGTACCCGCTGGCGCTGGGCGCCGTGTCCATCGTGGCCAGCATCATCGGCTGCTTCTTCGTGAAGGCATCGCCCGGCATGAAGAACGTGATGCCCGCGCTGTACAAGGGCCTGGCGATTGCGGGCGTGCTGTCGCTCGTCGCGTTCTACTTCGTCACCCTGTGGATCATGCCGGACAACGCCATCACCGCCACCGGCAGCCAGATGAAGCTGTTTGGCGCCTGCGCCACGGGGCTGGTGCTGACGGCCGCGCTGGTGTGGATCACCGAGTTCTACACCGGCACGCAGTACTCGCCCGTGCGGCACATCGCCCAGGCATCGACCACGGGCCACGGCACCAACATCATTGCGGGCCTGGGCGTGTCCATGCGCTCCACCGCCTGGCCGGTGATCTTTGTGTGCCTGGCCATCCTGTCGGCCTACCAGCTTGCGGGCCTGTATGGCATTGCCGTGGCGGCCATGTCCATGCTGAGCATGGCGGGTATCGTGGTGGCGCTCGATGCCTATGGTCCCATCACCGACAACGCGGGCGGCATCGCCGAAATGGCCGAGCTGCCCAGCAGCGTGCGCGACATCACCGACCCCCTGGACGCCGTGGGCAACACCACCAAGGCCGTGACCAAGGGCTACGCCATTGGCTCGGCGGGCCTGGCCGCGCTGGTGCTGTTTGCCGACTACACCCACAAGCTCGAAAGCTATGGCCGGGCCATCAGCTTTGACCTGAGCGATCCGCTCGTGATCATCGGGCTGTTCATCGGCGGGCTCATCCCCTACCTGTTCGGCGCCATGGCGATGGAGGCCGTGGGCCGCGCCGCCGGTGCCGTGGTGGTGGAAGTGCGCCGCCAGTTCAACACCATCCCCGGCATCATGGACGGCACCGGCAAGCCCGAGTACGGCAAGGCCGTGGACATGCTGACCACCGCCGCCATCAAGGAAATGGTGATCCCCAGCCTGCTGCCCGTGGTGGTGCCCATCGTGGTGGGCCTGCTGCTAGGGCCGAAGGCGCTCGGCGGGCTGCTGATGGGCACCATCGTCACCGGCCTCTTCGTGGCGATTTCCATGTGCACCGGCGGCGGCGCCTGGGACAACGCCAAGAAGTACATCGAGGACGGCCACCACGGCGGCAAGGGCAGCGAGGCGCACAAGGCCGCCGTGACCGGCGACACGGTGGGCGACCCCTACAAGGACACCGCCGGCCCCGCCATCAACCCGCTGATCAAGATCATCAACATCGTGGCGCTGCTGATCGTGCCGCTGGTGGTGAAATTCCACGGCGGCTGATTCCAGCCACCGCTCCCCACAGGCTCGCTGCGGCGGGCCTTTTTTGTGCCCGCCAGCGCCGTTTTTCAGACGATCTGCGGCACCGCCAGCGGGTAGCACCCCCCAAAACGCTATTACATCAATAGCTACAAGTGTTTTATATACAAGCGTTAAAGCCATTTTTGACATCACCCCCCGAGGGACACCTGGCTTTTACCGCACAATTTGACCATGCCACTGCACTTCATCGCCAATGCCCCCGTTCCCTCCACCTCTGGCCGCACGATCCCGGTGATCGACCCGTCCGACGGCCAGCCGTTCGACGAGATCCAGCGCGGCACGGCCGAGGACATCGACGCCGCCGTGCGCGCGGCGCAGCAGTGCTACCACGCCGTGTGGCACAAGATGGCACCCGCCGACCGGGGCCGCCTGCTGCACAAGCTCTCGGTCAAAATTCTGGAGCACGCCGACGAGCTGACCGCGCTGGAGCGGCGCGACTGCGGCAAACCCACCCGCCAGGCCCTGGCCGATGCGCTGGCGCTGGCGCGCTACTTCGAGTTCTATGCCGGCGCCTGCGACAAATTGCACGGCGAGACCATTCCCTACACCGATGGCTACAGCGTGCTCACCTGGCGCGAGCCCCATGGCGTGACGGGCCACATCATTCCGTGGAACTACCCCATGCAGATCTTTGGCCGCAGCGTGGGCGGCGCGCTGGCGGCGGGCAATGTGTGCGTGGTCAAGCCGGCCGAAGATGCCTGCCTGAGCCTGATCCGCGTGGCGCAGCTGGCGGCCGAGGTGGGGTTTCCGGCCGGTGCGCTCAACATCGTCACTGGCTACGGCCACGAGGTGGGCGACGCACTGGCGCGCCATCCGGGCATCCAGCACATCAGCTTCACCGGCAGCCCCAAGATCGGCACGCTGATCCAGCAGGTGGCCGCCGAGCGCCACTGCCCCGTGACGCTGGAGCTGGGCGGCAAAAGCCCGCAGATCATCTTTGCCGATGCCGACCTGGACGCCGCCGTGCCCGTGGTCATCAACGCCATCGTGCAGAACGCGGGACAGACCTGCTCGGCCGGCTCGCGCGTGCTGATCGACTCGCTCATCTACGAGCCCCTGCTGGAGCGCCTGGCCCGCGCCTTTGAAGCGCTGCGCGTGGGCCCCGCCGCGATGGACCTGGACGTGGGCCCGCTGATCCGCCAGTCGCAGCAGCAGCGCGTATGGGATTTTCTGTCCGACGCCCAGGTGGCCGGCATCCCCATGGTGGCCCAGGGCCAGATCGTGGACGAGGCGCCCGAAACCGGCTTCTACCAGGCCCCCACGCTGCTGCGCGATGTGCCGGTGGAGCACCGCCTGGCGCAGGAAGAAGTGTTTGGCCCCGTGCTCAGCGCGATGGCCTTCCAGGACGAGGACCATGCGGTGGAACTGGCCAACGCCACGCAGTTTGGCCTGGTGGCCGGCATCTGGACGCGCGACGGCGCCCGCCAGTTCCGCATGGCACGGCGCGTGCACAGCGGCCAGGTGTTCATCAACAATTACGGTGCCGCCGGCGGCGTGGAGCTGCCGTTTGGCGGCGTCAAATCGAGCGGCTACGGCCGCGAAAAGGGCCTGGAGGCGCTGCACGGCTTCACCACGCTCAAGACCGTGGCGATCCGGCACGGCTGATCCAGGCCCGCCTGTCACGCCCGCGCAAGACGGTGCGGCGGTGTGCCGGTAGCATGTGCCCTCGCCCTTCCTCCCTTCCTTTTTGCCCGACGGTTTCTTTTCTCCATGCCCCTGAGCCCCCCTGCCCCTCGCACCGCCCGGCACCAGCGCCGCGTCCATTACCAAGGCTTTGAACGCGACGACGGGCTGTGGGACATCGAAGGCGAGCTGCACGACAGCAAGACCTACGATGCGCCCTCGTTCCGCGAGGCCGGTCTGCGCCGTGCCGGCGAGCCCATCCACCACATGTGGCTGCGCGTCACCGTCAACCGCCAGCTGGTGGTGCAGGCCATCGACGTGGCCATGGACACCCACCCGCTCAAAGACTGCCCCCAGGCCCAGCCCGCGCTGCAATCCATGGTGGGCTGCAGCATGGCGCGCGGCTGGCGCCAGGCCATCCAGAAGAACCTGGGCGGCGTGGCCAGCTGCACCCACCTGCGCGAGCTGCTGTTCAACCTGGCCACGGCGGCATTCCAGTCGGTGCCCGCGGTGTTTGCATCCGCCAGTGCCGACGAACCGCCCCGCCACCTGGGCCAGTGCACCGGCTGGGACTTCAACGGCAATGGTGTGAAGGAATATTTTCCGCAGTTCTACCGCCGCGGCCCGGACGGTCTGGCGGTACCGGTGGACCCGCCCCCCGCGGCCGACGACGCCCGCACCGCGCTGCAGCCCTAGCCCGCGTGGTGGTGGGGGGGGGGATACAGACAAAAGCAGGCGCGAGCGCTTACCCATAAAGCGTAAGCCGCTATCCAATTTATAAAGCAAGGAGACAACACCATGCGCGTGCAGCACAAATCCATCATCGTCACCGGCGCCGGCAATGGCATTGGCGAAGGCATTGCCAAGCGCCTGGCCGCTGAAGGCGGCAAGGTCATCGTCAACGACATCAACCAAGCCGGTGGCCAGCGCGTGGTGGCCGAGATCATCGCGGCGGGCGGCACGGCGGCCTTCTTCCAGGCCGACGTGACGCAATCGGCCGAGGTCAAGGCCCTGGTCGACGAAGCCATGCGCCTGCATGGCCGGCTGGACGTGGTGGTGAACAACGCCGGCTGGACGCACCGCAACCGCCCCATGCTGGAAGTGAGCGAGGACGAGTTCGACAAGGTCTATGCCATCAACGTCAAGAGCATCTACCTCTCGGCCATCCACGCCGTGCCCGCAATGCGGCTGGGCGGCGGCGGCAGTTTCATCAACATTGCCTCCACGGCGGGCCTGCGCCCCCGTCCGGGCCTGACCTGGTACAACGGCTCCAAGGGCGCCGTCATCACCACCAGCAAGTCGATGGCCGCCGAGCTGGGCCCCGACAACATCCGCGTGAACTGCATCAACCCCGTGTTCAATCCCGACACGGGCCTGGCCGCCGAGTTTGCGGGCGGCCCGGTGGACGAAGCACGCCGCGCCAAGTTTCTGACCACCATTCCGCTGGGCCGCTTTTCCACGGCGCTCGATGTGGCCAACGCCGCGCTGTACCTGGCCAGCGACGAGGCCGCCTTCATCAGCGGCGTGTGCATCGAGGTGGATGGGGCGCGCTGCGTGTAGCGGCACACCACAGCCCCCACCCCGGACGGCGCTGCCGGCAAGCCCCTGGCTACAGCACCTCGCGGAAGGCGGCTTCGTACAGGCCGGTGAGCCGGTCCATCACGCTCAGCAGGCGTTCGCTGGTGGTGGCCACCGCGCTCAGCCCCTGCTCGTCGGCGGGCCGGCGCAGGGCCGCCTCAAAAAACACCCACTGCGGGGCCGCCAGTTCCAGCTCGCCACGAATGGCGGGCGTGGAGACCGGTGCGGCCATCAGGGTCTGCATGGCCTGCCGGAAATCGGCGGCGTCTGCCGCCAGTTGCGCGTGCACCAGCTTGGTGTCCGCCTTGGCGGCCACCAGAAAATAGTTCTTGGCTAGGCGCTGCGACAGCATGCGCTGGCGCCCGGCCAGGTTCACCAGCCGCACACTGGCCACCCGTGCCATCTTTTCGATGGACTCGGTCACCGCCTGGGCCACCAGCAACGTACGGTCGGACTGCTCGGACACCGCCGCCACGGCCGCCCGCGACGTGGGCGCCGCTGTCAACTGGTCGAGCAGTGCAAACTGCTTTTGCACCTCGTCCAGCTGCCGCGCCACTTCGGCGGGCCACTGGCCCGACTGCAGCCCGCGCGCCAGCTCGCCAGATCCCTGCTGCACCCTTTTGCGCGCATGGCCCAGCACGTCCCTGGCAGCCTCGGGCAGCACCTGCAAATACTGCTGGCAATACGCCTTGGCCATGCGCTGCGACAGTGCCCTAAACCATCCCGCATGGTTGATGGCCCCCGACAGTGCCATTTGCGCCTGGGCCCCACCGGCCCAGGTGGGCAGCAGGATGCCTGCCGCCACCCACTGCACGGCCACCCGGCGCTGGCAGGGAAGCGCTTGCGCAATCGACCTCGCATTCGTCATGTCATTTCCTTGAAACTTTGTGTGCAGCGATTGTTGTGACGCACCACCTGCGACCCCTGCGCCATGTCAAGCAACTGCCATTCGCCGGACATTGGCGGGATGAACCCGCGTTGACCCGCTCCATTGACCTCCGTCAACCTCGCCAGCAGGGGCATGCCATCAATTGCGGGGCCGATACGGCAGAATCACCCCATGTCTGAACGTGTGATTCCTCTGGTGGACCAACGCATCGCCGCCCTGGCGGCCAGGGTGCCCGCGCAGGCCGCCGCCCCCACCGGCCTGCTGACCGACACCCGGGGCCGTCCGCTGCGCGACCTGCGCATCAGCGTGACCGACCGCTGCAACTTCCGCTGCAACTACTGCATGCCCAAGGAAGTGTTCGACAAGGACCATGCCTACCTGCCGCACAACGCGCTGCTGAGCTTTGAGGAGATCACGCGGCTGGCGCGGCTGTTTCTGGCCCACGGTGTGCGCAAGATCCGCCTGACCGGGGGCGAGCCCCTGCTGCGCAAGAACCTCGAAGAACTGGTGGCCCAGCTGGCCCGGCTGCGCACGGTGGACGGCACCGCGCCCGACCTCACGCTCACCACCAACGGCTCGCTGCTGGCCCGCAAGGCGCGGGCCCTCAAGGATGCGGGACTGAACCGCGTGACCGTGAGCCTCGACGGCCTGGACGACGCGGTGTTCCGCCGCATGAACGATGTGGATTTTCCGGTGGCCGATGTGCTGGCCGGCATCGAGGCGGCGCACGCGGCGGGGCTGTCGCAGATCAAGGTGAACATGGTGGTCAAGCGCGGCACCAATGACCACGAAATCCTGCCCATGGCGCGCCACTTTCGCGGCACGGGCACCACGCTGCGCTTCATCGAATACATGGACGTGGGCGCCACCAACGGCTGGCGCATGGACGAGGTGCTGCCGTCCGCCGAACTGATCGGGCGCCTGCGCGCAGAGTTGCCGCTGGTGCAGCTCAGCCCCACCAGCCCCGGCGAAACCGCCGAGCGCTGGGGCTACGCCAACGCTGCAGGCCAGCACGACCCGACCCTGGGCGAAGTGGGCGTGATCAGCAGCGTGACCCAGGCCTTCTGCGGCGACTGCAACCGCGCGCGCCTCTCCACCGAAGGCCGGCTGTACCTGTGCCTTTTTGCCACCCAGGGCTACGACCTGCGCAGCCTGCTGCGCGGCGGCGCCAGCGACGAGGCCATTGCATCGGCCATCGCGCCCATCTGGCAGCAGCGCACCGACCGGTATTCGGAGCTGCGCAGCAGCCTGCCGGCCGACACCACGCAGGGCGCGCGCCGGGTGGAGATGAGCTACATCGGCGGATGAGATGAAACCATCCCCGGAGCGACTTCGCCGCTTCCCCCCACTCTCTTGCGCTGCGCGCGGGCAGGGAGACACAGCCCTCGCTGCGGGGCGGCCCTTGCTGGGTTGCCCTGGCCTGGGCCGCGCTCACTGAATCGGCAACGACCATCAAAGACATGATTGAAACGAAAGACATCACCGGCCTCGTGCTGGCCGGCGGTCGCGGCTCCCGCATGGGCGGCGTCGACAAGGGCCTGCAGAATTTTCGCGGCCTGCCGCTGGCACTGCACACGCTGATGCGCCTGCAGATGCAGGTGGGGGCCACCATGGTCAATGCCAACCGCAACCTGGCCGCCTACGAGGCCTTTGGCGCACCCGTATGGCCCGACGTGATTGCCGACTATGCCGGCCCGCTGGCGGGCTTTCTGACCGGGCTGGAGCGCTGCGAAACCCCGTGGCTGCTCACCGTGCCCTGCGACACCCCGCTGTTTCCCCTGGACCTGGCCGCGCGGCTGGCGGCCGCTGCGGACGCCCAAGGTGCCGACATCGCCATGGCCGCCGCCCCCGAGGACGATGGCGCGGGCGGCACCGCCGTGCGCACCCAGCCCGTGTTCTGCCTGCTGCGTGTGGATCTGCTCGAAAGCCTGGTCGCCTTCACCCAGGCCGGTGGCCGCAAGATCGACGCCTGGACCGTGCAGCACCCGCATGTGGTGGTGTCCTTCGACCAGCCGGGCGACAACCCGCTGGCCTTCTTCAACGCCAACACGCTGGACGAGCTGCACCGCCTTGAAAGCGCCGGTATTCCCTGACCGGGTGCGCCTGTTGCACCCCCTCCCGCTCCGCGCGAACGCCCCCATGAAAACCATTGCACAGATTGCCGCCGAACTGCAGGGCTACGACCCCCAGGCACTCAGCGCCGACCAGGTGTCGGCCTTTCTGGAACGGCTGGTGCAGCCGGTCACGGCCACCGAAGAGATCGGCATTTTTGACGCCCTGGGTCGTGTGCTGGCGCGCGACGTGGTCTCGCCCCTGAGCGTGCCGCCCCACGACAACTCGGCCATGGACGGCTACGCCTTTGCCGGCGCGCAACTGGTGGCGGGCCAGCCGCTCACGCTGCGCGTGGTGGGCACGGCGCTGGCGGGCAAGGCCTGGACCGGCACCGTGGGCGCGGGCGAATGCCTGAAGATCATGACCGGTGCCATCATGCCCCCGGGCCTGGACACCGTGGTGCCGCAGGAGTTCACCACCGCCGCCGATGGCGGCCACATCACCATTGCCGCCAACGTGCTGCACCTGGGCGACAACCGCCGATTCAAGGGCGAAGACCTCATGGAAGGCGGCGTGGCGCTATCCAAAGGAGCGCTGCTGGCGCCTGCCGCGCTGGGGCTGGTGGCCAGTCTGGGGCTGAAAACCGTGGCGGTGTACCGCCGCCTGCGCGTGGCCTATTTTTCCACCGGCGACGAAATTCTGAGCCTGGGCGAGCCGCCCCGCGAAGGCGCGGTGTACGACAGCAACCGCTACACCGTGTTCGGCCTGCTCACGCGGCTGGGCGTGGAGGTGATCGACCTGGGCGTGGTGCGCGACACCCCTGCCCTGCTGGAGGCCGCCTTCCGCGATGCCGCGCAGCGGGCCGACGCCATCATCACCAGTGGCGGCGTGAGCGTGGGCGAGGCCGACCACACGCGCACCATGATGCAGCAGCTCGGTGACGTGGCCTTCTGGCGCATCGCCATGCGCCCCGGCCGGCCCATGGCCGTGGGGCGCATTGCCAGCGCAGCTGCAGCAAGCGCTGGCGGCTATCCAAAAGATCCTGGCCAAGCCGCAACCGGTGCCGTTCTTTTCGGCCTGCCCGGCAACCCCGTGGCGGTCATGGTGACCTTTCTGGCCTTTGTGCGCCCCGCACTGCTGCGCATGATGGGCAGCACCCGCCCGGCCCCGCCGCTGCTGCGCGCCGTGAGCACCGAGGCCATCCGCAAGAAGCCCGGCCGCACCGAATACCAGCGTGGCACCGTCACCACCGCTGCCGACGGCACGCTGCAGGTCTGCACCACGGGCAACCAGGGCTCGGGCGTGCTCAGCTCCATGGTGCAGGCCAACGGCCTGATCGTGCTGCACCACGGCCAGGGCAACGTGGCGCCCGGCGATGCCGTCGATGTGATGGTGTTTGACGGGGTCATTTAGCCCCCTGTGTCGCTTCGCACTTTCCCCAAGGGGGACAACGCCCTCGCTGCGGGGCGGCCCTTGCGCTGGCGTCCCTGGCCGGCGAGGCGCCCGTTGCATGCCGAGCGGGCGATGCGCAGCACAATGGATACCTCTTTGCATTCCAGTTGAAATCTTCGCACCCATGCCCTACATTGCCCAACACCTCGCACAGGCCCCCACCCGCGCCGACGTGGACAGCCTGCCCGGCACCACCGTGCTCGAATTCGGCACCCCCTGGTGCGGCCACTGCCAGCGCGCCCAGCCCCTCATTGAGCAGGCCCTGCGCGACCGGGCGGATGTGGCCCACATCAAGGTGGAAGACGGCCCCGGCCAGCGCCTGGGCCGCAGCTTTGGCGTGAAGCTCTGGCCCACCCTGGTGCTGCTGCGCGATGGGCAGGAAGTGGCACGCGTGGTGCGGCCGCAAGACGCCAGCGCCATGGCAACCTTGCTGCCCGGCACACCTTCGCCGGGCTGAGCCCAGGGTCTGCGCGCTCCAGCGATCAGGCCTGCTCGATCACCGGGGTGCGCTGGGCCAGCCAGGCCAGCGCGCTGGTCAGCGCTGCCATCGCCCCGCAGAAAACCACGATGGCCACCCGCAGGCCCAGGTGGTCCGACAGCCAGCCCACGCCCAGAATGGGCACGATGGTGCCCAGATAGCCCACCACCAGGTAGGTGGACAGCAGCCCGGACCGGTTCTCGGGGCCCGCCACCTTGTTCACGATGGCAATGCCTGCCAGGTTCACCAGGCCATGGCCCGCGGCGGTGCTGAGCACGCTCAGCACGAACAGCAGCGGCAGGTTGGTGTAGGTGGTGGCAATCAGCAGCAGATTGCAGGCTGCCAGCAGCCCCAGCCCGGCGATGGCGCAGGTCTTGGTGTGCACCGGCCGCGCCAGCCACTGAAATCCGGCCGAGAGAAACAGGATCATGGCAATCGACAGGCCACTCACGGCCGGCCCGTGCCAGGGCACCATGTGCGCCATGAAGCTCGGTGCCAGCGACGCATACAGGCCAAAGATGCCGAAGGTGCTGAACGCCCCCAGGCTGGCAATCAGGAACGGGCGCCGCAGGGCGGGCTGCGGCAGGGTGACGCGCGGCAGCCAGTCGTGCAAGGCCAAAGGCTGCGGTACCGCGGCCGCACCCGGGGAAGCCCGTTGCACCTGGTACAGGGCATAGATGGCCAGCACCCCCAGCACCACGCTGGGCGCATAGGCCGTCACCAGCGGCAGCGGCACCCACTGCGCCATCAGGCCGCCCACCAGCGGCCCCAGGCCAAAGCCCAGCGCCATGGCAAAACTGGTCATGGCCGAGGCGCGCATCACGTTGCGGCTGCGGTTGAGCTGCGTGAGGCCGATCGAGGCCGAGGTGGTGATCATTCCCGAGGCGATGCCGATCAGCACACGACTGACCACGAACGACGCCACGCTCCAGGCCAGCGCCGACAGCAGCACACCGGCTGTGACCAGCACCAGGCCATGGCGCAGCACAGGCAGAAAACCGAACCGGTCGCTGAGCCGCCCCAGGAACAGCAGGCTGGCCAGCGCCCCGAACATGTAGGCCACATAGATGCCCGTGATGTGGCTGGGCTGCAGGCCCCAGTGGGCCTGGTACAGCGGGTACAGCGGGCTGGCCAGGGCGGTGCCCATGACACCCACGCACATGGCAAAACAGACCCAGGCAAATGGAGGCCAATGGCGTTGCATAAACGGTAGGCAGACCGGCCGCGAGAGGGCCGTGTTGGCGAAAAAAACGGACGGGGGAAAACGGCAAAAGCCGCATGCGACCCAGGGGCGCACACGGCTTTCTCAGGCTCCAGGGTTGCATCCGATGGGGTGCAAGGCAGCCACAACGGGGCATTCCCGGGCGGTCATTTTACGAAGAACACCCCCAGCGCGCCTGCGCCGCAGGCCCCGCCCCTGCCGGCAGGCGTGCCATTGCGCACCCCGGGCGCCGCCTGCACCCCCTCCCCTGCCCAACGCACACTCCTTGATCCAACCCCGCCTGCGCGTGCGAACGGTGGCGAATCCCGGGCCTAGAATGACCTTTTCAATGAAGTGGTTACCACCATGCTCCAGCGCACAGCTCTGACGATCGGATTGATGGCCGCACTCCTGGTCCCGCCCGCGGTGGCCCAGCAAGCCAAGGCACGCGCCACCGCCAACGTGGATCTGGACGCCCGCTTCAAAGAAGCGCAAACCAGTGCACCGCTGGCCGATCACCTCTACCAGGTGGGCCGCAAGGTGGCCGCCGTGTGCGCCCATTGCCATGGCGAAGGCGGCACCAGCACCAAGCCGTCCATTCCCAACCTGGCCGGCCAGAACCCGGCCTATCTGCTGGAGCAGATGCGGCAGTTTGCCGATGGCCGCCGGCGCAACGAATTCATGGAAGGCATGATCCGCGCCATGAACAGCGACGAAAAAATCGGCATGGTGCTGTTCTATGCAGCGCAGCCAGTGGCCCACCAGACCACCGCCAACCCCGCACTGACCGCCAAGGGACAGGCCTATTTCGAGAAAACCTGCTTTCGCTGCCATGGCGCCGCAGGCCGGGGGAACGAGCAGATTGCCCGCATCGCCGGGCAGCAGCCCGACTACCTGCGCATGACCCTGCACCGCTACCGCGAAGGCACGGGGGAGCGCGCCAGTTCCATCATGACCCCCAACACCAAGCGGATGTCGGATGCCGACATCGAAGCGGTGGTGGCCTATGTGTCGTCCATGCCCTGAACGCGGTGCCGGGCATGGCAGCACGCACGCCGAAGATGCCTGGAATCCAATACAAATCAGGTTTTTTGGCTGATGCAACAAGCGAAAGAAGCTATTGATCAAATAGCAGACTCAGGCACAACAAGCCATGATGCGGCAGACCTTGCCACTGCGCCCGCGGGGCACCGGCAGGCCCAGCTCTTGCAGCACCCGCAGCCGCGGCAGGCCCTGGACCCTGGCAAAGGCCTTGAGCGCCTGGCAGCCGCGTGCCATGGCCGCCTGCCCGGCCTCGCCCGCCACGGGCAGGCGCAGCACCAGCGTGTGCGCGTCCTGCTGGCGCAGGTAGAAATCAAACACGCCCGCGTCGTCCTCCAGCACCGTGGACAAGGCCAGCGGCAACAGCGTTACCGACCTCCCGCCCGGCCCTGCCATGTGCAACAGGTCGTCGTGGCGCCCCCGCACCACCATCACCGGCAAGGGCGAACCACAGCCGCAGCGCCCGGCCTGCAGCGTCACCTGGTCGCCCAGGTCGTAGCGGATGAGGGGCTGAACGGTATTGGCCAGATTGGTCAGCAGCACGCCGCAGGCGGCATGGCCCGCCGGCACGGGGCGGTGGTGCTCGTCGACGGGCTCCAGGATCACCCAGTCGGCGTTCAGGTGCATCTGGCCGTGGGCGCACTCCCAGCCCATGGAGAGGAACTCCGAGGCGCCATAGCTGTTGCGCACCACGGCGCCCAGCGCCCGTTCGATGTGCGCGCGCACGGCGGGGCTCAGCGTTTCACCGCCGGTCCAGACCTCGTGCGGCGCGATGCGCAAGGCACCACGGCCTGCCTCGTCGGCCAGCAGCGTGGCCGCGGTGGGGTAGGTGGCCAGCACCGTGGGCGCAAAGTCATTCAGGGCGGCCACCAGCTCGGGCGTGGACTCCTGGATGGAAAAACTGCGGATGCGCCCCGCCAGCCACGGGTTGAGGGCACGCAGCCGCTGCACCGAGACATAGCTGGCGAAATGCCCGCTGGTCGCCCCCACGAAGGCAATGCGCTCGGACAGGCACAGCGGGTCCAGCCAGCGCAGCAGGGGGCGCGGCGTGCTGCGGCGCAGCGCCTCCAGCGCGTCGTACACGGCCATGGCCTGCGCGTCCTGCACAAAGACGCCCGGCTGGCCGCTGGTGCCCGAGCTTTCCCACACCATGTAGCGGCCCTGCCAGGGCGCGGCGATGCGCGACGGGTCGGCGGTGAAGGCGCGCAGCGCATGGAGCGTGAGGCACGGATCGGTCACCCAGTCGTCAAAGCGCTCCATCAGCTGGCGGCGTGTGACCACCGGCAAATCCTGCAGCGGCGTGCGGGCCGAAGTGCCTGCGGGCAGCAGCTCGCGGTAAAGGCGCGAGCCCTTGAGCGCGGCCTCCAGCAGCCGCGCCAGCCGCGCCTGCTGGCGCCGCGCCAGGCCCTGCACCGAATCGCGGTTGGCCGCCATCACCTCCAGCGACACCGCCGACAGGCCCAGCGGGTCGAACACGGTGCTCATGGCGGCGCCGCCCCGGCCGGCCAACCCACGGTTTGGGCCAGCAGCACCTGCTGGTTGGTGCCCAGGCCCATGGCCTGCGCCAGCGCGGTGCGGTCCAGCCAGGCACGGATGACGGTAGCCAGCCCGGTGGATGCGGCCTGCAGATAGACGTTCTGCGCCATCGCACCCGCTGCGGCTGCGGCGTAGGTGCTGCGTTGTTCGGCCGGCACCAGCTTCATGCGCGCATGGTCGGCCACATAGACGAGGTCGAGCGGCGCGCTGTCCACAAAGTCCTGGTAGCCCGTGAAGCGCCGCACATCGGCGACCACCGTGCGCTGCAGTGCGTGGGCCAGGGGATCGTAGAGGTACAGGCCTTCGGGCAGGGCCACGTACAGGTCCACCTCCTGCGCGTTCATGGCACTCGGCGCCGTGCGCCCGCCGCTGTCGTGCCGGTTGACGCCCGCCGCAGCCCACAGCAGGTCCGACAGCACCGGCATTGGCAGCGCCACGGGATCGAATTCGCGCTGCGACTGCCGCCGGGCCAGCGCCTGCATGAGCGGCATGCCGCCGTCGCACCGCGGCGGTGGCAAGGCCAGCACCGGGCGGCCATCGCCCGTGGGGGGCTCGGGGCGCAGCTGCCCCATCAGCCCCAGCGCCATCTTGGTCAGCGGGTTCACGCTCACTCCTGTGCAGAGTTCCACCGGCCGCCATCAGACCACAGCGCCGCGCCGCTGCCTACTGGCAAGGCACAGGCCGGTGCCCGCCGGCAGAGCGCTCACCCACCAGGATTCAGTGTAAAAACACCTGATGCGCCTTATTCATAATCGTTTTAAGCTACCAATAAAGTAGCAATCAACACGAAACAGGCAGCGCATACCCGCCAGATCTGGTCGAGAACTTCAGCGCCGCCCCAAGGCCTGTTCCACGCCGCGGTTGGCCAGGGCATCGGCCCGCTCGTTGCCCGGATCGCCCGAATGCCCCCGCACCCAGCGCCAGTCGATGCGGTGGCCGGACCCGGTGACCAGCGCATCCAGGCGCTGCCACAGCTCGACGTTTTTCACCGGCTGCCTGGCGGCGGTGCGCCAGCCGCGCGCCTTCCAGCCGTGGATCCATTCGGTGATGCCCTTGCGCACATATTCGCTGTCGAGGTACAGCGTCACCGCGCAAGGCCGCTTGAGCGCAGACAGCGCCTCGATGACGGCCAGCAGTTCCATGCGGTTGTTGGTGGTGCCGAGCTCGCCGCCAAACAGCTCTTTTTCAGTGGCACCGGAGCGCAGCAAAACGCCCCAGCCGCCGGGGCCCGGATTGCCCTTGCAGGCACCATCGGTGTAGATCTCGATCTGATTCAAACTTTTTTCCTGTGGGTGCGGTCTGTGGCGCCCGGTGCCCTGGTGGGCACCAGGCTGGTGCGGTGCGACGGTTTCTGGCTGGCACCGCGGTGGGCCACCGGCACCGACGCGGCAGCGCGCTGCGGTGCGGTGCGCCAGGCGGGTTCGAGCAGGCGCATGCCATGCACGCGCTTGACGGCTACCAGAAAGTACGCGGCCCCGAGTATCGGCCACCATTGATCGCCCAGGCGGTCCATCCAGGCAAATCTTTCCAGCCAGTGGCTGCTGCGCACGGCCGGCCGGTAGCAGCCAAAACGCGCCGATTCGACCTCGAAATTGAGCAACCGCAACCAGTCGCGCAGCCGCCGGTAGCCAATGAACTCGCCCGCATCCGGCAGGTACAGGCGGCCCCGCCCCAGGCGCTGGTACAGGCGCGCGCGGTATTGGCGCAAGGCCCACAGGCTGACCGGATTGAGCCCGCTGATCACCACCCGTCCCTCGGGTACCAGCACCCGCTCCACCTCGCGCAGCGCGGCATGCGGGTCCACGCTCTGCTCCAGCGTGTGCGGCAGCACGATGAGGTCCAGGCTGTTGTCCGCAAACGGCAGCGCCACCGGGTCGGCCAGCAGGGCCAGCAGGCGCAGGGGGTCTGGCACGGGCGCGGCGCCAGCGGGCGACGGGCTCGCGGCGCGGGTGCCCGGCAGCAGGGCCATGCCCTCTTCGCCGAGGGCCAGCCACTGGTGCGGCATGCGGTTGGCGCGCAGGCCGTCGAGCATCGGAATGCCGATCTGCAGGCCGTGGTAGCCAAAGATGTCCACCACCGCCTCATCGAAGCGCTCCTGCTCCCACGCCAGCAGGTAACGGCCGGGGGGGGAGTCGAACCAGTGGTGCAAACTTATAATTTGATCGCTCATGAACCTGCTACCGCTGCCCGCCTTTACCGACAACTACATCTGGATGCTGCACAACGGCCGCCAGGCCATCGTGGTGGACCCCGGTGACGCTGCGCCCGTGCTGCAGGCGCTGCAGGCCCAGGGGCTGCAACTGCAGGCCATTCTAGTCACGCACCACCACGCCGACCATGTGGGCGGCGTGGATGCCTTGCGCGCCGCCACCGGTGCCCAGGTGTTCGGCCCGGCGCGCGAGCGCATCCCCGAGCCGCTGGTGCACCTGGCGCAGGGCGACAGCGTGGATCTGCTGGGCCTGCGGTTTTCGGTGCTCGATGTTCCAGGCCATACGGCTGGCCACATCGCCTATTACTGCCCCGACATGGAGGGCACGCCCCTGCTGTTTTGCGGGGACACCCTTTTCTCGGGCGGCTGCGGGCGCCTTTTTGAAGGCACACCCGCGCAGATGCTGGCATCGCTCGACCAGCTGGCCGCCCTGCCGGGCAACACGCTGGTGTGCTGTACCCATGAGTACACGTTGTCCAACCTGAAATTTGCGCGTGCCGTGGAACCCGGCAACGCCGCCTTGCTCCACTACAGCAGCCATTGCACGGCCTTGCGGGCGCAAAACCAGCCCACGCTGCCATCACGCATGGCACTGGAACGCGACATCAACCCCTTTCTGCGCGTACGCGAAGCCGCCGTCGCCGCAGCCGCCCAGGGCTTTGACGCCCGGGTCCCACAACACGACGCCGTGGCGGTATTTGCCGCCCTGCGCCAATGGAAAAACGACTTCTGATGAAAATTCTGCGCTTCGCCTGCCTTGCAGGACTGCTGTGGCTCACCGGCTGCGCCACCACCGGCACCCCCTCCAACAACCAGTTCGCCACCGATTCGCCCGCGGGCACCGCCAGCCACACCCCCGTCATCCCCAATGGGCCGCTGAGCCCGATCACGGCCGGCCGCGCCGCCAGCAGCGAAGTGGCCTCGCTGTTCACACCCGCCGACCTGTGGGAACGCATTCGCCGCGGTTTTGCCATGCCCGACCTGCAGCACGAACTGGTGCAGGACCGCGAGCAGTGGTATGCAAGCCGCCCCGACTACATGCAGCGCATGACCGAGCGCTCTAGCAAATACCTGTTCCACATTGTCGAAGAGCTCGAACGCCGGGGCATGCCCACCGAGCTGGCGCTGCTGCCCTATATCGAAAGTGCCTTCAACCCGCAGGCCGTCTCCAGCGCCAAGGCCGCTGGCATGTGGCAGTTCATGCCGGCCACGGGCAACTATTTCGATCTCAAGCAGAACGCCTTTCGCGATGACCGCCGCGACGTGCTGGCATCCACCCGCGCCGCGCTCGACTACCTGCAAAAACTGTACGGCATGTTTGGCGACTGGCACCTGGCCCTGGCCGCTTACAACTGGGGTGAAGGCAGCGTGGGCCGCGCCATTGCCCGCAACCAGAAAGCCGGACTGGGCACGCGCTACACCGATCTGAACATGCCTGCCGAAACGCGGCTGTATGTGCCCAAGCTGCAGGCCGTCAAAAACATCGTGGCCAACCCCGAGGCCTTTCGCACCGAACTTCCACTGATCGAAAACCACCCCTATTTCCAGACGGTGGACATCCTCCACGACATCGACGTGGCGATGGTGGCCCAGCTGGCCGGGGTGCGCGAAGCGGATTTTCGCGCGCTGAACCCCTCGTTTCACCGTCCGACCATTTTTGCCGCAGGCACCCCCCAGATCCTGCTGCCCTGGGACAACGCGCGGGTCTTCCAGCGCAACCTGGACGCCAAAAACCAGGGGCAATACGCCAGCTGGACGGTGTGGTCCGTGCCCACCACCATGAGCGTGGCCGATGCCGCCCAGCGTACCGGCATGAACGAAAACGACCTGCGCAGCCTCAACAACATTCCGCCGCGCATGCTGATCAAGGCCGGATCGGCGCTGATGGTGCCGCGCACCGCCACCACCCGCCAGGATGTTTCGGCCCACCTCGCAGACAATGGCCAGCTGGCCCTCACGCCTGAAATCGTGACCCGCCGCACCACCGTGCGCGCCAGCAAGCGTGACACCGTGCGCAGCATGGCACAGCGCTACCGCGTCAGCGCCGACAACGTGGCCGACTGGAACGATGTGAAGATCGGCGCAGCCTTCAAGGCCGGCCAGCAGGTGGTGATGTTCCTGCCGGTGCGCATGAGCAAAGGGGCATCGGCAAGCCGCTCAGCCAGTCGCACATCAGGAAGCAAGGCACCAGCCCCCACACGCAAGGGCGGCAAGCCCTCCAAGAAACGCCGCTGAGCACGCGAGCACAGCACCGTGCTGCTGTCCCGTGGGCGCTTACAAACGCAGGGTGTGCATGCCCAGCAAGCCCAGCGCGCCGATCACGATCAGGTAAAGCGCCACGATGGTGCTCAGCAGGCGCGGCATGACCAGGATGAGGATGCCCGCGATCAGGGAAACGAGCGGGCCAATGCTGAGGCTCAGCGACATGAGGAGGGTCCTTTGAACAGCGGGAGAAAGAGTGGCGAACACCGGGCACAGCCCCGTTGGGCCGGCATTCTCCCCCACTGCGCAGGCCATCAGCGCCTTCGCCCCGCCAGGGCACACCTCTCACACACCGAATTTCTGCCGCGCCTTTCGGGTCAGGTCATCGGTGAAGGTGCGTGCCAGGCTGGCCCGTGTGCCCGACATGCCGGGATAGGACTGTGCAAGCGCCCGCAAGGCGGTTGCCGGCCCGTCCTCGGGCATGAGCCCATTGGGGGAAAACGTCTCGCGCACCCGGTTGAACGCCGCCAGATAGACCGCCCTGTCACCCAGCAGGTAACTGGCAGGCACGGCCTTGACCAGATCGGCCGGCGCTGCCGTCTGCAGCCACTTGAGCGCATGCACGATGCCATTGACCAGCGCCTGTGCCACCACGGGCTCCTGGTGCAGGAATGACTGGGGCGCAACCAGGCAACTGGCGGGCATGGCGCCGCCAAACACCTCCTGCGTGGCCTGGAGCGTGCGCAGGTCACCGACAAGGCGCACCTCGCCCCTTTGCTCGAGCAGCGCCATGATGGGGTCGACATGGCACAGCGCATGGATACGGCCCGTGCGCAGCGCCGCCAGGGCCGTAGCCCCCGTTCCCACGCCCACGAAGGAGACGGTGTGCACATCCACGCCCGCGCGGGCCAGCAGCACGCTCGCCATCACCTGGGTGGAGGAGCCCAGGGTCGAAACGCCGATCCGTCGCCCGCGCAGATCGGCTGGCCCGCGATAGCCCCGCACCGCCCGCAGCGACACGCCCAGCGCCTGCTGCGGCGCCCGCCCCTGCACCACGAAAGCGCGGTAATCGTGGCCCCGACTCTGCTGGCGCAGGGTGTGTTCATAGGCACCCGAGCAGACCTGGGCCACGCCGTCCTGCACCGCCCGCAAGGCCAGGGCACCACCGGGGTAGTCGAGCACCGTGACATCCAGTCCTTCGGCCTGAAAAAAACCCAGCCGGTCCGCGATGGTCAGGGGCAGGTGGTACAGCATGGCCTGCCCACCCACCGCGATGGTGACGCGCCGCGCCGCGGCGCCGGGCGCATACGCCCAGGCGCCAGACGTGCATGCCGCGACTGCCGACAGGGCAGACAGGGCGCCAAAGGCACGGCGGCTGAGAGGAGGAAGGGGCATGGAAAAAAAGCGGAAAAGCAGGAAATTGCTGCAACGCAACAATCTTGCCGCAGCCGTTGCATGGGCGCATCAGGGTCTTCCCCTGAGCGCTTCTACGTATTGCTGCGCAGGCAGCAGCCTGCACCGTTTCAGCGGTAGCCGATGAAGAAAATGGCGATGTTCACCAGGAACGCCGCACCCCACACCGCGCTGCGGGCCCTAGGCATGTCCGAGACATACATCAGGATGTAGAAAACGCGCAGCATGATGAACAGGAAAGCGAGGATGTCGAGCAGGGTCTGCGCCGCACCCAGCTGGTGCGCAATGACGACCGCTCCGATGAAGAATGGCAGCGCCTCGAAACTGTTGGCCTGCGCCGCGTTCGCGCGGGCCTGCCAGTCAGACTGGCGGGCCATCCAGGCGCGCGGGTCATGGTTGTCGTAGCCCCCTTCGCGGCGCGGCTTGCCCAGGCCACCGCTCTTGGCCAGCCACGCACACACCAGGGGCAGCAGCACGGCCATGAAAACACACCAGTAGGCCACCGTGAAACGCGCCACATGCAAGGAATTCATTTTGTCCCTAAACGGATCTAGCGCAGCACCGAAAACCGCTGTCCGCTATTAAATCGGGAGTATTCTAGCGACGAAAAGAGGCTAGCGACGGTCCACCAGCGCATGCGCGATGGTGCCCAGGTCCACATACTCCAGCTCGCTGCCCACGGGTACGCCCCGCGCCAGCCGCGTGACATGCAGGCCCCGGCTTTTGAGCGCCTCGCTGATCACATGGGCCGTGGCCTCGCCCTCGGCATTGAAATTGGTGGCCAGGATCACCTCCTGCACCACGCCGTTGGAGGCCCGCTCCATGAGCTTGTGCAGGCCAATCTCCTGGGGACCGATGCCGTCAAGCGGGCTGAGCCGCCCCATCAGCACAAAGTAAAGCCCCTTGAACGCCCCCGTGCGCTCCAGCGCCGACTGATCGGCGGGCGTCTCGACCACGCACAGCCGCGTGGCGTCGCGCTCCGGGTCCAGGCAGGTGCCGCACACCTCGGCCTCGGTGAAGGTGTGGCACAGCGTGCAGTGGTGCACCGACCCCACGGCCTCCTCCAGCGCCCGCGACAGCGCCAGCGCCCCCTGCCGGTCATGCTGCAGCAAATGAAACGCCATGCGCTGCGCAGACTTCACCCCCACCCCCGGCAGCCGGCGCAGCGCCTGGATCAAAACTTCGAGGGAGTTGGTGGAGGACATGGGAGACAAGGATGCGGGTGATGGTGTGGGGGGGCTGAGCCAGGCTTCGACAAGCTCAGCCCGAACGGCACAGTGAGAGAACTATTGCCCCCTTCACCCCGCTCTCAAGGGCGTAGCGAGCGCCTGCCAGGCTAGGCGGACGGAGCACAGCAACCGGAACGTACTTCCTGTACGTGAGGATTGCGAGCACCGCCCAACGACGCATGGCTGGCGCGCAGTAGCCAGAGCCTCAGAAAGGGAATTTCATGCCGCCGGGGAGGCCGGGCATGCCTTGCGTGAGCTTGCCCATCTTCTCCGCCGATGTCTCCTCGGCCTTGCGCACGGCCGCATTGAACGCTGCCGCCACCAGATCTTCCAGCATGTCCTTGTCTTCGGCCAGCAGGCTGGGGTCGATGGTGATGCGCTTGACGTCGTGCTTGCAGGTCATCAGCACCTTGACCAGGCCCGCGCCCGACTCGCCTTCCACTTCGATGAAAGCCAGCTCATCCTGGGCCTTCTTGAGGTTGTCCTGCATGGCCTGGGCTTGCTTCATGAGGCCGGCGAGTTGTCCCTTGTTGAACATGGTGTGGTTTCCTTTTTTCAGTTTCTGTGGAATGGAGGTGATCGGTCACGCAGGCTTGATGCTGCCCGGCACGATTTTCGCGCCGTAGTCGCGCACCAGCGACTGCACATAGGGGTCGTTCATCACGATGTCTTCGGCCACGCGCTGGCGCTCGGCGGCGGCGGCGGCATTGCGGCGGGCGGGGCTGTCAATCACCACGCCCACTTCCACGCTGATCTGGCTGGCATGGCCCGCGGCCTCCAGCGCGGCGCGCAGGCGCTCGCGCGCCAGGGGCTGGTTGAGCGATTCGCGCTCGACGCGCAGCAGCCAGTGGCCCGCATCACGCGCCACCAGCTGGGACTGCAGGGCCAACTCGCGCACCAGGGCGGTAATGGTTTCGGCCACCACCAGCTGCTGCACGGTGCGGTGCCATACGTCACCTTCGTCCGTAGGGGTGTAACGCGCAGAGACGGGGGTAGGAGCAGACAGGGGCAGCGGCTGCAGCCGCTCACCGGGCTCGGGCGACTCCCGCACGGGAATAGCTACATATTCAGGAGCAATTTGCGCACGACCGCTATGCACCTGGGCCTGATTTCCATCAAAACCTTCGGTGCTGCGCACCGGCAGAACGGTGGCAGTGGGGGCCTCAGCCCGCACGGTATCCGGCTCGTCCGAACCCGGCCAGGGAGGCGGCTCGGAGGCATCGGAAACCACATCTTCTGACGGCGCGGCAGCGGACGGTGGCACCGACAGGGCGGGAACTATGGCAGCCGGGACAGGGGCAACCAACGCTGCGGGCGGCGCCCCAGGAGCCGCTACCGCACGGGCGATGGGTGCCGACACAAGGGCAGCAGGGGGTGCAGGGGACGCCTGAAACCCGGCAGAACCAGCGGCTACCCGGCCCGAAGACGCGGCTTCAGACCGGGTCAGAGTTTTTTTTTCAGCCGATTCGCTCTGGGGCTTGAAGGCCAGCAGGCGCAGCAGCACCATGGTCAGCGCGGCATATTCATCGGGCGCCAGGCCCAGCTCGCCCCGCCCGTGCAGGCACAGGCTGTAGAGCAGCTGGGTTTCATCGGTGGGCATCAAGGCGGCCAGGCGGGCCGTCTCAGCCGCCTCGGGGTCGTCGGCATCCACGGCGCCGGCCATCTGCGGCACGGCCTGGAACACCGCCATGCGCTGCAGCACGGTGCTCATTTCTTCGAGCGTGGACGCGGCCGACAGGCCATTCAGGCGCAGCGTGTCCGAGGTTTCCACCACGGTCTTGCCGTCGCCCTGCGCCAGCGCATCGATGAGGCGGAACACGTAGGAGCGGTCCACCGCCCCCAGCATCTGGCGCACGGCGGCTTCCTGCAACTGGCCGCTGCCAAAGGCAATGGCCTGGTCGGTGAGCGACAGCGCATCGCGCATCGAGCCACGCGCCGCGCGCGACAGCAGGCGCAGGGCCTGCGGCTCGGCCGATACGTTTTCGGCTGCCAGCACCTGCGTGAGGTGCGACAGCACCGTCTCGGGCGCCATGGGCCGCAGATTGAACTGCAGGCAGCGGCTCAGCACCGTGACGGGCACTTTCTGCGGGTCGGTCGTGGCGAGCACGAACTTGAGGTATTCGGGCGGCTCTTCCAGCGTCTTGAGCATGGCGTTGAACGCCGTGTTCGTGAGCATGTGCACTTCGTCGATCATGAAGACCTTGAAGCGCCCCTGCACCGGCTTGTACACCGCCTGCTCCAGCAGGCTCTGCACCTCGTCCACGCCACGGTTGGAGGCGGCGTCGAGTTCGGTGTAGTCCACGAACCGGCCGCTGTCGATGTCGGTACAGGCCTGGCACACGCCGCAGGGCGTGGCCGTGATGCCGCCCTGCCCGTCCGGCCCCTGGCAGTTGAGGGACTTGGCCAGGATGCGCGACACCGTCGTCTTGCCCACGCCGCGCGTGCCCGTGAACAGGTAGGCATGGTGCAGCCGCTGCTGGGTGAGCGCGTTGGTGAGGGCCTGCACCACATGCTCCTGCCCCACCATCTCGGTGAAATTGCGGGGACGGTACTTGCGGGCGAGCACGAGGTAGGACATGGGGGGTGATTCTAGGGCCCACGCATTCCTTGATTTTTGGCGCTGCCACCATCTACCGCCCGATACGGACTGGCGCGCCCCGGGCCAGGGATGCCGCGCAAGGGCCGCCCCGCCGCGAGAGCCTCGTTCACCTTCCCGAATTGCTGGGCAATTGGGGAAGGTCGAAAGCGTGAAGCGCTACAGGGGGTAGAATCTTTGCCTGACGGGCCTCCCCGCATGGTGAAGCGGCCAACCGGGTCAGGTGGGGAACCAAGCAGCCCTAACTGTGGAGCCAGTGCCGGGGGTAAGGCTCGTCAACTTCTTTCTGATATTGCGACAGGCAGGGTTGCGCAAACCCTGCAGCCACCAGACAACACGACGAGGCGCCCGTGTTCGCAGAGAATTTCAACCCCCTCGCTGCCCTGGCCGCTGCCAGGTGCCCCCGTTGCCACGCCACGGGGCTGGTCGAAATCGATGGCGAAGCCCACGACAAGGCGCCGGAAACCGACAAGCACCAGGCCAAGTTCCACGTTAGCCCCAGCCTCTACGCCCAGTGCCCGGCCTGCGGCCTGGTCGGCGAGTGGCCCGGCATGAGCGACCATTGACCACGATGCGGCGCATGCCCAGCCCCTTTATCGCTCTTGCATCCCCTTTGTTTCCAGGCCTTGGCACCCGTTTGGGTTGGCACAGCACATGGCTGGCGCTCTGGCTGGCTGTTTGCGCCCCTGTGGCAGGCGCCGCGCCCTGGCTGGTGGACGGGCGCCCCGCGCCTGTGGCGCAGCAAGCGGTGGACATTCTGGCGGCGGCGGCCACCGAAGGCCTGCAACCCGACGATTACCACGCCACCGCGCTGGCGCAGGCCGTGGCCTCTGCAGGCCGCGGCCCCGCGCTGGGCCCCGAGGCCGCACAGCAGCTCGAAAATGCGCTCACCACCGCCCTGCAGCGCTACCTGGGTGACCTGCGATCGGGCCGCATCGATCCGCGCCAGATCCAGCAGAACTACACCCCGCCCGCAGCCCCCCGCATCGACGCCACCACCGCCCTGCAACAAGCCCTGGCCGCCCCCTCGCTGGCCGATGCCGTGCGTGCCGCCGCGCCCCAGGTGCCACTGTATGCCCGCCTGCGCACCGAACTGGCCCGCTACCGGGCGCTGGGCGCCCCCGCCGCCTGGGCCACGCCCCTGCCAGCGCTGCCAGGCCGCAAGCTCGAGGCCGGCCAGGCGTGGGCAGGCCTGGCACAGCTGACCCAGCGCCTGGTGGTGCTGGGCGACCTGCCGGCGGATGCGCAGCCGCCAGCGCTCTACGGCGAGGCCCTGCAAAACGGCGTGAAGGCCTTCCAGCAGCGACATGCCCTCGCCTCCGACGGCGTGATCGGCAAGGCCACGCTGGATGCCTTGGCCATTTCGCCCGCCGCCCGCGCCCGCCAGATCGAGCTGGCCATGGAGCGCCTGCGCTGGACGCCCCTGCTGCGCGGCCCGCGCATGATCGTGGTCAACATTCCCGAATTCATGCTGCGCGCCTACGAGGTGCAGGACAACCGGGTGTCGCTGCAGCTGGCCATGAAGGTGATCGTGGGCAAGGCGCTGGACACCCGCACGCCACTGTTCGACGAAGACATGCGCTTCATCGAATTCAGCCCCTACTGGAACATTCCGCCCTCCATTGCGCGCAGCGAAACCATTCCCCGGCTGCGGCGCGACCCTGGTTATTTGCAGCAGCAGGGCATGGAATTCGTAGGCGCCAACGGACAGGTGCACAGCACGCTGGCGCCCGAATACCTGGATGCCGTGCTGCGTGGGCAGATGCGCATACGCCAGCGCCCTGGGCCCAAAAATGCACTGGGCGATATCAAGTTCGTGTTTCCCAACAATAGCAACATCTACCTGCACCACACGCCCGCACCGCTGTTGTTTCAGCGCGACCGGCGCGACTTCAGCCATGGCTGCATCCGCGTCGAAGACCCCGTGGCGCTGGCCCAGTTTGTTTTGCGCAACGACCCGGCATGGCCCGAAGCACGCATCCGCGAAGCCATGGCCCGGGGCCAGTCGGCCACGCTGCGCCTGGCCGAACCCCTGCCCGTGGTGATTGCCTACAGCACCACCATCGTCAAACAGGGCCGGCTGCATTTCTTTGCCGACCTGTATGGGCAGGACAGGCTGCTGGACCAGGCCCTGCGCCAGCACTCCGCGCAGCGCCGCCTGCGCGCCGGTGCTCCCTGACAAAACCGGTTTCACCCCTTCCTGGAACATGCCATGACCCAGCCCACCCACCCTCTTGCATCGGGCCGCCGCCGCTTTCTGGGCACGGGCAGCCGCTGGCTGGTGACCGGGGCCCTGCTGCCGCTGGCGCAGCCCGCCCTGGCCAGCCTGCCCGACGCCCGCAGCCTGTCGCTGGACCACACCCACACCAGCGAGCGCCTGGCCCTGGTGTATGCGCTGGGCGAGCAGTTCGTGCCCCAGGCGCTGAGCAGCCTCAACCATTTCCTGCGCGACCACTACAGCGGCGAGGCCGGTCTGATGGACCCGCAGCTCTTCCACCTGCTGCACCAGATCCGGCAGGAGCTGCGCGCGCAGCAGCCCTTCCAGGTCATTTCAGGCTATCGCAGCGCGGCCACCAACCACACGCTGCGCACCACGCGCGGTGGCGGCGTGGCCAAGCGCAGCCTGCACATGGACGGCAAGGCCATCGACGTGCGCCTGCCCGGCGTGCAGTTGGCCAGCCTGCGCGACGCCGCACTGGCGCTGGGCCTGGGCGGCGTGGGCTTTTACCCACGCGAGCAGTTCGTGCATGTGGACACCGGCCCCGTGCGCCGGTGGTGATGAAGCTCTATTTTCAACAGCTGCGGGCGCTTTATCCTCCAGCACCAGCGCCCAAAAACCTCAAAACCCCCTGCCCCGCCCGCACGCCACTGGCCAGGCTGGCCGTGAGCAGGTAGCCCCCAGTGGGCGCCTCCCAGTCGAGCATCTCGCCCGCACAGAACACACCGGGCGCGGCGGTGGCCATGAGGTGCGCATCCAGCGCCTCGAACGCCACGCCACCGGCCGTGCTGATGGCCTCGTCCAGCGGGCGCGCGGCCACCACCGTGATGGGCAGGGCCTTGATGGCGTGGGCCAGGGCCACGGGGTCATTCATGCCGTCCTTGCCCAGGTGTTCGTACAGGATGCCGGTCTTGATGCCGTCGAGCCCCAGGCGGCTCTTGAGGTGGCTGGACAGCGAGCGTGAGCCGCGCGGGTGGCGCACTTCCACCAAAACACGCTCGGGGCCGTGGTCCGGCAGCAGATCGAGGTGGAACGTGGCATGGCCATGGGCCTCGATCTCGTCGCGCAGCAGCTGCGACGCGGCATAGACCAGGCTGCCCTCCACGCCCGTGGCCGTGGCCACGAACTCGCCGCGGCGGCTGAAATGGCGGCCCTGGCTGTCGGTAAAGCTGAGCGCCACCGATTTGAAAGGCTGGCCGGCAAAACGTTCGGCAAAGTGCGGCGTCCAGCCCACGGCGCCCTCGGGCGTGTGGCCCAGCAGCTCCTGCAGGAATGCGCGGCGGGTTTCACCGGCGGGTGCATCCACGCGCGGCACATCGAAGCCACAATTGGCGGGGCGCAGCGGCGCCACGGCTACGCCGCGTTGCGCCAGCAGCGGCACCCAGGCGCCATCGGACCCCAGACGCGCCCAGCTGCCGCCGCCCAGCGCCAGCACCACGGCGCGGGCAACTACCTGCACCTCGCCGGCAGGCGCCGCGAAACGCAGGGCGCCGCCCTCACTCCAGCCCAGCCAGCGGTGGCGCATGTGGAACCGCACCCCCATCCCGCGCAGGCGCTGCAGCCAGGCACGCAGCAGCGGCGCGGCTTTCATGTCGGCCGGGAACACGCGGCCCGACGTGCCCACAAAGGTTTCCACCCCCAGCCCCTGCGCCCAGGCACGCACCTCGGGCCCGCCAAAGGCCTGGACGAGCGGCTCGATCTGCGGCTGGCGCCCGGCGTAGCGGCTGACAAAGGGCGCGTGCGGCTCGGAATGCGTGAGGTTGAGCCCACCCTTGCCCGCCAGCAGGAATTTGCGCCCCACCGAGGGCATGGCGTCCAACACATGCACCGCCACGCCCGCCTGCGCCAGCACCTCGGCCGCCATCAGCCCGGCGGGGCCACCGCCCACGATGACGGCATCGCAGTGCAGAAGGCTGGCTGCATCGGTGGCCAGGGGGGTGGGTGCATTCATGGGGGAAACCTTTCAATCCATCGACAACGTTCGGCGCTCAGAACAGGGAGCCTTGGGCAGGCCCCGGCGCGGGGGCGAGAGTATGCCGTACGGCCTGCGCCGCCCGATCCGCGCCCGCCGCCAAGGCCGCTTCGGCGGGAGGGGCACCATCGGACACCGGCACCATGCGCCCGTCGCCCGTGAGGAACGCCGCCCGCACCGGCTCGCCGGGCACCTGCCCCGATACCGCCGCGCGGTAGCGCTGCAACTGCGCCATCAGCGCGGGTTGGCGCTCGGGCTCGGCGGCGCTTTTGTAGTCCAGCACCCACCAGCCCGCGCGCTCGGGCGGCTGGTGGCAGTGCACCAGGCGGTCGATGCGCAGGTTCTGGCCCTGGTGGCGCAGGGGCGCCTCGTTGATGGCGGTGTCCACCACCGTGGCATCCCAGGCCCAGGCACCCTCGCCCGCCAGGATGCGCCGGGCGGTCTGGGCGGCGGTGCGCGCGGCGGCCACGGTGATGTCGAAGTCCTGCGCCAGGCGCGCCACGCGTGCGGCGGGCCAGCCGTCGGCACGCAGATCGGCCAGCGGCGCACCGGCCACACCGGCCTGTTCCAGCAACTGGTGCATGGCCTCGCCCAGGCGCGATGCGGGGGTGGACAGCGATGCGTCCGGGTCGGCCGGGTCGGCGCCTGCTTGCGCAGCCCGGGGGATGGCGCGCGATTCGGCAGGAAGCACGGGCAACTCGGCCAGGGTGAAATGGTCGTGCGCACTGTCAGGCATCCCGGCAACCCCATCGCCCTCACTTGCCACAGGTACGCCCGGCATCTGCGCATCGGCCAGCAGCGGCTCCAGCCGGTTCCACCAGCTGCCCGGCGCAGACACACCGGGCGCCACCGACGACAGCGCCAGGCAGTGTTTGGCGCGCGTCATGGCCACGTAGAGCATGTTCAGTTCTTCGCGCTGGCGGGCCTGCTGCTCGGCGGCCAGGGCGGCTTCGGCGCTGGGCGGCGGGCTCGATTCACTGGCCAGAAAGACAAAGCCTGCGGGCACGGCCTGCTCGCCGGGCCAGTCCACCAGCACGCCCATGGTCTCGGCCTTCTGCGGGCGGGTGTCGGTGTCGAGCAGCAGCACGCAGCGCGCCTCCAGCCCCTTGGCACCGTGCACGGTGAGCAGGCGCACGGCCTGCGCATCCACCCGGCCGGGCGCCCGCACGCCGCCTTTTTTCATGGCGCGCACAAAGGCATAGGGCGTGAGGTAGCGGCCGCCATCGTGCTGCAGCGCGGCCGAAAGCAGCGCGCGCAGATTGGCCAGCACCGCCATGCGCTGCGCGGCGGGGGCTGCGGCGGCAAAGCGGGCCAGCACGTCGCCATGCTGGTAGATGGCGTGCAGCGCATCGTGTGGCGGCAGGGCATCCACCCAAGACTTGTATTGGGCCAAATTGGTCGATAGCGCCTGCAGTTCAAGCGGTAGGAGCTCACTTTCTTGCAGCAGATCAAACCAGCTGCTGCTGGCATGCTCGGGCTGGCGGCGCAGTACGGCCAGGGCCACGAGGGCATCGTCGCCCAGGCCGAACAGCGGCGACTTGAGCGCGCGGGCCAGCGACAGGTCATGCCCGGTGGACACCAGCGCATCGAGCAGCGCCACCATGTCCTGCACCTCGGGCGCGTCGAACAGGTCGGCCTTTTCGGGCTGCACACAGGGCAAATGCAGGGCGCGCAGGGCCTCCTGCATGGCGGCGAGCCGGTCGCGCTTGCGGGCCAGCACCAGCACTTCGTTGGGCGGTGTGCCTTGCGCGATCTGCGCCGCCACCCAGGCGGCGGCCTGCGCGGATTCGCGCATGCGCTGGGTTGCCTCGGGCTCGTGGCGCGGCTCGGTCAGGCTGTCGCGCCAGGCAAGCGGGTCGGCCGCCCCACCACCACCCGCATCGGGCGGCAGGATGGCGGGCAGGCGCAGCAGCACGCCGGGGTCTCTGGATTCGGTGGTGTGGTCGCGAAAACCGCTCGTCTCGTGCTGTGCCTGCGCGGTGCCCATGGCATGGTTCACGGCGGCGATCACGCCCGTGGCATTGCGGCGCGTGTGGTCACAACTGAGCAGATCCCCTCCCAGGCCATCGCGCACAAAGGCCTGCGCGGCGATGAACACCTGCGGCTCGGCACGGCGAAAGCGGTAGATGCTCTGCTTGGGGTCTCCCACGATGAACACACTGGGCGCCGTGGTACCGCCGCCCGAGCCCGCATAGCCCGCCAGCCAGGCGTGCAGCGCCTGCCACTGCAGCGGGTTGGTGTCCTGGAACTCATCGACCAGCAGGTGGCGGATGCGGGCGTCCAGGCGTTCCTGCACCCAGCCCGAGAGCACGGGGTCGGCCAGCATGACCAGGGCCGTGCGCTCCACGTCGTTCATGTCCACCCAGCCATGCTGGTGCTTGACGGCGGCAAACTCCGCACTCAGGCAGCGCGCCAGCCGGGCCATGCGCTGCTGGTGCTGCCAGGCGTCGTGCTGGCGGCGGGCGGTGAGGGCACGCTGGCACAGTGCCTGTACGTGACGTACCTGCTCGATCCCGGCCAGCTTGTCGTTGAACTTGCGCGGCTCGCCCTTTTGGGTGAGCAGGGCGTCGATCAGGCCATCGGCGTCTTCGGCGCCAACCGCTGCTTCCAGCGCAACACCCTTGGCAGAGAAAGTGGGTGCGCTGGCCCGCCCCAGCGCGAGCGCCGCGGCCAGCAGGGCATCACGCTCACGGCGCAATAGCGCGATAGTCGGGTCGTTTTCGTCCGATAGATCGGGGAACAGCGCCCCTGCTGGCGGCACCGAGGCATCGACCACCCCCGCGGCGTCGGCCAGATCAAACTCCACCCGCTTGGCCAGCGCCGCCGCCAGCGCCTTGTGCGTTTGCGAGCGGCCATGGCGGGCCACCACGGCCTCGTAGTCGGCCCGCAGCGTGGCGCTGGTGGCGACAGTCTGCAGGAACGGCCCCCACACCTCGCGCACGGCCTCGGCATCGTCTTCGAGCAGCTCAAAATTGGCAGGCAAACCCTGCGCCTGCAGCAGCGCCAGCGGCGCCGTTCCGAGCAGCGCGGCAAACCAGCTGTGGAAGGTGCGGATCTGCACGGGGCGGCCACTGGCCAGCATCTGGCGGTATAGATTTTGCAGCGCCTCGCGCTTGTCCAGTGCGCGCTCGGGGCTGATTCCTCTTGAAATCAGCTCTGCACCCAATGCATCCAGCGGGGCCTGGGCAAACGTTTCCAGCCACTCCTGCAGCCGCTGGCGCATTTCCCCTGCCGCCTTCTTGGTGAAGGTGATGGCCAAAATTTCATGCGGCGCGGCGCCGTCGAGCAAGGCACGCAGCATGCGCGAGACCAGCATCCAGGTCTTGCCCGCGCCCGCGCAGGCCTCCACGGCCACGCTGCGCGCGGGGTCGCAGGCGATGGCGTAGAAGGCCGCGCGCGAAACAGGGTGGCCGTTGTGTTCGTAGGCCGCAGTGGTGTGGGTGTGTTCGGTCACCGGTGGGCCTCAGTCATTCCAGAAGTCTTTTCGGCACAGTCCCCGCGCAGCGCAGTAGTCACACACGGCGCCCTCGCCCAGCGCGGGCATGGGCGCGCCAGCCGCAATGCGGGCGAAGTCGTGCTGGATGCCTTCCACCAGCAGGTCGCGCAGGTGCACCACCTCGTCCTGTTCGTGCATCTGTGTCTCGCCGCGCTCGCCCACGTTCACATAGGCGGCACGCAGCGTGTCATGGCTCAGCAAGGCGGCGTAGAACGCGAGCTGGGTGTCTTCCGCGCCCGCCTTGATGCGCTGGCGCGTGGCGGTGTCGTTCTCGGTCTTGTAGTCGATGACCAGCGGCATGGGTTCGCCCGTGGTCGAGACGGCATCGATGCGGTCGATGGCGCCCACGAGCTGCAGGGCGCCCAGTGGCTGGCTGGCTTGCACCTCGGCCTGCCGAAAGTGCCCCCCGGCCTGTTCATGCTGGACCAGCCAGCGCAGATAGCCGTCGCGCACCTGCGGCCAGCCCGCTGCAAAGGGAAGAAAGTCCCCCTCGCCCAGGCCTTGCTGCAGCGTGACGGCCTGCGCGGCACCATCCATGCGGGCGATGCGGGTGGCTGCGTCGTCCGCAGGCTCGGCCAGCAGGCCTTCGTGAAAGTGCTGCAGCACCGCGTGCAGCCAATTGCCAAAGTCGCGCTTGTCCACCTCGGCGGCCAGTTCGTCGGCCTCCTGCAGGCCCAGCTGGCGCAACGCAAAAAAACGGTAGGGGCAATGCCGCAGATCGGAATACGCGGTGGACGAGATCCGTACCACCGGCAGCGCGCGGCCATCGGGCAAGGGCCGCGCCGTGGGGTGGGCCGCCACGGCGCGCTGGCTGCGGTCGTCGGCACCGTGGGCCGCCGCGCCTTCGAGGTGCAGGGCCTGCACCAGCGCGCTGGCCAGCAGGGGCTCGCCGCCTTCGTCACCTGTGCGCCAGAGCACATCCACCGCGGGTGTCTGCAGTGCGTGCAGCCAGGCGGCGCGCTGGGCCAGCTCCAGCGATTCGCGCGTGGGCAGGCCCCAGGCCTGGCGCTGCGCGGGGGTCCAGTCGCCGACGGGCTCGGGCGAGGGTTGCAGGCGTTTTTCATCGCAGCCGGGCAGCACCAGGGCGGCAAACGGGCGGGCCAGCAACTGGGGCATGGGCAATACGACCACGGGCGCATCGCCCATCTGGCTGGGTACATAGCGCGCAGCTTCCAGCACCTCGTTGGTCCAGCGGGTGAACTCGGCCAGGGCCATGCGCCGGCCGGCGCTGTCCCAGCCCTCCAGCTCGGCCTCCTGGCCCGCCTGCAAGCGCAGCGCCGTCAACACGCGGGTGCCTGCGGCGTCCGCTTCGAGCTGGGGCCACTGGCCACTGGCCACCAGCAGGCCACGCAGGGACTGCAGCCACTGCGCCAGCGGACGCGGCGCGCGCAGGCCTTCGCACCAGTCCTGCACCTGGGCCACACAGGCCGCCAGGGCGGGCTTGTCGGCCCAGTTGCGCCCGACCGCGCCCGACCAGGCGGCCACAGCGGCCTTGCGCAATACGCGCTCCAGCGGGTTGAGCACAGCGGGCTCAATGACCGGTGCGTGCTTGAGCCAGTCCAGCACCTCGTCGGTCGAGGCGTTCCAGGCGCAAGCCTTGAGCGCGGCCATCAGCTGCGCGGCCGCGCGGGTGGTCGAGAGCGTCCAGCCGTTTTCATCGCGCACCGCCACGCCACAGCTGGCCAGATGCGCCCCGATGCGGCGCGTGAGGGCGCGGTCGTTGGCCGCCAGCGCCACCGGGGTGCGGCCCGCCACCACATGGGCCAGCACACAGGCCGCCGCCCGCTGGGCCTCGTCCTCGGCATCCTGGGCCGCATGCAGGGCAATGCGGCCGCGCGCGCTGGCATCCAGTGCCGCAGGCGGCAATGCCAGGGCCACGGCCTGGTCGCCCCAGTGAACCTGCAGGGTCTGTGCCAAGGGCTCCACCTGAAAGCCATGCAGTACCACCAGGGCATCGACCGACTGGCGCACGCCGGGCTCGAACAACACATCGGTGGCATGGCGCGAGGCCAGCACCCATTCGAGCGCAATGCGGGCCACGACGGCCTCGAAACGCAGGGCCGAACCTTCGTCAGGCTCCGTCATCCGGCTGCGCGCCTGAATCCCCCAGGCCTCGCGCTGCGCCGGGGCCATGGCGGCCACGGCCACTGCCAGCTGGGCGGCAGCCTCTTGCAAGGGCACCGCCAGCACGTCGCGTTGCGCGGCCAGGCCGGCGCGATCAAGCAAGGCGCGCGCGGTGAGCGTGTCGCGCGCCACGTCACCGGCCAGGTCGTCGCCTTGCGGCACAAAAGCGGCCAGCTGGCGGGCCCAGTTGCGCGTGGTTTCGAAACGGGGTGCAAATCCGTCGGCATGGTGCAAGGCCCAGTAGCGCTGCGCCCAGGGCATGAGCTGGGCATAGGGCAGCAGCACCACGGTGCGTGCAGGATGGGCCCGCACCCCCTGCATGTGCGCCTCCACCTGGGCCAGCACGTGCTGCCACAAGGCAGCGCACTGATCGCTTTTCGCTATGACTGTCATAGCGTCGCAAGGCCCGGCCATACCGGTGAACATGGGATTGGTTTCTGTCACAATGCCCAGACTTTAAACGTACACCGGTCGCAAACCGCTCAAATTCAAGGAATCCGCCATGGCCAGCGCACTCATCAAACATGTCTCTGACGCCAGCTTTGAAGCCGACGTGCTCCAACCCGGCACCTCCGTGCTGGTGGACTACTGGGCCGAATGGTGCGGCCCCTGCAAGATGATCGCCCCCATCCTGGACGAAGTGGCCGGCACCTACCAGGGCAAGCTGCAGATCGCCAAGATGAACGTGGACGAAAACCGCGAGATCCCCGCCAAGTTCGGTATCCGCGGCATCCCCACGCTGATGCTGTTCAAGGACGGCCAGCTGGCCGCCACCAAGGTCGGCGCCATGAGCAAGGCGCAACTGACCGCCTTCATCGATCAGCAACTGACCTGATTCACCGACGCCCCGTTGGTTGTGCCGCCACCGGGGCTTTTTATCGGATGCATGGTGCACACACAGGCACCCGAGTCGGCGGCAGTCATCGACTCAATTGCGCCCGCATGAAGTCCTCGCTTTTTTTCCTGTCATAATTCTTCCAGATCACCGGGCTGCATGCATTGGCAGCCGGACCAAGATCCCAGGCGCGCCGGAGCTGCAAACAGCAGCCCATCCGGCCCCGGCCCCCCTCCCCGAAGATTCATACCAGCTCCGCCAAGGAGTCAATCCATGCACTTAAACGAACTCAAGGCACTGCACGTGTCTGAAGTCCTGAAGCAGGCCGAAGAACTCGAAATCGAAAACACGGGCCGCATGCGCAAGCAGGAGTTGATGTTTGCCATCATCAAGAAGCGCGCCAAGACCGGGGAACAGATCATTGCCGACGGCGTGCTGGAAATCCTGCCCGACGGCTTCGGTTTCCTGCGCAGCCCCGACACGAGCTTCACGGCCAGCACGGACGACATCTACATCAGCCCCAGCCAGGTGCGCCGCTTCAACCTGCACACCGGCGACATGATCGAAGGGGAGGTCCGTACCCCCAAAGACGGTGAACGTTACTTCGCGCTGAACAAGCTCGACTCCGTCAATGGAGGCCCGCCCGAGCAGAACAAGCACAAGGTGATGTTCGAAAACCTGACTCCTTTGTTCCCCAAGGAACAGATGCGCCTGGAACGCGACGTCAAGAGCGAAGAGAACATCACCGGCCGCATCATCGACATCATCGCGCCCATCGGCCGCGGCCAGCGCGCCCTGATCGTCGCTCCGCCCAAGAGCGGCAAGACGGTGATGATGCAGCACATCGCCCATGCCATCACGGCCAACAACCCCGACGTGCACCTGATGGTGCTGCTGGTGGACGAGCGCCCTGAAGAAGTGACCGAAATGCAGCGCACAGTGAAGGGCGAAATCATCGCCTCCACCTTCGACGAGCCCGCCGCCCGCCACGTGCACGTGGCCGAGATGGTGATCGAGCGCGCCAAGCGCCTGGTCGAGCTGAAAAAAGACGTGGTGATCCTGCTGGACTCCATCACCCGCCTGGCCCGCGCCTACAACAACGTCGTGCCGTCGAGCGGCAAGGTGCTTTCAGGCGGTGTGGACGCCGCCGCGCTGCAGCGCCCCAAGCGCTTCTTCGGTGCGGCACGCAAGGTCGAGGAAGGTGGCTCGCTCACCATCATCGCCACGGCGCTGGTCGATACCGGCAGCCGCATGGACGAGGTGATCTTTGAAGAGTTCAAGGGCACGGGCAACTGCGAAATCCACCTGAACCGCCGCCTGTATGAAAAGCGCGTGTTCCCCGCCATCGAACTCAACAAGAGCGGCACGCGCCGCGAAGAGCTGCTGCTGGCCCCCGAGATCCTGCAAAAGACCCGCATCCTGCGCCAGTTCATGTACAACATGGACGAGATCGAGTCCATGGAGCTCATGATCAAAAACATGAAGGCCACCAAGAGCAATGTCGAGTTCTTCGACATGATGCGAAGGGGTGGCTAATTTAGCGCGCCACGGCAAACATTGCCGACTGCCGCTTCGGGCTATAATTGCGGGCTTTTTCTGCGGAAAGTACGCTGGATGTTTCACGAGGCAAAGGTTGCTTCGGGTCCTGCACGGCTCCCGCACTTGACAAGGATTGATCATGAAAGAAGGCATTCACCCCAACTACCGCGAAGTTCTGTTCGTGGACCTGTCCAACGGTTTCAAGTTTGTCACCCGCTCGTGCGTGAACACCAAGGAAATGGGCAAGACCGACGACGGCCGTGAGCTGCCCCTGTTCAAGCTGGACACCTCCAGCGAATCACATCCTTTCTATACCGGCACGCAAAAATCCGTGGACAACATGGGCGGCCGTGTGGAGCGTTTCCGCAACCGTTTCGGCAAAACCGCAGCGAAGTAATTCGCCGCGTTTCCGCCAAGAAGGCAGCACGGGCAACCGCGCTGCCTTTTTGTTTGGATTTGCCCTTATTCTCGACAGCCAGCCATTGCCATCCTCCTGACGCGTGAACGCTCCCACCCCCGCCATCGTTACCCGAAATGCTGCACGCCCGCTTCCTCGCTGGGCCTTGCTGCTGCTGTGCCTGGCTTATGTGGTGCCTGGCTTTGTCGGCCGAGGCCCGTGGAAGAACGCCGATGTAACGGCCTTTGGCTACATGCTGGAACTGGCCAACGGGCACACCCCGTGGCTGAAACCGCTGCTGGGAGGGGTCCCTCCCGAAACCGACGGTTTGCTGCCCTACTGGTTGGGAGCCTGGGCCATCCGGATCACTCCCGATGGGCTGATGGCGCCCGAGATGGCGGCCCGCCTGCCCTTCATGTCGCTGCTGGCGCTGACGCTGGCTGCCACCTGGTATGGCGTTTACTACCTGGCGCGCAGTCCGGGTGCTCAGCCTGTGGCATTTGCCTTTGGCGGCGAGGCCAACCCCCTGGATTACGCCCGCGCCATTGCCGATGGCGCCTTGCTGGCCCTGATCGCCTGCCTGGGCCTGGCACAGCTTTCGCACGAAGCCACTGGCTATCTGGTGCAACTGGCATGTGCGGCACTGATCTTCTTTGCCGTAGCCGCCTTGCCTTACCGCACGGTGGTGCCCGCCGTGGCTCTGGTTGCGGGCATGATGGGACTCACGCTGGCCGGCGCGCCCACGTTCGCCGCCTTGCTGGGGGGGGGCTGCATTGCACTGGTTGCGCTGGCACCACCCGGCCCCGCCGACCCCACCCATCGCCCCGATCGACGCCTGCACTGGGTCGCGGCGCTGGCCGCCATCACGCTGCTGGCCGCCGCCGTGGCATGGCAACTGGATCTGTGGCGCTGGCGCCTGCTCGATGCGGCCACCGAGGGCAAAGAATTCAGAAGCCTGATACGGCTGCTGCTCTGGTTTGGCTGGCCAGCCTGGCCCATGGCCACCTGGACGCTGTGGCGCTGGCGCAAACAGCTGTTCGACCGCCGGTTGCACCGCCACCTGTGGTTGCCCCTGTGGTTTTTGCTGGTATCGGTAAGCGCCACTTTCACCACACAACCGGCAGACCGTGCACTGCTGGTGGGTTTGCCGGCGATCGCCACACTGGCAGCGTTTGCGCTGCCCACCTTCCGCCGCAGCATGGCGGCACTGATCGACTGGTTCACCTTGCTGTTTTTCAGCGCATCGGCCCTGGCCATCTGGGTGATCTGGCTGGCGATGCAGACGGGTGTGCCTGCAAAGCCTGCGGCCAACGTGGCCAAACTGGCACCCGGGTTCACCCCCGAGTTCTCGTGGCTGGCGCTGGCAGTGGCACTGGCGGCCTCTGCGGCATGGTGCCGGTTGGTCTGGTGGCGCGCAGCACGCAACCGTGCCGCCATCTGGAAAAGCCTGGTATTGCCCGCCAGCGGGGCGGCGCTGGGCTGGCTGCTGCTGACCACCCTGTGGCTCCCGCTGCTCGACTATGCCCGCAGTTATGCACCGCAGGCGCACAAACTGGCGGCTGCCCTGGGCCCACACCCCGGATGCGTGCAGATGGTCGGCCTGAGCCGGGCGCAGGTGGCCGCACTGCAATACCACGCCCGGTTGCGCCTGCAACCGGCCAGCCCGGCAAATCACTGCCCCTGGCTGATTGCAGACAACAATGCCTGGCCCGCGCCCGCAAACCTGGTGAATCCTGACCACTGGAAGAGACAAGCCACCATCGGCCGCCCTACCGACAAGAACGAGTTCATCCTGCTGTTCCGGAGAACGGCATCGCCCGACTGATGTCGGAGTCTTCCACCATCTCCCGCCACGCCCTGACCGTGCTCACGGGGCAGCTGGCGGTGATGGCCTTCGGCGTGACCGACACCATCGTGGCCGGGCGCCACGGCGAGACCTCCCTGGCGGCACTGTCGGTGGGCTCGGCCATCTTCATCAGCGTCTATGTTGCCCTGATGGGCATCTTCCAGGCCCTCATGCCGGTCTGGGCCGAGCAGCGGGGCGCGCGCAACCCGAGCGCCATTGGCCAATCGCTGCGCCAGGCGCTCTACCTGTTTGCCGTGGCAACAGCCGTCGGCATGCTCGTCCTGTTGTCGCCCGGTCCGCTGCTGCGCTGGACCGAGGTACCCCAGGCGTTGCGCACCGAGGTAGAACAATACCTTGCAGTGCTGGCCCTGGCGCTGCCGCCCGCCCTGCTCTTTCGCCTGTACAGCACGCTGAACCAGGCCATTGGCCGACCGCAATTGGTGACCTGGCTGCAGGTGGGGTCACTGTTCATCAAGGTGCCCCTGTCCATCTGGTTCACCTTTGGGGGCGCCGGCCTGCCGGCGCAAGGGGCCGTGGGCTGCGCCTGGGCCACCCTGGTGGTGAATGCCAGCATGCTGGCCCTGGCTTTCTGGCTGTTGCGCAGCCAGGATCTCTACACGCCGCTGCGCATCTGGCAGCGCATGGAGCCACCCCATTGGCCCACCATTTTCGGCTTCACCCGGCTGGGCGTGCCTGCGGGGCTTGCCATCCTGGTGGAAGTGACTTCGTTCACCTTGATGGCCCTTTTCATTGCCCGCCAGGGCACGGTGGCCACCGCAGCCCACCAGATCGCAGCCAACGTGGCGGCCGTGCTGTACATGGTGCCCCTGTCACTGGCCATTGCCACCAGCGCCCGGGTGAGCTACTGGCTGGGTGCCGGCAACGCTGTGCAGGCACGCAGCGTCGTTTTTATAGGTTTCAGAATCGCAGTGCCTATGGGTATTGCGCTATCAACTCTATTATTTATAGCAAATGGAACCCTCGCCGCCCTGTATTCCAGCAGTGCCGCCGTGGTGGCAACCACCGGTGGATTGCTGTTGTGGGTTGCGATCTACCATGCCGCTGACGCCGTGCAGACCCTGTGTGTCTTTGTGCTGCGCAGCTACCGCATCACGATCGCCCCCCTGGTGGTTTATTGCGCGCTGCTGTGGGGCGCCGGGCTTGGCGGGGGCTATGTGCTGGCCTACCAGGGGCTGGGCCCTTGGGCACCCATAATGTCCCCTGTGCCGTTCTGGGCGGCCAGTGCGCTGGCACTGGCCATCACGGCAGGGCTGTTTGTGCTGATGCTGCGGGTTGCAATCCGGCCGGCAACGCGGAGCGGCGAAGCCGGTTGGCAGGAAAAGTAACCGAGAAAACCGATCCCTTGCCCAGTGCACTGGTGATATCGAGCGTGGCGCCATGCCGCTGCACGGCATGCTTGACGATGGCCAGCCCCAGGCCCGTGCCGCCCGTTTCCCTCGACCGGCTGCGGTCGACGCGGTAGAACCGCTCGGTGATGCGCGGAATATGCTCCGGCGCAATGCCGGGCCCGGTGTCGCTCACGGAAAAGATGGCATTGCCATCGGTCGTGTAGCGCCATTGCACCGTGATGGTGCCGCCTGCGGGTGTGTAGCGCACGGCATTGCTGATGAGGTTGGACAGCACACTTTGCAATTCGGCCTGCACACCGGCAATTTCGCCCACGGCACGCAAATCCTGCGCCGAAGGAAATTGCAGTACATGGTGCCGATGGTTGTTTTGCGTCAACAGGGCCGACAGGGCCCGGCCCTCTTCCTCGCACCGCAGCATCAGGACCTGTACCGACGTCCATTCGGAAATACCAGGCAGGGGACTGCCTTCCAGGCGCGAGAGTGTCAGCAGATCGTGCACCACGCTTTGCATGCGCGCCGCCTGCTGGGCCATCATGGCCAGGTAGCGCGCACGCTCCTCGGCATCCAGCGGCAGGGTTTGCAGGGTTTCCACAAAACCCGTCAGCACTGTCAGGGGCGTGCGGATTTCATGGGACACATTGGCCACAAAATCGCGGCGCATGGCGTCGGCCTGCTCCAGCGCCGTGACATCCCGGGACAGCATCAGCTTGCGCCCATCGCCATACGGATGCAGATGTACCGCAATGCGCACGGGCCGGGACAGCGTGCTTTCCCGGCCCTGCAGCACCACATCGTGGGTGTAATCCTGGGCGGCATAGTAGGCACTGAAATCGGGGTCCCGCACCAGGTTGCCGACAGACTGCATGACATCCCGCTGGGCATCGAACCCAAACTGTGCAGCCGCCAGCTGATTGCACCATTCAATGCGCCCTTCACCGTCGAGCAGGACAATGCCATTGGGCGTGGCCTGAAGTGCCGCCAGAATTTCCTGCAGACGATCCTCGCTTTCGTTGACCTGCGCCTGGTGCTGGCGCAACAGACGCCGCGCGCGATCTGCAGCTTCGCCCCACATGCCAAAGCTTGACGGAGCCGCCGACAGGTCACCCGAGCGCAGCCACTGCAGCACCCGCACCCCCAGCCACAAATCTCCGACAAACCACAACCATGCAGCCACCCCGGCCCCGAGCACTGCGCCCCAGGGGCCTCCTTGCCACCAGCCGAGCGCGCCTCCAGCCAATTGCCAGGCCAGAAAATAGAGAAAACGCCAGAGCATGCGGACTACACAACTTTCTCGGTGGTCACGAAGGCGCTCCGCCCCCGGACTGAAACATTCAGGCCTGCATCAGCGCGGGCGGCTGGGCGGTGAGCCGGTAGCCCGCGCCGCGCACGGTTTCCACCATGACGCCAGCCGCACCCAGGGCCTCCCGCAGCCGCTTCACATGCACGTCCACGGTTCGCTCTTCAATGAACACATGGTCGCCCCACACCTTGTCCAGCAGTTGTGAGCGGCTGTGCACGCGCTCCGAATGCTTCATGAAGAAATGCAGCAGCTTGAACTCGGTCGGCCCCACCTTCAACGGCTGCCCCTGGAAGGTGACCCGGTAGGTACCCGCGTCCAGCACGAGATCGCCAATGGTGACGCTGTCGCTCACCTGCTCGGGCGCGCGGCGCCGCAGCACCGCCCGGATGCGCGCCAGCAGTTCCTGCGTGGAAAACGGTTTGGTGATGTAGTCGTCCGCTCCCGCATCGAGCCCTGCCACCTTGTCGGGTTCATCACCCCGGGCGGTCAGCATGAGGATGGGGATGGGTTTGGTCCGACTGTCTGCACGCCACTTGCGCGCCAGCACGAGGCCGCTTTGACCGGGCAGCATCCAGTCGAGCAGGATGACATCGGGGAGGACAGCATCGAGTTCACGCTGGGCCGAATCACCATCTTCGGACCAGATGGGCTGAAAACCGTTGTGGCGCAGATTGACAGCAATCAGCTCGGCAATCGCCGGCTCATCTTCCACAATCAATACGCGAGGAAGCTTTTTCATGTCAATGCCAATAGGTCACAAAAGCGCAGCGGATTCAATTTCATCCATCGTCGTGTGTCGCACGTCCTTGCCCTTGACGAGGTAGATGACGAGTTCGGCCACATTCTTGGAATGATCGCCAATGCGTTCGATCGCCTTGGCCAGGAACAACAGGTCCAGGCTGGCGGAGATGGTGCGTGGATCTTCCACCATGTAGGTGATGAGCTTGCGGACAAAGCCATCGAACTCTTTGTCAATGAGGTCGTCCTCCTTGAGGATGGCCAGCGCCGCCTTGGTGTCCAGGCGCGCAAAGGCATCCAGCGCCTTGCGCAGCATGCCCGAGGCCAGGTCGGCCGATACGCGCAGGTCGCTCGATGGCAGTGAACGGGCCGCACCGCTCTCAATGATCGACTTCACCATGCGGGCCATCTTGTTGGCCTCGTCACCCACGCGTTCCAGATTGGCGGTGGCCTTGGAAATGGAGAGCAGCAACCGCAAGTCGCGGGCAGTGGGTTGGCGCCGGCCAATGATGGACGCGAGTTCGTGGTCAATCTCGACCTCCATGGCATTCACGCGCTGCTCTATCAACGCCACCTGCTCCACCGCTTCGAGGCTGAAATGTGAAAGCGCGTAAATTGCCTGGCGAATCTGCGATTCCACCAACCCCCCCAATTCCATGACGCGGGCAGAGACGCCGTTGAGTTCGCTGTCGAACTGCGATGAAAGGTGCTTGTCAGCCATGAATTTGCCTCCTCAGCCAAAACGGCCGGTAATGTAGTCTTCGGTTTCCTTGCGCTGGGGCTTGAAGAACATCTGTTCTGTCTCACCGAATTCCACCAGATCCCCCAGATACATGTAGGCGGTGTAGTCGCTGCAACGCGCTGCCTGCTGCATGTTGTGCGTGACGATCACCACGGTGTAGTCGTCCTTCAGTTCGGCAATCAACTCCTCGATCTTGGCGGTGGAGATCGGGTCGAGGGCCGAGCACGGTTCGTCCAGCAGCAGCACCTCTGGCTTGATGGCAATGCCACGCGCAATGCAAAGACGCTGCTGTTGCCCGCCCGAGAGACTGGAACCACTCTGACCGAGCTTGTCCTTGACCTCATTCCACAGCGCCGCCTTGCGCAATGCCCACTCCACGCGGTCATCCATGTCCGTGGCGCTGAGGCTTTCAAACAGCTTCACGCCAAAGGCGATGTTGTCGTAGATGGACATGGGAAAAGGCGTTGGCTTCTGGAACACCATGCCGATCTTGGCCCGGATCAGCGCCACGTCCTGCTTGGTGGTCAGCAGGTTTTCGCCATCCAGCACGATCTGGCCTTCGGCACGCTGCTCGGGATACAGCTCGAACATGCGATTGAAGGTGCGCAACAGCGTGGACTTGCCACAACCGGACGGTCCGATAAAGGCCGTGACCTTGTTTTCCGGAATATCCAGATTGATGGCCTTGAGGGCGTGGAACTTGCCGTAATAGAAGTTCAGGTCCCTGACCGTGATCTTCGACGGGCCCGGTTGTGATTTTTGGAGAGTGGAGGGCATGAAAGTCTTCCTTGCTTATTTCTGCCGGGTCAGAACCCGCGCGAGGATATTGAGTCCGAGAACGGCCAGTGTGATCAGGAACACCCCCGCCCAGGCCAGTTGCTGCCAGTTTTCATAGGGACTCATGGCGAACTTGAAAATGGTGACGGGCAGACTGGCCATGGGTTTGGACAAGTCCGAGCTCCAGAACTGGTTGCTCAACGCCGTGAATAGCAAGGGCGCCGTCTCACCCGCAATGCGCGCCACCGCCAGCAATACCCCCGTAATGACGCCGGCCCGCGCCGCACGCAGGGTGACCATGGTGATCACCCTCCACTTGGGTGTGCCCAGGGCGTAGGCCGCCTCGCGCAGGCTGGCCGGCACCAGAATCAGCATGTTTTCAGTGGTCCGGATGACCACCGGAATGACGATCAATGCCAGGGCCAGAATCCCGGCGTAGGCCGAAAAGCTCTTGAAACGCACCACCACCACGGCATAAACAAAAAGGCCGATCACGATGCTGGGTGCCGACAGCAGAATGTCGTTCACGAAGCGTGTCGTGGATGCCAGCCAGCTGCGCACGTCGTACTCGGCCAGGTAAACCCCGGCCATGATACCGATGGGGGTTCCCACGAAAGTGGCCAGCACCACCATCACCAGGGAACCGAAAATGGCGTTGGAGATGCCCCCCGCCTCGTTGGGCGGTGGCGTCATTTCGGTGAACAGGGTGAGGCTCAACCCACCGACCCCGAGGCGCACGGTTTCCCACAAGATCCATACCAGCCAGAACAAGCCAAATGCCATGGCGGCCAACGACAGGGTCAGGGCAATCTGGTTGACGCGCTTGCGGCCGTTGTAGCGGGCCTGGCGCGCCTGCGCGACATCGGCCGCCGAGATAAGAGGCTGCGAGGTGGTCATGTGCGGGCTCCTTCGTTCTTTTGAAGGCGTGACAGCAAGATCTTGGACAAGGCCAGCACCACAAAGGTGATGAAGAAGAGCACCAGCCCCAGATAGATCAGTGACGCCTGGTGCAGGCCTTCGCCAGCCTCTGCAAATTCATTCGCCAGGGCCGACGTGATGCTGTTGGCGGCCTCGAAAACCGACAGGGAATCGAGCTGGTTCATGTTGCCGATGACGAACGTTACCGCCATGGTTTCCCCCAGCGCACGCCCCAGCCCCAGCATGACACCCCCCAGCACGCCCGTCTTGGTATAGGGCAGCACCACCTTCCACATCACTTCCCAGGTGGTCGAGCCCAGACCATAAGCCGACTCCTTGAGGAGTGCTGGCGTGACATCAAAAACATCCCGCATCACCGCAGCAATGAAAGGAATGATCATGATGGCCAAAATGATGCCCGCCGACAAAATGCCAATGCCTACCGGGGGACCCGAGACCAGCGCGCCCAGATAGGGAATACCGGCAAACAAGGACTGCAAGGGCTGCTGCACAAAACGCGCGAGGATGGGGCCAAAAACCATCAACCCCCACATGCCATACACAATCGACGGCACGGCGGCCAGCAACTCGATCGCCGTTCCCAGGGGCCGCTTCAGCCAGGCGGGAGACAGCTCGGTGAGGAACAAGGCAATACCAAAACTCACAGGCACGGCAATCAGCAACGCGATGAACGACGTGGCCAGCGTGCCATAGATCATGACCAGGCCGCCGTACTCGTTTTGAACGGGATCCCAGACGCTGCGGGTGAGGAAACTCAGGCCGTATTGGGAAATGGAGGGCCAGGCACCCGCCACCAGCGACGCCATGATGCCCAACAGCAACAACAGCGTGAGGATGGCCGCGCCACGCGCGAGCCATCCAAAAATTCGGTCAGCCAACATGCCTGATATCAGCGGATTGCGGGGTGGAGGCGTGCTCCGCTTGATGCCAGAGGCCGCCTCTGAGGGCGAACTCTGGCGAGCCGGCATCGTAGTAGACACGTTGGTAGCCTTGAAAGGTTAAATCAAAAGGCCGGCAGGGTGCCGGCCCCGCAGATTACTTGAACGACACAGCCTTGCCAGAGGTGTCCTTGATATCACCCCAGGATTTCAGGATGTTGCTCTTAACGATCTCGGGCATGGGCACGTAGTCCAGATCAGCGGCCGTCTTGTCACCCGCCTTGTAGGTCCATTCGAAGAACTTGAGAGCCGTAGCGGCGTCCGCAGGCTTCTCCTGCACCTTGTGCATCAGGATGAAAGTGGGGTTGGTAATGGGCCAAGTAGCATCGCCCGGCTGGTTCGTCAGAATCAGATAGAAGCTCTTGGGCCAGACAGCGCCGGCAGCTGCGGCCTTGAAGCCCACGTCATCCGGCGAGGCAAACTTGCCCGCTGCATTTTGCAGCAGCGTGTAAGTCATCTTGTTTTGCTTGACGTAGGCGTACTCCACGTACCCAATGGAGTTGGGCAGACGGCCCACAAAAGCGGCCACGCCCTCGTTGCCCTTGCCACCCGCACCCACAGGCCAGTTCACGGCGGTACCCTCACCCACCTTGGCCTTCCACTCGGGATTGACCTTGCTGAGGTAATTGGTAAAAACAAAGGTGGTGCCCGAACCGTCAGCGCGGCGCACCGGCGCAATCGCGGCGTCCGGCAGCGGCACGGAAGGATTCAGCGCCTTGATGGCAGGGTCGCTCCAATTGGTGATCTTGCCCAGATAGATATCCCCCAGCACCTGGCCCGTCAGCTTGATCTGACCGGGGTTGATACCTTTGATGTTGACCACTGGCACCACGCCACCAATCACGGTAGGGAACTGCACCAGCCCCTTCTTTTCCAGGTCCTCGTCCTTCAAGGGCATGTCAGAAGCGCCAAACGCCACGGTCTTGGCATCAATTTGGCGCAAACCCGCACCCGAGCCCACCGACTGGTAGTTGACCTTGACACCTGTGGCCTTGTTGTACTCAGAAGCCCACTTGGAATACAGCGGCGCCGGAAACGTGGCGCCAGCGCCCGTAACCTCTTGCTGCGCCATGGCGCCAGAAAATGCGCCAGCAGAAGCCACACCAGCCACCAGAACTCGGATCACGGACATTTTCATGAAGATACCTTTGGGGTTGAAAAAGTTGGGATGCCGCGACTCTAGGTGCCATATATGACAACACCGTGACATTTACCAATACCTGTCACACACCTATTTTCCCGTTCCCACGGGGCAGCATTGAATCAAATCGTCATATTTTTGTCATGGCTGTTGCGTAGTCTCCTGCGACCGACATGCGTCGGCTATCTACTTCCAGGAGAATTCCATGTTTCGCCGTCATGCACTTCAATCTGCCCTCGCCCTGGTGGCAGTGACCGCTTTGGGCGCCTGCGCCACGCACGCGCCAGCATCCCAGACTCTGGCCGACACGGTCGCCAAAACACCCTCGTTGCAGACTTTCAACACCCTGGTTGCAGAAGCCGGCCTGACGGAAACCTTCAAGGCTGCAGGCCCTTACACTGTTTTTGCACCGTCCGATGCGGCATTCAAGACAGTTCCCGCCAAGACCCTGGAAGCACTCAAGAAAGACAAAGCGCTGCTGAAATCCGTGCTCAGCTACCACATCGTGCCATCGCGCCTGGCCTCTGCCGAAGTGAAGCCAGGCAATTTCAAGACCGTGCAGGGCGCAAACATCGCGCTGGCGCGCGCTGGCACGTTCCTGACCGTTGAAAACGCCATGGTGGAGCAAGCCGACATCGCGGCCACCAATGGCGTGGTGCATGTGGTGGACCGCGTGCTGATGCCGCCGAAGAAATAAGCACCGCTCAGACCATCAATGGCCATGTACTTCTCCGACATTCCCGCGGTTTCACTGAATCGCCGACACTGGATTCAATGGTCCGCTGCTGCCAGTGCCGTCATGGCAGGCGAAGTAATGGCCCAGCCCTCCTCAGTGAGCCCTTCTCGCAATAGCGACGGAGAACGCTCGCTGGTGGTGGCTCAGATTGTTGACCTGACTTTCGGCCAGCAGGATGTGAGCCGCGATTTTCTGGTGGGCTCCCGATCTGCCTGGCAAGACCTGAACGCCCGCGGCGGGGTGCGCGGACGGACCGTGCGGCACGTCACCATCGAGACCGATGGCACACCCCAAGGCCTCGCGGCCGCATGGCAGGCCGCCCATCGTCAACCCGAGTGCATAGCGCTGTCTGGTTGCGTGGGCAATGCCGCAGCCGCCGGGCTTGTGACCCTGCAGACTTCGGCGGGTTCGGCATCCCCCCTGGCACTCGTGGCCCCGTGGCTGCACAACGCCGTCACCGACAACGAGGCAGAGACAGTGTTCGAGGTGTTCCCGGGCCACCAGATTCAGATAGCGCATGCCATCCAGACCCATGCATCCCTGGGCGTAAAGCAGATCGGCGTGGTGTTTGCTTCCGCACAGGTACAACACCAATCCCAAGCCTATGTTCTCCAGGCAGCGAAGAGCCTGGGTCTGCAAGCACAGCTATTGCCGCTTCCGGGCACAGAAGGTCCGGCAGCGAATCAGCTCATCAATCCAACCCAGACCATCATCTTGTTCGTGGGCGGAACACCAGAGCTGCATGCATTCACCAGCAAGCTGATTGCCCCGGCAGGCCGCCAGTGCTTTGTCGTGGCCCTGGCCGATGTGAACCTGCAGGTGCTGGCCCAGATGGGAGGCACGCCCAAAGGTATCTCCATCATTGCCACCCAGCCCGTTCCATTGATCACATCCAGCCTGCCCGTGGTGCGCGCATACCGTGCCGCGCTCAGCCGATTCTTTGACGAGGCCCCCTCCCCGCAAGGTCTGGCCGGGTTCATTGCAGCGCGCTATACCGCCGAAATCCTGGGCGGAATTTCAGGGCCATTGACGCGCGCCAGCATGCTCTCGGCATTGCAAAGGCGCGCCGACGTCAATGTGGGCGGGTATACCGTTGCCTATCAAGGAACCAAGCGTTCAAACGCCTACGTCACGCAAAGCATGCTGACGCAGGACGGGCGCATCATCGGTTGATACAGGTCCGAGAAAAGGGGCGCGGGTGCTATGCTGCCCGCTGGAGATCAAGCGCATCACGCGCAGAAACATGCACAACGGAACAATGCTCGCAGCTGTCGATCTGGGATCGAACAGCTTTCGCCTTGAAATCGGCCGTTACGAGCACGGTCACATCCAACGGATGGAATATCTCAAGGAAACCGTGCGCCTGGGCAATGGCCTTGACGAAGACTTCAATCTCACCCCCGAAGCCATGCAGCGTGGCTGGGATTGCCTGGCGCGCTTTGGTGAGCGCCTGGCGGGATTTGAGCGCGCGCAAGTGCGCGCCGTGGCAACCCAGACCCTTCGCGAAGCCCGCAACCGGGAAGGCTTCCTCATCCGCGGTGGAGAAATTCTGGGCTACCCCATTGATGTGGTGTCAGGCCCCGAAGAAGCTCGACTGATCTACCAGGGGGTTGCACGCCTGCTTCCCCAATCGGACGAACGCCGGCTCGTGGTGGACATTGGCGGCAGGTCCACGGAGTTCATTCTCGGCCAGCAATTCAACCCCCACACGGTGGCGTCGTTCCGGGTCGGCAGCGTGGCATGGTCCACGCGCTACTTTGCCAATGGCCAGTTCACACGGCAGGCATTCATGGCCGCAGAAATCGCGGCCAAGGCGGTGCTCGATGAGGCGCTTGGCACATTCCGGCCGGAAACCTGGGATATCGCTTATGGGTCTTCGGGTACGGCTGGAGCGGTAGGGGACATCCTCTTTGCCGCAGGTGGCCCGCAGGGGCTGATCACCCTGGAAGGACTGGAATGGCTGCATGACCGCCTGCTGCGCGCACACCATGCAGATCGCGTTCGCCTGGAGGGGCTCAAGGACGATCGACGGGCAGTGATTGGCGGCGGTATCAGCGTGCTGCGGGCTGTTTTTGATCTTCTCGAGATCCGGCAAATGCAAGTGGCCCAGGGCGCGCTGCGCCAGGGTGCACTCTACGACCTGCTGGACCGCGAGCAGCCCGAGACCGACTTGAGAACCACCACGGTGAAAGGCCTCATGCAGCGTTTCTCGGTGGACGCAGCACAGGCCGAACGGGTGGCACGCGTTGCATCCGACCTCTTCACCCAGGCGGCCCCCCAGAACAGCGAGCGCGCCGCATGGAAGCTGCAATGGGCCGCTCGCCTGCATGAGATTGGCGGCATCATCTCTCACAGCGAATACCACCGCCATGGTGCCTACATCCTGGATCACACCGACGCGGCAGGGTTTGCCGTGTCCGAACTGCACCGGCTCGGTGCGCTGGTGCTGGGGCAGCGGGGCAAAGTCCGCAAGCTGGAGACAGCCCTGATCAATGACCCTGGCTTTGCCCTGCAATTGTTGAGTTTGCGCATGGCGGTCGCGCTCTGCCATGCACGACGCGACCCGGATGTGGAAGGCCTGTCCTTGCACGCACTGGGCACGCGCCACACCGTCAGCACCCGGGCCGGATGGTCGGCTGCCTACCCCCAATCGGCCTACCTGCTGCGGGAAGAGCTGGTGGCCTGGCAAAAAACGCCCTGGGAGCTGGAACTCCGTCTTGGGTGACGCGATGCAATAAACGGTATAAACTGTTTATACCGTTTATTCATTCATTCACCATGACCACTTCCAGCACCGCTCCAGGCCAAAGCGCCAACACAACGCCCACCCAACCTGCCGCCAAAACCGCAGCAGCGAGCACAGTGGCAACGGCAACAGCGTCCGGCGTAAAAAAATCAACGACGAGTCCACCCAAGACAATTGCCAAAAAGGCACCGGCCAAACCCGTCAAGCGTTCGCCAACACCGGCTCCTGCCAAGGCAGCACCGGCTCCTGCGCCCGCGTTGCAAGCCAAGGAAGTTCGCGCCAAAAAACCCAAACTGGTTCGCGACAGCTTCACCATCCCCAAGGACGAGTACGCTGTCATCGAGACACTCAAGCAACGCGCGAACTTGCTCGCCCAGCCAGCCAAGAAAAGCGAATTGCTGCGCGCCGGCCTGAAGGTGCTGGCAGGACTGTCGGACGCAGCCCTGCGCAATGCCTTGCAAGCGGTTCCGTCCATCAAGACGGGGCGTCCCAAAGCGGAGACTCCAGCCGCCAAGCCCTCGGCAAAAACAGTCCGCAAGCCAGGAAAGTGAGCTGGGCAGTACCGGAATGGCCCGGTGATCGCAGGTCAGAGGAATTCCGGGGACTGCACTGTCATGAGCACGGTCTGGCTATGGTCCAGCCTTTGGCGCTGGCGAAGCCACCACACGGCGCCCTTGCGCACGGTACATTCGGAGGATTGCATTTCCAGCAATTGAGCAATCGCCTGTCCGAGCACAGGCTGATGCCCGATGATCAGCACGGTTCCACGGGCACGCGGCCACTGGGCCAGTTCCAGCAAATCCTGCACGCTGCCCCCGGGCAGAAGCTCGGCACGCATCTTGAACTTGCGCCCCAAAGCCCTGGCCGTCTGCTCCGTACGCCGAGCCGGGCTTGCGAGCACCCTCAAACCTTCCGGCAATTGCCGGTCCAGCCAGGCGGCCATGCGTGCCGCCTGCTTCTCGCCTCGCGGTGTAAGAGGACGCGCCGCATCATCCACACCATCAGCCGCCTCCTCGGCTTCAGCGTGACGCCAGAGGATGAGGTCCATCACGCCGCTCCCTGATCCTGCCGAGCCGCAGCCGACATGCCGCCGTATCGCACCATCAGTGCATTCTGAGCCCCCCGGCCGGCGATAGGCTGGCTAGCACGCTCATAGGTTCCATCCGCCTTGAGCGTCCAGGCGTCCTTGTCGTCGTGAAGATAGGCGACCAGGCATTCGTCCACGATCTGCTGACGCAAAACCGGGTCCGTCACGGGCCAGGCAAGCTCCACCCGCCGCATCATGTTGCGGTTCATCCAGTCGGCGCTGGACAGGTACAAATCTTCCTGGCTGCCTGAGCGGAAATAAAACACCCGTGTGTGCTCCAGAAAACGGCCAATCACCGAACGCACACGGATATTTTCAGTGACTCCAGGCAACTGGGCCGGCAGCATGCAGGCACCCCGCACAATGAGGTCAATCCGAGCCCCGCGCTGCCCGGCAAGGATCAGCGCCCGGATCAATGCCTCGTCCGTCAGGGCGTTCATTTTGGCCACAATGCGCGCATCTTCCCCTCGGCTGGCTGCCAGCCCCACCTGCTCAATTTTTTCCAGCATGCGGCGGTGCAGGTGAAACGGCGCCAACAGCAGCCTGCGCAACTTGGGTGGGCGATTCTGGCTGGCCAGATGGTTGAACACCCCGTCCATGTCGGCGGTGGTTTCTTCGTCCGCGGTGAGATAGCTCAGGTCGGTGTACAGGCGTGCGGTGCGCATGTTGTAGTTGCCCGTGGACAAATGACCATAGCGACGAAGCTGACGCCCCTCCCGCCTGGTGACCAGCAGCATCTTGGCATGTGTCTTGAGCCCCACCACACCGTAAACCACCTGGGCACCAATGGATTCCAGCGCTTCAGCCCAGTTGATATTGGCTTCTTCGTCAAAGCGCGCCTTGAGTTCCACCACGGCCATGACCTCCTTGCCGCGGCGCACTGCCTCGGTCAACAGATCCATAAGCTCAGAGTCTGAACCGGTGCGGTAAATGGTCTGCTTGATAACCAGCACCTGGGGGTCATTGACCGCCTCGCGCAGAAAGGCCAGCAAACCGTCAAAGCTCTCGAACGGCTGGTGCATCAGGATATCGCGGTGCCGCAATTGCTCCAGAATGGAAACACCGGGCTGAATCTGCCGCGGCCAGGCAGAACGCCAGGGGGAAAACAGCAACGCGGGATCGTTGGCCAGATCCACCAACTGAGTCAAGCGCACCAGGTTCACAGGCCCACTGACGCGATAGAGGGCCGCGCCTGGCAATTCAAACTGCTCCAGCAGAAAATCCGAAAGAAACGCGGAACAACCGGAAGACACCTCCAGCCGAACCGCCTGACCATAATGGCGGTGCTGCAAACCCTGGCGCAGCGCTGTTCTCAGGTTGCGGACATCTTCTTCGTCCAGTGCAAGATCGGAGTGGCGGGTCACGCGGAACTGCGAAAACTCGGTGACCTCCCGCCCAGGGAAAAGGTCGTGCAAATGCGCACGCACGATGCTGGAGAGACTGACGAACAAAGCCTCCTTGGGCGCAACCCTGGCCGGCATGCGGATCAACCGCGGCAAGGCGCGGGGGACCTTGACGATGGCAATTTCGTTCTCCCGCCCAAACGCATCGCGACCCTTGAGCCGCACGATGAAATTCAAGGATTTGTTGGCAACCTGCGGAAATGGATGGGCAGGATCCAGCCCCACGGGAATGAGCAGCGGTCGCACCTCGCGCATGAAGTAGTCGTGAACCCAGCGTTTCTGCGCTTCCGACCGCTCACCATGCGCAACAATGCGAATGCCGTGCGCCGCAAAAGCGGGAACCAGCGAGTCGTTATACAGAGCGTATTGCCGCGCCACAAGATCATGCGCCTGGGCTGACAGAGTTTCGAAGGATGCTTCGGTGTAAAGCCCCTTGGTTTCACCGTTTTTGGCAGCGGTGATGTGCGGCGCGGCCCTCACTTCGAAGAACTCATCCAGATTGGAAGACACGATGCAAAGATAGCGCAGCCGCTCCAGCAGCGGCACGTCGGTCCGGACAGCCCAGTCGAACACACGCTCATTGAAGGCCAGAATGCTGTGATCCCTGTCCAGAAGGTCCACAACAGGAAGTTGCTTCGCCTGCGCTGCGGGCTGCCGATCCGGCATTACTGCGGCGCCAGAACCCGCTGCGACGACAGGTAGTTTGGCGCGCGATGAGGCCACGACAGCGTCAGGGGACAGTGGAGACATGGGCACGCAATCAGGGGTTGTACAGACTTCCCCAGTATTCAATACGAATATGACAATCTTGTGTCAATCCATGTGACGCTTTATATGACAGACATAAGGCGCAGCAATCCATCTGATCGTGCGGGAACCAGATGCTGAACGAAAAGTTTTGTTGCATTGGCCCAGGTGAAATCCAGTGCCCTGCGACGGGCCTCGTGACGCGGAACAGCCAATGCAGCCTGGCATGCCGAGAGCAGGTCGTCATGCAAAACACCACCCCGCACACCTTGTGGCTCCAGAGCCCCCAGAACTTCCAGCGGACCATCCACCGGAAACGCCGCCACGGGGGTTCCGCAGGACATGGCCTCCAGCATGACCAGCCCAAAGGTCTCTGAGCGGCTGGGAAACACGAACACGTCGGCACAGGCATACAGTGCCGCAAGGGATTGCCGATCCAGCAAACCCATCCACCGCACCTCGGGATGACGCTCCTTCAACCGCTGCGCCAATGGGCCCACGCCACACACAATCTTGGTGCCGGGCATCTTGATCTGCAGGAAGGACTCAATGTTCTTTTCGTACGAAATTCGACCCACATACAGGCTCACGGGATGGGCCAATGCGCCAACCAGGGGACTGGGTGAAGCCTCCCCCTGGAAAGGGAACGCCTGCGTATCCACACCATGGGTCCACTGGCGCAAATTGCGAAACCCACGACGCTCCAGCATTTGCAGGACTCCTTGCGTGGGCACCATGACTCCCGAGGACGGACGATGGAAGTGCCGGAACAACGCATAGCCCCATGCCAGCGGAACACGCAAGGCTGCATTCAATATTTCAGGAAATCGCGTGTGAAATGCCGTGGTGAAAGCCAGCTTGTGGCGCAGACAATAGCCTCGGGCAGCCCATCCAAGAGGACCCTCCGTGGCGAGGTGGATGGCGTCCGGTTTGATGGCGTCCATGGCGCGCCCCAAAGACGCTGCCGGTCGAACCGCGAGATCGATGCCCGAATAGCCGGGACAAGGGCGGGTACGAAACTGGCCTGGGTGAATCACATGGACTTCGTGCCCCAACCCCTGCAGTTGCTGCACCAACTCCATGAGAGTCGTCACCACCCCGTTCACCTGCGGATGCCACGCATCCGTCACCAGAACAATCTTCATGCAACCAATTCCGAGACCGGGGCTACAGATGGCACTGCGGGCCGCGCAGGCCATTGCAACAACTCCAATCGACCGTCCAGATGCTCCACCAGTGCGGTACGACTCTCGACCCAGTCGCCATCGTTGCAATACAGAATGCCGTCGATCTCCCGCATTTCTGCGCGGTGGATATGTCCGCAAACCACGCCATGGTGCCCCCGCCGGCGCGCCTCTGCCGCAACGGCGATCTCGAAGTCCGTCACATAATTGAGCGCCTTTTTCACCTTGCCCTTGAGATAGGCCGACAACGACCAGTACGGCAAGCCCATGCGCGCACGCAACGAATTGAGGTGCCGATTGAGCTTGAGAGTGAACTCATAGAGGTTATCCCCCAGATAGGCCAGCCACTTGGCACACTGGATAACTCCGTCAAAGTAGTCGCCATGGGTGACCCAAAGCTGTCGGCCATCGGCCGTCAGGTGCACGGCATCGGCAACCACTTCGATACCGCCGAACGAATGGCCGACGAACGCACGGGCAAATTCATCATGATTGCCCGGCACGAACACCACGCGACATCCCTTGCGGGCACTGCGCAACAGTTTTTGGACCACATCGTTGTGGGCCTGCGGCCAAAACCATCTGCGACGCAACTGCCACCCGTCCACGATATCCCCCACAAGATAAAGCGTTTCGCTGGGATGGTGCTTGAGAAAATCCAGCAGCGCCGTTGCCTGGCAGCCCGGAGTTCCGAGGTGCAGATCGGAAATGAACACCGCCCGGAAACGGTGCGGCTCGGGCACATGCACGTCACCCGGATGGCTGGCGACTCCCTCCATGTCCAAGGCTGCACCCCACGGTCCCAAGGCGTCGAACGCCGTACGCATCAGACCCCCAGAAAGTGCTTGCGATAGCGGGAGGGCAGATCGGCAATGCGCATCAGCATCGGCAGGTCGGCCGTATTGAAATCCGGATCCCAGGCCGGCGCCCCCAGAACCCGGGCCCCCAGGCGCAGATAGCCCTTGATCAAGGCAGGTGGCTCGATCAGCAGAGAGCCATCGAGTTGCTCTACCGGCAATGGCAACCGGGGCCGCACATGGAAATCAATGGGTGCCATGTGGGTCTGGCGCAATTGCTGCCAGATGCTGGCGGCTGCATCGCCGCTCACCACGCCGTTGTGCAGCATCGGAATACTGGCGCAGCCAATCATCGTATCGAGCTGGTTGCGCACCATGAAGTCCGCCAGCGCCCCCCACAGGGCCAGAATGACACCCCCATGGCGATGGTCCGGATGCACGCAACTGCGGCCCAGCTCAACCATGCGGGGGCGCAAACTGCGCAAGCGGGTCAGATCAAATTCATTGTCGCTGTAGGTTCCCCCCACACGCTTTGCCTGTGCCGGGGTGAGCACCCGGTAGGTTCCGATCACCTGCTGGCTTGGCACATCGCGCACCAAAAGATGCTCGCAGTAGTCGTCAAACAGATCCACATCGTGGCCCGGCAGGGTCGTTGCCAGCCGCGCGCCCATTTCTGCGGCAAAGACATCGAAGCGCAGTCGCTGCGCCTGACGCACTTCATCAAGGTGCCGCGCCCAACCCACCTGAATATTGCCCTGCACCTGCATCAACGGGGCAACGCTGCTTTTGCCCTCTGCGCGCGCCTGCGCCCCCCCGGTTGGCTGTGAAGCAGGTAACAGCGGCAGGTTGGTCAACTCATTCATGGAACGTCTCCGAGGGGCAGGAAAATGGCTTTCTCCGGAAGTGGCTACCCATTCGGGCACCGCTTCCTCGCAAAGCAGTGTGAAAGCTTCCTGTGACAACGCCATGTCGTTGTCATGTCGATTGCATGACGCATTGCCCGCAAAACAATGGCGGCACCGGGCAGCCGCCGTCAACGAGACGGTGTCGGCGACCAGGGATGGCCTTGCAACCACCCAACACTTGCCATAGGCTCAGCTGCGCCATCAAGAGCGCGAGCGAAATGCCGGAGCTCCCTGTTCCTGATTTCTCGCACTGGCCCTTAGTACGTGTTCACGATCTGAGCGCTCAGGGAAACGCTCCGGCGCCTCCCTGTCCTTTGGGCACAAAAAATTCAGCCCGCGCGCGCCGCATCGGCCAGCGCCTGTGCGCAGCGACTGGCCATTTGCGCATCACGCGCCTCCACCATCACCCGCAGCAGGGGCTCCGTGCCGCTGGCGCGGATCAGGACGCGCCCGGTGGAACCCAACTCCTGCTCAACAGCCTGGGTGGTCTGTGCAAGCAATTTGTTGGACTTCCAATCCTGCCCCGGCGCCAGGCGAACATTCAAGAGCACCTGGGGGTAAAGCACCACGTCAGACAGCATGTGTGCCATGGTTTTCCCATTGCGCACGCATGCCTGCAGCACCTGCAAGGCACTGACAATGCCGTCGCCCGTCGTATGGCGGTCCAGCGCCAACAGGTGGCCCGAGCTCTCGCCACCCAACACCCAGTGGTGGCGTGCCAATTCTTCCAGTACGTAGCGGTCGCCCACGCGCGCCCGCACCAACTTCACGCCGCGGGCGTGCAGAGCAACCTCGACGGCCATGTTGGTCATCACGGTGCCCACCACGCCAGGCACATGCTCATCGCGCCCCATGCGATCGACCGCCATGAGGTACAGCAACTCATCCCCGTTGTACAAACGTCCCGCCGCGTCCACCATCTGCAGCCGGTCGGCATCTCCATCGAGCGCGATGCCATAGTCCGCATGGTTGGCGCGCACCGCCCGTACCAGTGCATCGGGATGGGTGGCCCCCACTTCGTGGTTGATATTGAGACCATCCGGCGCACAGCCTATGGTCAGCACTTCGGCGCCGAGTTCATGGAACACCTTGGGAGCCACCTGGTAGGCGGCACCATGGGCGGCATCCACCACGATCTTGAGGCCTCGCAAGGACAGCGCGTGCGGGACCGTGCTCTTGCAGAACTCGATGTACCGGCCTGCCGCATCGTCCAGGCGGCGGGCCTTGCCCAGGGAGGCCGAATCAGCCCACTTGGGGGGCTCATCCAGTGCGGCTTCCACGGCCAGTTCCCAGGCATCCGGCAGCTTGGTACCCTGGGCGCTGAAGAATTTGATGCCGTTGTCGGGATACGCGTTGTGGCTGGCACTGATGACCACCCCCAGGCTGGCCCGCTGCGCCCTGGTCAGGTAAGCCACACCCGGTGTAGGTATCGGCCCCAGCAGCACCACATCCACCCCCGCAGAGTTGAAGCCTGACTCAAGGGCGCTCTCCAGCATGTAGCCTGAAATGCGCGTGTCCTTGCCAATCAGCACCGTGGGGCGCTCTTCGGCCTGTTTCAATACCCGACCGACGGCATGCGCCAGACGCAATGCGAAGTCAGCGGTGATGGGGAACTGCCCGACGGCGCCGCGAATGCCATCGGTACCAAAGTATTTTTGAGTCATGGAAACGGCTATGCACTGATATTGTGAATTTTGAGTCTAGCGCATGGCACGCCCGCCCCCGTCCTGCGGACCCATCGCAGCCAACTCCCCGCGATGCGTTGTCAATAGCACCGGGCTGCCCTTACCCAGCCACCACGGGATCTGATTCCATGGCACGCCAGACCGCCAGTGCCTGCACCGTTTCGCGGACATCGTGCACGCGCACCACGCGGGCGCCGCGCTCCACTGCGAGCAGCGCAGCGGCCACGCTGGGCTGCAGCCGCTGCTCCACGTCCAGCCCCGTCACAGCACCCAGCGACGATTTGCGCGACCAGCCTGCCAGCAACGGATAGCCTGGCGCCAGCAACTCGCGCTGGCGCGCCAGCAGGGCGAAGTTCTGCGCCACTGTTTTGCCAAAGCCAATGCCCGGGTCCAGCACAATTCTGGTCTTCTTGACCCCCAGCGCCTGCAGGTTATGCGCTGACAGCTCTAAAAAAGAGAGCACCTGCGGCAATACATCGCCCACCATGGGCGCCACCTGCATGGTCTGCGGATCGCCGTGCATGTGCATCAGGCACACACCGCAGTGCGGGTGCCGCGCCACCACCTGCGCCGCGCCGGGCTGGCGCAAAGCCCATATGTCGTTCACGATATCGGCCCCCAGATCAAGCACCGCCTGCATGACCTCGGGTTTGTAGGCATCCACCGAGATCGGCACGCCCAGGCCCACCGCTTCGCGCACCAGGGGGAGTACGCGCGCCAGTTCCTCATCGAGACCCACGGCCGGACTGCCGGGACGGGTGGATTCACCGCCGATGTCGAGGATGTCGGCGCCGTCCTTCACGAGTTGCTCGCAGTGGCGCAGCGCCGCCGCAGTGGATCCATGGCGCCCCCCGTCGGAGAAGGAATCTGGCGTCACATTGACAATGCCCATGGTGTGCGGGCGGGTCAGATCCAGGGTGAATCGGGTGGTTTGCCAGAACATGGGACTCCGGGAAAATGGGGGTTGAAAACAAAAACGGGGCCGCAAGCCCCGTTTTGGTGATGAAGATGCTTCCGCGTCAAGCAACGGTAGGGGCGGGCTCCGTGGTCACCGCGGGCGACCCACCGCTGGGGCCATCGCCGGAGGATGGGGGCGTACGCGGCGTCCAGTCCTTGGGTGGGCGCGGTGCCTTGCCAGCCATGATGTCGTCGAGCTGCTCCGTGTCGATGGTTTCCCATTCCAGCAAAGCTTTGGCCATGGCGTGCATCTTGTCGCTGTTCTCTTCAATCAGGCGACGGGCCTGGTTGTATTGTTCGTCGATGATGCGGCGCACTTCCATGTCCACCTTTTCCATGGTCTGCTCGCTCATGGTGGTGGTCTTGGTCACCGAACGGCCCAGGAACACCTCGCCTTCGTTTTCCGCATAGACCATGGGGCCCAGGGCATCGGTCATGCCGTAGCGCGTGACCATGTCGCGGGCGATGTGGGTGGCCCGCTCGAAGTCGTTGCTGGCACCGGTCGTCATCTGGTTCATGAACACTTCTTCGGCAATACGGCCACCAAACAGCATGCTGATCTGGTTGAGCATGTACTCGCGGTCATAGCTGTAACGGTCCTGCGCGGGCAGGCTCATCGTCACGCCCAGTGCGCGGCCACGGGGAATGATCGTGACCTTGTGCACCGGGTCGCACTTGGGCAGCAGCTTGCCAATCAGGGCATGGCCGGACTCATGGTAGGCCGTATTGCGGCGCTCTTCCTCGGGCATGACCATGCTCTTGCGCTCTGGGCCCATGAGGATCTTGTCCTTGGCCTTTTCGAAGTCCTGCATTTCCACGGTGCGGGCGTTGCGGCGCGCAGCCATCAGGGCGGCTTCGTTGCACAGGTTGGCCAGGTCGGCACCGCTCATGCCGGGCGTGCCACGGGCGATGATGCCGGCATTCACGTCCTGGCCGATCGGAATCTTGCGCATGTGCACGTTCAGGATCTGTTCGCGGCCGCGGATGTCGGGCAGCGTCACATACACCTGGCGGTCGAAGCGGCCGGGGCGCAGCAAGGCGGCGTCCAGGATGTCAGGGCGGTTGGTGGCCGCCACCACGATGACGCCCAGGTTGGTCTCGAAACCGTCCATCTCGACCAGCATCTGGTTGAGGGTCTGCTCGCGCTCGTCGTTGCCACCGCCCAGGCCCGCACCACGCTGGCGGCCCACGGCGTCGATTTCGTCGATGAAGATGATGCAGGGGGCATTCTTCTTGGCGTTGTCGAACATGTCGCGCACGCGGGCCGCGCCGACGCCGACGAACATTTCCACAAAATCAGAACCCGAGATGCTGAAGAACGGCACCTTGGCTTCGCCGGCAATGGATTTGGCCAGCAAGGTCTTGCCGGTGCCCGGTGGCCCGACCAGCAGCAGACCACGGGGGATGCGGCCACCGAGCTTCTGAAACTTCTGGGGATCTTTCAGGAAGTCGACGACTTCCTTGACTTCTTCCTTGGCCTCATCGCAACCCGCCACATCAGCGAACGTGACCTGGTTGGTGTTTTCGTCCAGCATGCGCGCCTTGCTTTTGCCAAAGCTGAAGGCACCGCCCTTGCCGCCACCCTGCATCTGGCGCATGAAATACACCCACACGCCGATCAGCAGCAGCATGGGACCCCAGCTGACCAGCAGGGTCATGAGCAAAGAGCCCTCTTCGCGCGGCTTGACGTCGAACTTGACGTTGTTGTTGATCAGATCGCCGACAAGGCCGCGGTCAAGGTAGGTGGCGGTAGTGCGGATCCTGCGGTCATCGTTGGTGACCGCAACGATCTCGGTGCCACCCTGACCTTCCTGGATGGTGGCGCTCTTGATGCGATTGCTGCGGACTTCCTCCAGGAACTCCGAATAGCCGACATGGCCTGCACTGGCACCGGCGCGGGTGTCGAACTGTTTGAACACAGTGAACAGCACCATGGCGATGACAAGCCACACGGCAATTTTTGAAAACCACTGATTGTTCAAGCAGGACTCCAGTCGCGGGAAAAAACGGTCACAAAGCCATCACGGCTTACGTATGGCCCATTTTAGGTGTTTCAAGCCTCAGGAGGTCTTATTCCCCCTGCCTGCCATGGACTCAGCACGGACTTTGGCGCCAAATTGCGTAAGCCATGGCCCCAACCCACCCCACTCACGCGTTATTTCTGAGACCCATGCCCACCAGGAAAGTTTCGGAGGACTTGTCTCGTGAAGCCTTGGGCTTGATCGGTTTGACGGTTTTGAAGCTCCGCTTGAACAGAGCCACCAGCTCGCCATAGCCGCTGCCATGGAACAATTTCACCACCAGCGTGCCCTCAGGTTTCAGATGCTGGCAGGCAAAGTCCACGGCAAGCTCCACCAGATGCGCAATGCGCGCCGCGTCGGCCGACTCTATGCCGGACAGGTTGGGCGCCATGTCGGACACCACCACATCCACGGCCCGGCCCTGCAATGCGTCCTCCAGCTGCCGCAATACCTCGGGCTCCCGAAAGTCGCCGTGCAGGAAAGTCACGCCCTCGACGGGCTCCATGGGCAGAATGTCCAACGCAATGATGCAGCCATTGAGCTGCCCGGCCGCCGCCCCTGCAGGCGACAGGCGCCGGCGCACATATTGGCTCCAGGCCCCGGGGGTGGAGCCCAGATCCACGACCGTGTGGCCCGGCTTGATCAACCCCAGCTGCTCGTCGATTTCCTTGAGCTTGTAGGCCGCACGCGCGCGATAGCCGTCTTTCTGGGCCAGTTTGACGTAAGTGTCATTGACATGGTCGTTCAACCAGGCCTTGTTGACCTTCTTGCTTTGGGTTTTAACTTTCATACCGCTCCATTGTCTCTCGACAATCGGCACCGCTGATTGCGTCAAGGGCTCACCACGCGCAACGGGGTGAAGTCGCTGCGTGACGGGCCGCAGACATAATACGGCCATGCCCCAAATTCAACTGACTCCCGCAGAGCGCCGGGAACATCGCGCCAATGCCCACCACCTCGACCCCGTGGTCCTTGTAGGGGGAGATGGCCTGACCGCCGCGGTGCAAAAAGAAATCGATGCCGCCCTGAACGCCCATGGGCTGATCAAGGTGCGCATCTTCAACGATGACCGCACGGCCCGTGAACTGATGTACCAGCAGCTGGCGGCGGACCTGAACGCGGCCCCCATCCAGCACATCGGCAAACTTCTGGTGCTCTGGCGCCCCCAGCCCGCCAAGGAGCGCACACCGGACGAAGACCGCATGCCCGGCCCGCGTGACGTCAAGGTGCTCAAATACAGCAAACGCGGCGGCCAGCGGCCCGAAATCAAGCAACTGCGCGTGCTGGGCAACCAGCGCCTCACGTCCGGCGGGCAGATCAAGCGGGCAAAAAAGCCCAAGCTGAAGTCGATCAAGAAAAGCCAGGCTGACTGACGCCATGGCCGCACCCACTGCCGCGGCGCAGCAGCGCCATGTGATCTGCATGAAATGGGGCACGAAATACGGCCCCGAATATGTCAATCGGCTGTACGCGATGGTGCGCCGCAACCTCACGGGTGATTTTCACTTCGTTTGCCTGACCGACGACAGCACAGGCATTCGCCAGGAGGTGCATTGCCTGCCGATTCCCGATCTGGACCTGAATCTGGCGCCCGGCGAGCGCGATGGCGCCTGGCAAAAGCTCACCACCTTCGAAGCGGATCTGCATGGCCTGCGCGGCACGGCCTTGTTCATGGACCTGGACGTGGTGGTGGTGGGCAGCCTCGATGGCTTTTTCGAGCAACCCGGCAGCTTTCGCATCATCCGCGACTACGTGCGTCCCTGGCAGTTCGGGCGCATCACCGGCAACTCGTCGATCTACCGCTTCGAACTGGGCGCACACGCCGACCTGCTGGACTACTTCCGCACCCATATCAACGAGGTACGCTCGCAATTTCGCAATGAGCAGGCCTACCTGTCACACCGGCTGCACCGCCAGGGAAAACTGCAGTACTGGCCGCAAGCCTGGTGCCCCAGCTTCAAGTACAGCTGCATTCCCGCCTGGCCCAGCAACTATTGGCGCGAGCCGATCGTGCCTGCAGATGCGCGGGTGGTGATATTTCATGGCGAGTGCAATCCGCCCGATGCCCTCGCCGGCCGCCGCAACAAGCGCTTTCGGCACATGGAACCCGCGCGCTGGATTGCGCGCTACTGGAACGAATGACCTTGCTCGGTGGGACTCCCTAAACCCCCACCAGGGGTCGCCCCGTCAGGCGCGTCAGGATCGCCAGCGGGCTCGCGGCGGGGTCGTACTCATGGCCGGGGGCCAGGTGCAGGGTCTGCTCCAGCATGTACTGGCCCGACATCACTGCATGCGAAGCCTGGTCGGAAAAACAGATCCAGGTCGATCCGGCAGGAAACGGCACCGTTTCCTGCGTCGCCTCTTTCTGGTAGGCCAGATCGCGCTTCATGCCGTCGTGCAGTTGCAGCATCAGGTGATCGTATTCACTGCGCAGCGATTTGGTCACGTGCAGCGCCTGGAGGGCATGGGCCTGCCAGCGCACATAGGGCTTGGCCTTGGGCAGGAAATTGCACGCCACCGTTTCAAACGGCTCACCCAGCCGCCACACCCGGGGCTGGCCCTCGGGATTGACATTGGTGAACACGCGCAAAATGCGCTCGCCATCATTGGGGCGCGATGGAAAGGCGTCCACATGCAGGCGGCGATCGTCCGCGCGCCACGACTGCACGCGCGACTCCACCTGCATGGGCCGGAAACTCGTGGGCGCCAGGCGCAGCGCGGGCACATAGTCCGGCAGCAGGCCCGAGACCAGCGCCATGGCCTGCTCCCGAAAGCGCCCCACCATCGCCGCCAGGCCCGCCTGTGTTGCCGCGTTGCCCGCCGCCCCCTTCAGGCGGCCCTGGGCATCCAGGCTGATGTTGCGTGCGCCCGGGTCGCGGATGTCCGGGCGCAGGTATGTGTTCTCCTCCGGCAGCAGTGCAAAAGCGAGCTGGGGAAAGAACAGCACCTGCCCCCCCTCCACCGCAGTCGTCCAGGCAGGATTGCCCTGCAGCCCCTGCCATTGCGTTGTTTCAATGCGTACGACTTGCGAAACCATCACCTGCCTCCCGTTGCGATCACAGAGCCGCGACCGACCGATCAGCCGTCATTGTGGATGACGGGCCGGCAGCGTCCGCCAGAGCGTCATGCCTGCACACACCCATTGCACGGCATACATTACGCTCCCCACCGTGTGCCACAGGCGCAAATCCTGCCGGGCGACGATGCGCGGCGCCACGCCAAACTGGGTCAGCAATGCCAGCAGCAACCCACCAACGATGAAAACCATAGCCGCTTTAGCCCATGGATATTGGGTCACCTCGCCTTTTGGCCTTGAAACCAGCAGCAACAGCACGCAACACGCCACCGTCACCCAGGTCTGGGCAGCAAACAGCCTTGCCGCCATGCCGCCCGCCAGTGCAGGGGTGGGCAAATGGGCGAACAACAGCGGCACCACCAGCAGCCCGATGGTCGTCAGACTGCCCCACCAGAGGGCCGCCAGAAAGGCAGGAAGGCGGATGCGCATGGTGCTTCGGATCACAGGTAGCTGACGGCCACCACTTCATAGCGGCGCACGCCGCCCGGTGCCTGCACTTCCGCCGTGTCGCCCTCTTCCTTGCCAATCAGGGCCCGGGCAATCGGGCTGGAGATATTGATCAGGCCCTGTTTCAGATCGGCCTCGTCCTCGCCCACGATCTGGTATTTCACCGTGTCGCCCGAGTCTTCATCCTCCAGCTCGACCGTGGCGCCAAACACCACCTTGCCGCCACCGTCCACACCGCTCGGATCAATGACCTGCGCCACCGAGAGCTTGCCCTCGATTTCCTGAATGCGGCCCTCGATGAATCCCTGGCGGTCCTTGGCCGCATCGTAGTCGGCGTTTTCGCTGAGGTCACCCTGCGCACGCGCCTCGGCAATCGCCGTGATCACAGCGGGCCGCTCTATGGTCTTGAGGCGGTGCAGCTCGGCCTTGAGCATTTCAGCGCCGCGCTTGGTAATGGGAATGGTGGCCATTGCGATGAGTCTCCGTCAATCAAAGCGGTGGGAATGCGAAGCACCCCCACCGGTCAGTCACCCGACATGGACAGGAAGCTTCGCTGTCCATGCCTTTGGCGACCCTAAAAAGGAAACCGCCGCACGTTGCCGCGCGGCGGTGTCTGGTCAGGGCAGATTATGCCGCGTTTGCCCGGGTGCAGACCACCATCAGACGGTCAGCTGGGCGTGCAGTTCCTGCACCGAATACACGTCGAGCTTGTCGAGGAATTTCATGCCCTCGACCGCGGCTTCCGCACCAAAGATGGTGGTGAACGTGGTCACGCGCGCCAGCAGCGACGAGGTGCGGATGGCCCGCGAGTCGGCAATCGCATTGCGGCGCTCTTCCACCGTGTTGATGACCATGGCGATCTCGTCGTTTTTGATCATGTCCACGATGTGCGGGCGACCTTCGGTCACCTTGTTGACCACCGCCACCGGCACGCCGGCCTCGGCGATGGCCGCCGCCGTGCCCTTGGTGGCCACGAGCACGAAGCCCATCGCCACCAGATCGCGGGCGATGGCCACGGCGCGTGCCTTGTCGCTGTTCTTCACGGTGAGGAACACCTTGCCCGAGGTGGGCAGCTTGGTGCCCGCGCCCAGCTGGCTCTTGACGAAGGCTTCGCCGAAGGTCTTGCCCACACCCATCACCTCGCCGGTGGACTTCATCTCGGGGCCGAGGATGGTGTCCACGCCAGGGAACTTGACGAACGGGAACACGGCCTCCTTCACGCTGAAGTACGGGGGCGTCACTTCCTGGGTGATGCCCTGGCTGGCCAGGGTCTGGCCCGCCATGCAGCGCGCGGCCACCTTGGCCAGCTGGATGCCCGTGGCCTTGCTGACGAAAGGCACCGTGCGCGAGGCGCGCGGGTTCACCTCCAGCACGTAGATGATGTCCTTGCCGTCGGCTTCCTGGATGGCGAACTGCACGTTCATCAGGCCCACCACGTTCAGGCCCTCGGCCATGGCGGCCGTCTGGCGCTTGATTTCATCGATGGTGGGCTGCGACAGGTAGTACGGGGGCAGCGAGCAGGCCGAGTCGCCGCTGTGCACGCCGGCCTGTTCGATGTGCTCCATCACGCCGCCGATGAAGGTGACGCCTGCGGAATCACGCACGCAGTCCACATCGCACTCGATGGCGTTGGAGAGGAAACGGTCGAGCAGCACGGGCGAGTCGTTGCTCACCTTGACGGCCTCGCGCATGTAGCGCTCCAGGTCACGCTGCTCGTGCACGATTTCCATCGCGCGGCCGCCCAGCACGTAGCTGGGGCGCACCACCAGGGGGTAGCCCAGGGCGGAGGCCTTTTCCAGCGCCTCCGGCTCGGTACGCGCAGTCGCGTTGGGCGGCTGGCGCAGGCCCAGCTCGCCCAGCAGCTTCTGGAAGCGCTCGCGGTCTTCGGCCGCATCGATCATGTCGGGGCTGGTGCCGATGATCGGCACGCCTTCGGCCTCCAGGCCCAGGGCGAGCTTCAAAGGCGTCTGGCCGCCGTACTGCACGATCACGCCGACCGGCTTTTCCTTGTCCACGATCTCCAGCACGTCTTCGAGCGTGACGGGCTCGAAGTACAGGCGGTCGGAGGTGTCGTAGTCGGTGGAGACAGTCTCGGGGTTGCAGTTGACCATGATGGTCTCGTAGCCGTCCTCGCGCATGGCGAGGGCCGCATGCACGCAGCAGTAGTCGAACTCGATGCCCTGGCCGATCCGGTTGGGGCCGCCGCCCAGCACCATGATCTTCTTGTTGGTGGTGGGCTCTGCCTCGCATTCCGCGGCGCCCCCGTAGGTGGCATTTTCGTAAGTGGAGTACAGGTAAGCGGTGTCGGTGGCGAACTCGGCCGCGCAGGTGTCCACGCGCTTGTACACCGGGCGCACGTTCAGCGCTCGGCGCGCTTCGCGCACGGCCTTCTCGGTGGTCTGGAGCAGCTTGGCCAGACGGCGGTCGGAGAAGCCCTTTTGCTTGAGCGTGAGCAGCGTGCCGGCATCGATTGCTGCCAGGGCGCCCGCGCCCTTCTCGGCAACAAGCTTGTCGATATCGAGCTCGATCTTCACGATCTGCTCGATCTGCACCAGGAACCACTTGTCGATCTTGGTGAGGTCAAACACCTCATCGACCGACAGGCCCATGGCAAACGCATCGCCCACGTACCAGATGCGCTCGGGGCCGGGCTCGCCCAGTTCCTTCTCCAGGACTTCGCGGTCCTGGGTCTTCTCGTTCATGCCGTCCACACCCACTTCCAGGCCACGCAGGGCTTTCTGGAAGGACTCCTGGAAGGTACGGCCCATGGCCATGACCTCGCCGACGGATTTCATCTGCGTGGTCAGGCGGCTGTCGGCCGTGGGAAACTTCTCGAATGCAAAGCGTGGAATCTTGGTGACCACATAGTCGATCGAGGGCTCGAACGACGCGGGCGTGGCGCCTCCGGTGATTTCGTTCTTCAGCTCGTCGAGCGTATAGCCCACGGCCAGCTTGGCCGCCACCTTGGCGATGGGAAAACCCGTGGCCTTGGAGGCCAGCGCCGAGGAGCGGGAGACGCGCGGGTTCATCTCGATGACGACCATGCGGCCATCCTGCGGGTTGATCGAGAACTGCACGTTGGAGCCGCCGGTGTCCACGCCGATCTCGCGCAGCACTGCCAGGCTGGCGTTGCGCAGAACCTGGTATTCCTTGTCGGTCAGGGTCTGCGCGGGAGCCACGGTGATCGAGTCGCCGGTGTGCACGCCCATGGGGTCCAGGTTTTCGATCGAGCAGATGATGATGCAGTTGTCCGCCTTGTCGCGGACCACTTCCATCTCGTACTCTTTCCAGCCGAGCAGCGACTCTTCGATCAGCAGTTCGTTGGTGGGCGAGGCTTCCAGGCCGCGCTTGCAGATGGTCTCGAACTCTTCGGGGTTGTAGGCAATGCCACCGCCCGTGCCACCCAGCGTGAAGCTGGGGCGGATCACGGTGGGGAAGCCCACGCTCTTTTGCACCGCCCAGGCTTCGTCCATGCTGTGGGCGATGCCTGAGCGCGCGGAGCCCAGACCGATCTTGGTCATGGCGTCCTTGAACTTCAGGCGGTCTTCGGCCTTGTCGATGGCTTCGGGCGTGGCGCCGATCAGCTCGACCTGGTACTTGTCGAGCACGCCGTTGCGCCACAGGTCCAGAGCGCAGTTCAGCGCGGTCTGGCCGCCCATGGTGGGCAGGATGGCATCGGGGCGCTCCTTGGCGATGATCTTCTCGACCGTCTGCCAGGTGATGGGCTCGATGTAGGTGACGTCGGCCGTGGCCGGGTCGGTCATGATCGTGGCGGGGTTGCTGTTGATCAGGATGACCTTGTAGCCCTCTTCGCGCAGCGCCTTGCAGGCCTGCACGCCGGAATAGTCGAATTCGCAGGCCTGGCCGATGATGATGGGGCCGGCGCCGATGATGAGAATGCTTTTGAGGTCTGTGCGCTTTGGCATTATTTTTTCTCCTGGGCCGTGGCCATCAATGCCGTGAAGCGGTCGAACAGGTAGGCAATGTCGTGCGGGCCGGGCGATGCCTCGGGATGCCCCTGGAAGCAGAAGGCGGGCTTGTCGGTGCGCACCAGGCCCTGCAGCGTGCCGTCGAACAGGCTGATGTGCGTGGCGCGCAGGTTGGCAGGCAACGACTCCAGCTCCACCGCAAAGCCGTGGTTCTGGCTGGTGATGCTGACGCGCCCGTTGTCCAGGTCTTTCACCGGGTGGTTGGCACCGTGGTGGCTGTGCTGCATCTTGAAGGTCTTGGCGCCAGAGGCCAGGGCCATGATCTGGTGGCCCAGGCAGATACCGAAAGTGGGAGTCCCGCTGTCGATGATCTCGCGCACCGCCGTGATGGCGTAGTCGCAGGGCTCGGGGTCGCCAGGGCCGTTGGACAGAAACACGCCGTCGGGGTGCATGGCCAGCACTTCGGCGGCCGGCGTCTTGGCAGGCACCACCGTCAGCTTGCAGCCGCGCTCGGCCAGCATGCGCAGGATGTTCAGCTTCACGCCGTAGTCGTAGGCCACCACATGGAAGCGGGGCGATTCCTGCTTGCCGTAGCCTGAGCCCAGCTTCCACTCGGTCTGGTCCCAGGGGTAGGCGGCGGGCGTGGTCACGACCTGGGCCAGATCCAGGCCCTTCATGCTGGGCGCGGCCTTGGCTGCGGCCAGCGCGGCGTCAACGCGTGCCTGTGTCACGGCTTCACCGGCCGCCAGGCCAACGATGGCGCCGTTCTGCGCACCCTTGTTGCGCAGCAGGCGGGTCAGCTTGCGGGTGTCGATGTTGGCAATGGCCACCGTCTTGTGGCGCACAAGGTATTGCGAGAGGGTTTCGGTCTGGCGGAAGTTGCTGGCCAGCAGGGGCAGGTCCTTGATGATGAGGCCTGCGGCATGGACCTTGTCGGCTTCGATATCCTCGGTGTTGACGCCGTAGTTGCCGATGTGCGGATACGTGAGCGTCACGATCTGCTGGCAATAGCTGGGGTCGGTGAGGATTTCCTGGTAGCCGGTGATGGCGGTGTTGAACACCACTTCGCCGACGGTGGTGCCCGCATCTGCGGATGAAGCACCGATCGAATTACCGATAAAGACCGTGCCGTCTGCGAGCGCCAGGATGGCGGGCGGGAAGTTTCCCTGTAGAGACAAGAGCACTGGATTCTCCGGATGGTTACGGTCGCCCGGCGCCTGCAGGCCGCTCGCGCAAGGTGTGCCGGCGGCTGCTCTCAGATGGGTTGTTGCTTTGGGTGCGATCGGGCGACGCTGTTGCGAGAAAAGCCCCTGATTATACCCAGCTGAGTCCCGCCCCGAATGCCCTCATGCCGCAATGCGGCATCGCGGCCGGGGCTGCAGCACGCCACGCAATGTGCCTGTCTTTCACCACCGACCCAGTCGATGCGTTCCAAATTTCAGCGCGTGGCGCCACTGGCGTGCAGGCAGATGGCTGCGGCGGCAGCCACGTTCAGGGACTCCTCGCCGCCAGGCTGCGCAATGCGGATACGCCGGGTGGCACGCTCCTCCAGCGCGGGCGACACGCCCTGCCCTTCATGGCCCAGCACCCAGGCGCACGGCCACGGCAAGGCGGCGCGGTGCAGGAAGTCGCCATCGTGCACATGGGTCACCAGCAGTGGCACCTGAAGCGCCTGGAGGCCCTGCACCTCCAGCCCTTCCACCAGATCGAGCGCAAAGTGCGCGCCCATGCCCGCGCGCAGCACCTTGGGCGCCCACAGCGCCGCACTGCCCTTGAGCGCCACCACCTGCCGGAAGCCAAATGCCGATGCACTGCGCAGGATGGAGCCCACATTGCCCGCATCCTGCACGCGGTCCAGCACCACCGTGGCCACCGCCGCCTGCAACCCCCTCGGCGCGGCGACATCCACAACAAACCCCATGGGCGCCGGTGATTCCAGGCCACTGATGTCCGCAAACAGGGCATCGGCGATCACTACGACCTTAATAGCCGCTTGCGCATATGCAACGGGTGCCTGAGGCCAAAAAGACTCCGAAAACACCGCCACCACGGGCCGCACGCCACGCTGCAGGGCCGCGCTGCACAGGTGGTCGCCCTCCAGCCAGACACGGCCCTGCTTGCGGTAGGCCGTGCTGTCCTGCGCCAGCCGGCGCAGGTCTTTGACAAAGGCGTTGTCACGCGAGTGGATGACGGTCAGGGGAGCGGAGGTCATGCGGTGTCCCGTGCGGGCAAAGAAGGGGCCCGGTACGCCGGGCCATTCAGGCCAGCACCCTGGCCACGGGTGCAAAGCTGTGCCGATGGTGTATGCAGGCGCCATGCTCGCGCAGGGCGGCCATGTGCACGGCCGTGCCGTAGCCCTTGTGGCCGGCAAAGCCGTATTGCGGGTACTGCGCATCGACCTGCACGCACCAGCGGTCCCGGTGCACCTTGGCCAGGATGGAGGCCGCCGAAATGGCAGGCACCAGCGCATCGCCCTTGACAATGGCCTCGGCCGGCATGTCCAGCGTGGGCAGCCGGTTGCCATCGACCAGGACCATCTTCGGCTTGAGCCGCAGGCCCAGCACGGCGCGGCGCATGGCCAGCAGCGTGGCCTGCAGGATGTTCAGACGGTCGATTTCCTCGACACTGGCTTCGGCGATGCTGCAGCACAGCGCCTTGGCCCGGATCTCGTCAAACAGGGCCTCGCGCCGCGCGGCGGTGAGCTTCTTGGAGTCGGCCAGTCCGGCGATAGGGTGCAGCTCGTCGAGGATGACCGCAGCGGCCACCACGGGCCCGGCCAGCGGGCCGCGGCCGGCCTCGTCCACCCCCGCCACCAAACCCGGGGGATGCCAGGGCAAGCTGGCCTGTTCAGGCGGCAAGGATTTTCTGGATCGCATCGGCAGCCAGTTGAGGGGTGTTGCGTTGCAGGCTTTCGTGCAGCGCCGTGAAGCGCCGCTCCAGGGCCGCGATTTTCTGGGGATTGCTGCGCCGCGCGTCCAGCCAGTCCAACGCTGCCGCGCAAAGCGCTTGCGGCGTGGCCGCGTCCTGGATGAGTTCAGGCACCACAAACTCGCGGCAAAGGATGTTGGGCAACCCCACCCAGGGCTGCAACTGCCTGCGGCGCATGAGCCACCAGCTCCAGCGATGCATGTGGTAGCCGATCACCATGGGGCGCTTGAAGAGTGCCGCTTCCAGCGTTGCGGTACCGCTGGCGATCAAGGTGGCATCGCAGGCGGCAAGCACGGTGTGGGACTGCCCCGCAATGATCTGCACCGCCCCACCCAGGCCACAGTGGTGGGCGATCTGAACGATCCGATCATGCAAGGCGGGCACCGCCGGCACTACCAATTTGATGGCGGGTCGCGCTTTAAGCACCAGCGCCGCCGCCTCAAAGAAGGGCTGGGCTATGTACTGAATCTCGGAAGAACGGCTGCCGGGCAGGATGGCCAGCACCTCGTCCGAATCCTGCAGACCGAGTTGCGCCCGGGCGGCAGCGCGGTCTGGCAGCATGGGAATCACACCCGCCAGCGGGTGGCCCACATACGTAGCCGCAATGCCATGGTGCGCCAGAAGTTCCGGCTCGAACGGAAAAATGCACAGCACATGGTCCGCGCTGCGTCGGATCTTCTCGACCCGGTCGGCACGCCAGGCCCAGATGGACGGACACACGAAGTGCACCGTCTTGATGCCGGCGGCACGCAGATCGGCCTCCAGCCCCAGATTGAAGTCGGGCGCGTCCACGCCGATGAAAACATCGGGACGGTCCCCGAGCAAACGCTCGCGCAGCTGTTTGCGGATTCCGAGCAACTCCCGCAGCCGGCGCAGCACTTCCATGCTGTAGCCATGGACGGCCAGCTTCTCGCTGGGCCACCAGGCCTGAAAACCACGCCGCTGCATTTGCGGGCCACCAATGCCGCAGGATTGCAACTGTGGCCAGTGGGCCTGCATACCATCGATCAGCAGGCCTGCGAGCAGATCGCCCGAGGTCTCGCCCGCCACCATGGCAACGCGGGGGGAAATACTCATGGGCGCCCCTCAGCGCGCAATGCCGCGCGTGGAGGCATCCAGAAAGGCCAGCACCAACGCGATGTCGGCGGTGGCTTCCGGATGGGTGGCCGGCAACTCGGCGATGGCGGTGCGGGCGGCCCCCAGGGTCAACCCCTGCCGGTACAGCATGCGATGCATCTGCTTGATGCCCGCCATCCGCGCAGCCGAGAAACCACGGCGACGCAGGCCTTCGAGGTTCAGCCCCCGCACGGCCAGCGGGTTGCCGTCCACCATCATGAAGGGCGGGACGTCCTGCGAGATGTGGCTGGCAAAACCGGCCATTACATGCGCGCCCACCTTCACAAACTGGTGAATGCCCGTGAGCCCGCCGATGATGGCCTGGTCCGCCACCTGCACATGCCCGGCCAGCGTGGCATTGTTGGCCAGGATGGTCTGGTTGCCCACCACACAGTCGTGTGCGATGTGCACGTAGGCCATGATCCAGTTGTCATCGCCTATGGTCGTCACGCCCTTGTCCTGGGTGGTTCCCAGGTTGAAGGTGCAGAACTCGCGGATGGTGTTGCGGTCCCCGATGACAAGCCGTGTGGGCTCGCCCGCGTACTTCTTGTCCTGCGGCGCGGCACCGAGCGATGCAAACTGGAAAATGCGGTTGTCCGCACCGATGGTGGTGCGCCCTTCGATCACGCAATGCGGGCCCACTGTGGTGCCGGCCCCGATGGAAACATCGGGGCCTATCATGGTGTACGGCCCCACTGTCACGGAGGGATCGATGCGGGCACCCGCCTCGACAATGGCTGTGGGATGAATATTGCTCACGGTCCAACAGATCTGAACAGTTTGGTCAGTCAGCCTACGCTGCGCATGGTGCACATGAGTTCGGCTTCGCAAGCCACCTCGTCGCCCACGCTGGCCACGCCCTTGAACTTCCAGATGCCACCGCGCACGCGGTCGATGGTGATGGACAGGATCAGCTGGTCACCCGGCTCCACGGGGCGCTTGAAGCGCGCGCCGTCGATACCGACAAAATAATAGATGTTGTTTTCATCGGGCACCTTGCCCATGGCATCAAAAGCCAGCAGGCCTGCGGCTTGCGCCAAGGCTTCAAGGATCAACACACCGGGCATCACGGGGCGGCCGGGGAAATGCCCCATGAAATATGGCTCGTTGAACGTGACGTTCTTGATGGCCTTGATGCGGGTGTTGCTCTCAAGCTCGATCACCTTGTCTACCAGCAGAAACGGGTAGCGGTGGGGCAGCTGCTTGAGAATTGCGTGGATATCCATCATCGAGTTGTTCTTCCGTTCATGCTGCCTTCAGGGCCTGCTCCAGCGCCTTGATGCGCTCGCGCAGGCTGTGCAATTGTTTGAGTGTCGCAGCGTTCTTTTCCCAGCGGGCATTGTCGTCGATGGGGAACATGCCGGTGTACTGGCCCGGCCTGTTCAAGGAGCGTGTGACCACCGTGCCCGCGGAAATATGCACGTTGTCGGCCAATTTCAGGTGGCCCAGCACAATCGCGCCCCCACCAACAGTGCAATGCGCTCCAATGGTGGCGCTGCCCGCGATGCCCACACACCCGGCCATCGCAGCATGCTTGCCGATGTGCACGTTGTGGCCCACCTGGATCAGATTGTCGAGTTTCACCCCGTCTTCGATCACGGTGTCCTGCAGCGCACCGCGATCTATGCAGGTGTTGGCACCGATCTCGACATCGTCGCCAATGCGCACGGCGCCCAGTTGTTCGATCTTGATCCATTGCCCGTTTTCTGGCGCAAAACCAAATCCGTCGGCCCCGATCACCACGCCGGCGTGCACGATGCAGCGCGCGCCGATGTGGCATTCTTCACCCACCGTCACGCGCGACTTGAGCACCGTGCCTGCGCCAATGTGGGCACCGCGCTCGACAACGCACAGCGGGCCGACCGAAGCACTGGGATGCACCACGGCGGTCGCATCCACCACGGCACTGGGGTGCACACCGGCTTGCACGGCTTCGCCATGGCGCTGCCGCCAAAGCTGCGTCACCCGGGCGAAATAGGCATAGGGGTTGTCCGCCACGATGCACGCGCCGCGCACCAGCGCAAGCTCGTGCATGGCAGGCGCCACAATGACGCAGGCCGCCCGGGAGGCGGCCAGTTGCTGCTGGTAACGCGGGTGGCTCAGGAAACTGATGTCCCCTGGACCGGCGGTTTCGAGCGGTGCGATGCGAAGAATCTCGGTTTCCCGCAGCCCCCCTTCCAGCGATCCGCCCAGCGCGTCGACAATGTTCCCGAGGAGCAAACTCACGCGCCACCCACCCTGAGCCGCGGCTTATTTGCCAGCGGCATTCAGCGCCTTGATCACCCGATCGGTGATGTCGTGCTTGGGATTGATGTACACAGCTTCCTGCAGGATGACGTCGTACTTCTCCGCCTCGGCCACTTGCTTGACCACTTTGTTGGCGCGCTCCAGAACCTGTGCGAGCTCTTCGTTCTTGCGGGCATTCAGGTCTTCCTGGAACTCACGACGCTTGCGCTGGAATTCACGGTCCTGGTCCACCAACTGGCGCTGGCGGGTGGTGCGCTGGCTCTCGGCCATGGTAGGGGCCTCGCGCTCAAATTTCTCCGTCGCCGTCTTCAAGGTGTTGCCCATGTCGATGAGTTCCTTCTCGCGACGGGAAAACTCCTGCTCCAGCTTGGCCTGGGCCGCCTTGGCGGTGGTGGCTTCGCGGAAGATGCGGTCGGTATTGACAAAACCGGCCTTGAATTCTTGTGCCTGCAGCGCAGGAGCAGCCACGGCCAGTGCGCTCAGCAGCACACCCAAAGTGAAATGGCGGGAAAGGGATTTCATTAGAAGGACGTACCAATCTGGAATTGAAGTTTCTGGATTCTATCGCCGGCGAACTTGCGCACCGGTTGCGCATAGGCAAGACGCAGCGGACCCAGGGGGGAAATCCAGCTCAGGCCCACACCTGCGGATACGCGCATGTCATTAAAACTGACTTTGTCATCTTCGCCATACACATTACCCACGTCCACGAAAGTGAAAATGCGCAGCGTGCGGTCATTGCCGGCCCCTGGGAAAGGTGCCATCAACTCGGCATTGAGCGTGACTTTCTTGGGCCCGCCCAAGGAAGCGCCCGTGACATCGCGCGGCCCCAGTGTGCCCTGATCGAAACCACGTACGGAACCCAGGCCACCGGAGTAAAAATTCTTGAACACCGGAAACGGCCGACCGTTCATGCCCTTGCCATAGCCCAGTTCGCCATTGAAGGCCACCGTGAAACGCTTGTTCAGCGGGATGTACTGCTGGTACTGGTAGTTCGCCCGCAGATAGCGCGCATCACCTGCCACAGACCATTCGGAATTGAGCCGCTGATAACGCCCCGAATTGGGTGCCAGCGCACTGTCGCGGTCATCGCGCGACCAGCCAATGGTCAGGGGAGCGGCGATGCTGCTGCTTCCATAGGTGTCCGCGTAGGCCAAGTAGGCGGCCGGCATGAGGGTGCCTGCCTTGATCTTGATCTGCTCCACCCCGCCACCGAAGAACACGGTGTCGGTCTCGCTGAAGGGCACCCCGAAACGAATGGATGCACCCGTGGTGACCAGCTGGTAATTGCCACCCTGCTCTTCATAGGGCTTGTCGGTACGGTAGTAGAGATCCATCGTACGGGAAATGCCATTCTGGGTGAAATACGGATTGGTGGTGCTGAACACCAAGGTGCGGCGGTACTTGCTGGTGTTGACATCCACCCCCAGATAGTTGCCGGAACCGAAAACGTTTTCCTGCTTGATGGAAAAGGACAAGGCCACCTTTTCAGCACTGGAAAAACCGGCGCCCAGTTGCAGTGACCCTGTGGGCTTCTCGGCCACATTGATCACGAGGTCGACCTGGTCTGGCGATCCAGGCACTTCCTGGGTTTCGATGCCCACTTCGGTAAAGTAGCCAAGCCGGTCCACACGGTCGCGCGACAGGCGGATCTTCTCGCCGTCATACCAGGAGGCCTCGTACTGTCGGAATTCACGGCGCACGACTTCATCACGGGTGCGGTTGTTGCCGCTCACATTGATGCGCCGCACATACGCCCGGCGGGCCGGTTCGGCCTGCAGCACCAAGGTCACGCGGTTGTTTTCGCGATCGATGTCGGGCACCGCCTCGACGCGCGCGAAGGCAAAACCGAAACGCCCAAAATATTCGGAAAAAGCCTTGGTCGTTTCAGTGACCTGATCGGCGTTGTAGGGCTCGCCCGGGCGAATGGTGACCAGCGACTTGAACTCGTCGTCGCGATCGAGGTAATTGCCTTCGAGCTTCACCCCCGACACCACGAAACGCTCGCCTTCGGTGACATTGACCACAATGGAGATGTCCTGCTTGTCGGGCGAGATGGCCACCTGGGTGGAATCCACGCGAAACTCCAGGTAGCCGCGCTGCAGATAGTACGAGCGCAGGGTCTCCAGATCGGCGTTGAGCTTTGCACGGGCATAGCGGTCCGACTTGGTGTACCAGCTCAGCCAGCCGCCGGTGTCCTGGTCAAAGAGCCCCTTGAGCGTGGACTCGCTGAACGCCTTGTTGCCCACAATGCGCACTTCCTTGATGCGTGCAGGCTCGCCTTCCACCACCGTGAAGGTGAGGTTGACACGGTTGCGCTCAATGGGCGTCACAGTGGTCACCACTTCGGCGCCGTACAGGCTCTTGTTGATGTACTGGCGCTTGAGCTCCTGCTCTGCCCGGTCGGCCAGCGCCTTGTCGTAGGGACGCCCTTCGGTGAGCCCCACGTCGCGCATGCTCTTCTTGAGAGCCTCCTTGTCGAATTCCTTGGTGCCTGCAAAATCGACATCGGCAATGGTCGGGCGCTCTTCCACCACCACCACCAGCACATTGCCGGTGGCTTCCAGCCTCACATCCTTGAACAATCCCAGACCGAACAGCGCCCGGATGGCGGCCGCGCCCTTTTCATCGTTGTAGTCATCGCCCACCCGCAGCGGCATGGAAGCAAAAATGGTCCCAGGCTCCACGCGCTGCAACCCCTCCACCCGGATGTCCTGCACCTTGAAGGGCTCCAGAGCCCAGGCCGCATTGGCGACAAAAACCATGGCGGCAACGGCCGCTGCAGTACGCACGCCCAAGCGATTGATGTGTTTTTTCATGAGTGAAGCGGAAGCCGCATGACGCAGGGGACAGCGGCAAAAAGGTTAGCCAAATAGCCGGGTGATATCGTTGAACAGGGCAATGGACATCATGAGAAGAAGCACTGCCACGCCACCGCGCTGCAACTGCTCCATCCACGCATCCGACACCTTCCTGCCGGTCACACCCTCCCAAAGATAATACATCAGGTGCCCACCATCAAGGACTGGCAAGGGCAGCAGGTTCAGCACGCCCAGACTCACGCTGATGAGTGCCAGAAACACCAGGTACTGCGTGAAACCCATGCTGGCCGAGCGGCCGGCATAGTCGGCAATCGTCAAGGGTCCACTGAGATTTTTCAGGGACGCCTGGCCAAGCACCATGCGGCCCATCATGCGAAGCGTCAGGGCGGACACGTCCCAGGTCCGTACAACGCCATTCCACAAGCCCTCAACGGGCCCATGCTGAACGATCACCAGCTCGGGCGGCGCGCCCACATAGGCACCGATGCGACCCACAATGCCGTCTTGCTCTTTAAAGATTTCGGGCATCACGTCCACGGTCAGCTGCTGACCTCCACGCTCGATGCGCCAGGGCTGCACCACGGCCGCCTCGGCGCGCACGGACTGGCGAATCAGTTCGCGCAGCTGCTGGCCATCCACCACTTCTGTCACGCCTATTTTCAGGACCACATCGCCCTGGCGAAGCCCCGCGCGCTGCGCAGCGCCACCGGCCATGATTTCGCCCAACACCGGACGCGTCCAGGGCCCCAGAAGCCCCACCTTGCGAAACAGTTGCGCATCGGCCTCGCGCGTGTCGAGCTGCGCCATATCCAGCAACACCTCCCGGTGCACGGCACCAGGTGTTGGCTCGACCTCCAGCCGCACCCTTTCGCCCTCCAGGGCGCCGCGGGTCAACAACCAGCGCAAGTCCTCGAAAGAACGCACGGGCTCCAGTTCGTTCGCACCCAAGGCCGCGCTGTGCACCAGCTCACCGCCGCGCAAACCCGCAGCCTGCGCTACCGAACCCGCCACGGGGCTGGCCAGCAGCGCCCTGGGTTCCTGGACACCGATCCAGTTGACCACCGAATACAGCAACACGGCCAGCAGCAGATTGGCCAGTGGACCCGCTGCCACGATGGCCGCGCGCGCGCGCAGGGGCTGGGCATTGAACGCAAGATGGCGCTCGGCCTCGGACACGGGCGCCTCGCGCTCATCGAGCATGCGCACATAGCCCCCCAACGGGAACGCACTCAGCACAAATTCGGTGGCGGAACCCTTGGGCTGCCAGCGCAGGAGCGGTTTGCCAAAACCCACCGAAAACCGCAGCACCTTGACACCACAGGCCACCGCCACCCGGTAATGTCCATACTCGTGCACTGCGATTAGCACGCCCAGAGCAACAACGAAAGCGACAAGCGTCAACAACATGCAATGGCTCCGTGAATCAACCGCATTCAGCCGGCCATGCGGCCGACAGCCTGCTCGGCCACACTGCGCGCCTGGGCATCCAGGGCCAGCAAGGCCTTGAGCGAATCGGGGTTGGAGGGGGAAACCGCTTCCAAAGTTGCAAGATTGAGATGGTGTATCTGATCGAAACGGATGCGACGCTCCAGAAACGCCGCCACCGCCACCTCGTTGGCCGCATTCAGGACCGCCGTCGTGCCCTGCGGGGCCGCCAGGGCGTCCCACGCCAGCTGCAGCCCGGGAAAGCGGTCGCGATGCCCATGGTCGTCGATGGACTCGAAGGTCATGGCGGAAAGCGCATGGAAATTCAGCGCCGAAGCCCCCGACTCGACCCGCTCGGGCCAGGCCAGGCCGTACGCGATGGGAACACGCATGTCCGGGGTGCCCAGTTGCGCCACCACCGAAGTGTCCCGGTACTGCACCATGGAGTGGATGATGCTTTGGGGGTGGATCACCACATCCAGTTGCGACGGAGCCAGGCCAAACAGATAGCGCGCCTCGATGACTTCGAGTGCCTTGTTCATCATGGTGGCCGAATCCACCGAAATCTTGCGCCCCATGCTCCAGTTGGGATGGGCGCAGGCCTGCTCCGGCGTGACATCGCGCAGCGTGTCGGGCGATCGGGTGCGAAATGGCCCCCCGGAGGCGGTCAGAATGATTTTCTCGACCCGCTGGCTCCAGGTGGCGGCATCTTCGGGCAAGGACTGGAAGATGGCTGAATGCTCGCTGTCGATCGGCAGCAACGTGGCCGCCCCTTCGCGCACCGCATCCAGAAACACGTCGCCCCCGACGACCAGCGCCTCCTTGTTGGCCAGCAGCAGGCGCTTTCCGGCCCAGGCCGCCGCGAGACAAGGCGCCAGCCCCGCCGACCCGACAATGGCCGCCATGACCGTATCCACCTCCTCGTTGGAAGCTATTATTTCAAGAGCATCTGGGGATTGAAGGACATGCGTTTTGAGCCCATTTACCTTGATTTTCTCAGCCAGCAAACGGGCATGCGGTGCGCTGGCCATCACGGCAAAGCAAGGCTTGAATTGCGCGCACTGCGCCAGCATCAGGTCCACCTGGGTGGCTGCACTGAGGGCAAACACCTCGAATCGATCCGGATGGCGTGCCACCACGTCGAGCGTGTTGGTACCAATAGAGCCAGTAGAGCCCAGAACAGTGAGTCGTTGTTTCATAGGGGTGTCGTCAGGCGCGTCAGCATCAGGGCCAGGGGAAGTGTGGGCAACAAGGCATCCACGCGGTCCAGGACCCCGCCATGCCCCGGCAGCAGGCCACTGCTGTCTTTCACGCCCGCACTGCGCTTGATCAGCGACTCCACCAGATCACCGGCCACGCTCATGGCCACCATGAACAGGACCGAAATCACCAGCAGCCAACCACCCTGCTGCGCCAGGCGGCTGTAGAAACTGGGCACTGCGGCCTGCCAGTAGGTATCTGCGGCAACCCAGGCAAATGCCAGCACGATCACGCCCGCCAGCCCGCCCCACACCCCTTCCCAGCTCTTGCCGGGACTGATGGAAGGCGCCAGTTTGCTCTTGGTGAAACGCAAACCAAAGGCGCGGCCGGCAAAGTAGGCAAAGATATCGGCCACCCACACCAGAACCAGCACCGACAGCAGAAAATTGACGCCCAGATGGCGGGCCTGCACCACGGCCAGCCAGGCGAGCCAAAGTGCCAGCACCCCGGCCACCAGGCGCACGGCCGCAGGAATGCGGGGCCAGCCCGGCACGCCGGCGCGCAGCAGCCAGGCCGCACACAGCACCCACAGGCCACCTCCAACGATCCACAGGGCGGTCAGGGGCCGATCAATCCAGCCCAGCGCCCAAGACGCACCGCACAGGGCAACGCAGGCAGCGCCCACGGCCAGCGAACCTGCCTGGCCAAAGCCGCTCAGGCGCCCCCACTCCCATGCGCCGGCAGCCATGAGCACCAGCACGACCAGCGTGAATGGCACCGCGGAGGGATAAAAAAGCGCGGGCAGCAGAATGGCCAGCAGGACAAGAGCGGTGATGACACGCTGTAGAAGCATGGGGCCTATTCAGCCGAGCACCGGGACGGGATGCGCGGTCAGGATTTGTTCGGAGGTTTTGCCAAAACGGCGCTCGCGTGCACTGAAGGCGGCAATCGCCTCATCCAGTGCCGATTCGTCGAAATCCGGCCAGAGCCGGTCGCTGAAAAACAACTCGGAGTATGCGGCCTGCCACAACAAAAAGTTGCTGATCCGCATCTCGCCCCCGGTACGGATCACCAGGTCCGGGTCGGGCACATGGGCCAGGCCCATCGCGCCATTCAGACTGGCCTCGGTGATGGGTTCGCCGCGCACTGCCAGCGACGCAGCGGCCCGGGCGATGTCCCAGCGGCCGCCGTAGTTGAAGCACACGTTGAGCACGAGGCGGGTGTTTTCCGCTGTGGCGGCCTCCGCCCGTGCCAGGCCGTCACGCACCTTGGATGATAGGCCCGCGCGCTCGCCCACAAAGTACAGGCGAACGCCGTCTTTTTTGAGCTGCGGCACCTCGCGCGCCAGCGCCATCGCCAACAGTTCCATGAGGCCAGAGACCTCATCGACCGGACGGTTCCAGTTTTCGGATGAGAACGCAAAGACGGTCAGCACGGCCACGCCCCGCTGCACGCAAGCGCGTGCGCAACGGCGCAGCGAATCAACCCCTTGCTTGTGGCCCGCCAGGCGCGGCAGGAAGCGGCGCGTAGCCCAACGGCCGTTGCCATCCATGACGATGGCAATGTGGTGTGGCACCACCTTGGGTTCAGACATGTAGAACGATCAGGCCCGTCAATGGACGGCTCAGACCGCCATGATTTCCTGTTCTTTGCCCGCCACCAGAGAGTCGATCTCCGCGATGTGCCTGTCGGTGAACTTCTGCACTTCGGCTTCGGCGCGCTTTTGGTCGTCTTCCGATGCCAGCTTGTCCTTGACCAGCTTCTTGACGGATTCGTTGGCGTCACGGCGCAGGTTGCGCACGGCGATCTTGGCGCTCTCGCCTTCATTGCGCGCCAGTTTGGTCATTTCCTTGCGACGCTCTTCGCTCATGGGCGGCATGGGCACGCGGATCAGATCACCCATGGACGCAGGGTTCAGCCCCAGATCGCTTTCGCGGATGGCTTTCTCGATCTTGGCGCCCATGCCCTTTTCCCAGGGCTGCACGCTGATGGTGCGCGAGTCGATCAGGGCCACATTGGCGACCTGGCTCAACGGCACAAACGATCCGTAGTACTCCACCTGCACGGTGTCCAGCAGCGCAGGGTTGGCACGGCCGGTGCGAATCTTCTGCAGGTTGTTCTTGAATGCGGTGATGGACTGGTCCATCTTGGTTTCGGCAGTCTTCTTGATGTCGGCAATCGTCATGTTTTCTCCTGGGGCCGGCCTGCATCCGGTGCAGGCCCATCCATCGTGATCAAGCGTAAACCAACGTACCTTCGTCTTCACCCATCACCACGCGCTTCAAGGCGCCGTGCTTGATGATGGAGAACACCTTCACCGGCAGCTTCTGGTCGCGGCACAAGGCGAAGGCAGTCGCATCCATGATGCCCAGATTGCGGGACATGGCCTCGTCGAAGCTGAGCTTCGTGTAGCGCGTGGCCGTGGGATCCTTCTGGGGGTCGGCAGTATAAACGCCGTCCACCTTGGTGGCCTTGAGCACCAGCTCGGCGCCAATTTCGGCACCGCGCAGGGCAGCGGCCGTGTCGGTGGTGAAGAAAGGATTGCCCGTGCCAGCCGCAAACACGACGACCTTGCCCTCTTCGAGGTACTGCAAGGCCTTGGGGCGCACATAGGGCTCGACCACCTGCTCGATGGCAATGGCAGACATCACGCGCGCCACCAGGCCCTGCTTGTTCATCGCATCGGCCAGGGCCAACGCGTTCATCACGGTGGCCAGCATGCCCATGTAGTCGGCGGTGGCACGGTCCATGCCAACCGAGCCGCCCGCGACGCCACGGAAAATATTGCCCCCACCGATCACCACCGCCACCTGGACGCCCAGGCGGGTGACCTCGGCGATCTCCTCCACCATGCGAACGATGGTGGTGCGGTTGATGCCGAAGGCATCATCCCCCATCAGCGCCTCACCAGACAGCTTGAGCAGGATGCGCTTGTGGGCTGGTGCAGCGTGGGACATGGGGACTTTCTCCGGTGATAGGAACGGGGCTTGGGGGATAACGGAAACGATCAGGCAGCAGCCTTGGCAGCAGCCACTTGCGCAGCCACTTCGGCGGCGAAGTCGTCCACCTTCTTCTCGATGCCTTCACCCACGACATACAGCGTGAAGCCCTTCACGTTGGTGTTGGCAGCCTTGAGCATCTGGGCCACGGTCTGCTTGCCGTCGGCAGCCTTCACGAAGACCTGGTCGGCCAGCGAGACTTCCTTGAGGTATTTCTGCACAGCGCCGTCGATGCGCTTGGCGGTGATTTCCGCGCTTTGCGCAGGCTTGCCGGCAGCCACCAGTTCCTTGTTGGCTTCGTCGGCCTTGCCTTCGGCGACAGAACGCTCCTTGGCGATCAGTTCGGCAGGCACGTCGACGCTGGTCAGCGCCACGGGCTTCATGGCGGCCACATGCATGGCCACATCCTTGGCGGCAGCTGCATCACCGTCGAACTCGACGACCACGCCGATGCGCGAGCCGTGCAGGTAGGCCGCCAGGCTGGAGCCGCTGAAGCGCTTGAAGCGGCGGAACGACATGTTCTCGCCGATCTTGCCGATCAGACCCTTGCGCACGTCTTCCAGCGTGGGGCCGAAGCTGTCTTGCTCGTAGGGCAGCGCGCCCAGGGCTTCAATGCTGGCGGGGTTGTGCTCGGCCACCAGCTTGGCGGCAGCGTTGGCCATGGCGATGAAGCTGTCGTTCTTGGAGACGAAGTCGGTTTCGCTGTTGACTTCGATCAACGCACCCAGGTTGCCGTTGATGAAGCTGGCGACCACGCCTTCAGCAGTGATGCGCGAAGCGGCCTTGCCAGCCTTGGTGCCGAGCTTGACACGCAGCAACTCTTCGGCCTTGGCCATGTCGCCGTCGGCTTCGGTCAGGGCCTTCTTGCATTCCATCATGGGAGCGTCGGTCTTGCCACGCAGTTCAGCCACCATGCTTGCGGTAATTGCAGCCATCTTTATTCCTTCAGTATTCAGTTCAGTCAGTTCAGATTCGGGCTAAAAAAAAGGGGGCTCACCAGGGGCCCCGCTTTTATCCGCGATACATCGCGCAGTCGGGACTTCAGGCAGCGGACTCTTGCACTTCCACGAATTCATCGCCGCCTTCGGAGGCAACCGCCTTGACCACTTCGTTCACGGCGTTGGCACGGCCTTCGATGATCGCATCAGCGATGCCGCGTGCATACAGCGTCACAGCCTTGGCAGAGTCGTCGTTGCCGGGGATCACGTAGTCGATGCCTTCGGGCGAGTGGTTGGTATCCACCACACCGATCAGCGGAATGCCCAGCTTCTTGGCTTCGGCCACGGCGATCTTGTGGAAACCCACGTCGATGATGAAGATCGCGTCGGGCAAGGCCGCCATGTCCTGGATGCCACCGATGTCCTTCTCCAGCTTGGCGATTTCGCGGCTGAACGTCAACTGCTCTTTCTTGCTCAGGCTGTCAAGGCCGGTTTCGAGCTGGGCCTTCATGTCCTTCAGGCGCTTGATCGAGGTCTTGACGGTCTTGAAGTTGGTCAGCATGCCGCCCAGCCAGCGCTGGTCCACAAAAGGCACGCCAGCGCGCTGTGCTTCGGTGGCCAGAATTTCACGGGCCTGGCGCTTCGTGCCGACCATCAGGATCGTGCCGCGGTTGGCAGCCAGCTGCTTGGCGAACTTCTGGGCTTCCTGGAACAGTGGCAGCGACTTTTCCAGGTTGATGATGTGAATCTTGTTGCGATGGCCGAAGATGTAGGGGGCCATCTTGGGGTTCCAGAAGCGGGTCTGGTGACCGAAGTGGACACCTGCTTCCAGCATTTCGCGCATGGTAACGGACATAAAAATACTCCAAAGGTTGGGTCTAAAATCCAGCCCCAATACTTGCGCCGCCGTGCATCTGCACGAAGACGCAACACCTTGACAGGGCTGGTTTGCGATTGGTTTTGCCGCCTTCGCAGAACACACCACCGAAGGCATTGCACGCGCCGACGCTCTCAGCAAAACCCAAAGATTCTAGCACAGCCATGCTTATTGACCTCACCTCCACCCGCCAGCGCCTGCAGGACGGCACCCACACCGCCACTGCGGCACTGGAGCAGTGCCTGGATGCGGCACAGTCTGCCGCCTGCACCCATGCCTTCTTGCGCCTTATGCCGGATGCAGCGCACACCCTCCCGGTGCCAGGCGATCTCACCCGGTTGCCGCTGGCCGGGCTTTCCGTATCGGTCAAGGATCTGTTTGACATCGCCGGCCAACCCACCGCCGCCGGCTCCACGGCCCTGGCCGACGCGGCGCCGGCGCCGCACGATTGCCCTGCCGTCGCCCGCCTGCGCTCCGCCGGCGGCACGGTCATCGGCCGCACGAACATGGTGGAATTTGCCTTCTCGGGTGTCGGCGTGAACCCGCACTTTGACACGCCCGCAGCGTGGGATGGGCGCTTTGGCGCGTTGCCGGGGGCGCCGAGAATTCCCGGAGGCTCGTCTTCGGGCGCGGCCGTGTCGGTGGCGACCGGGGCCGCATTTGTGGGCCTGGGCTCGGACACGGGCGGCTCCATCCGCATCCCCGCGGCGCTCAACGGTATCGTGGGCTTCAAGAACACGGCCCGGCTGGTGCCCACGGCGGGCGCCATTCCGCTGTCCACCACGCTGGATACGGCCTGCGCCATGACGCGCAGCGTGCGCGATGCCATCGTGGTGCACGAGGTGCTGGCCGCGCGGCGCGTCACGCGCAGCCCCGCCCCCCTGCGTTGGTGGCGGCTGGCCGTGCCATCCACCACCTTCCTCGACAACCTGGATGCCACGGTGGCCCGGGCATTCGGCCGCACGCTGGACACCTTGCGCCAAGCGGGCGCCCACATTGAAGAAATCGACCTGCCGCTGACGGCCGAACTCGGCCCCATGCAGGCGGGCGGCAGCCTGTCGGCGGCAGAAAGCCACGCCTGGCACCGCCCCTTGCTGGCGCGGCAGGCGGCGCAATACGATCCGCGGGTACGCAGCCGCATCGAGCGTGGCGCCACCATGGTGGCCGCGGACTACATCGATCTGCTACAGGCCCGCCAGCGCTGGATAACCCGCATGGACGCCGCACTGGCCCCTTACGACGCCCTGCTCTCGCCCACGGTGCCGATGGTGCCCCCCCCCATCGCCGAGGTGGCGCCTGGCGCCGAGCGCGATGCCGAGTTCTTCCGCGTCAACGCCCTGCTGCTGCGCAACACCAGCGTGGTGAACATGCTCGATGGCTGCGCGCTGTCGCTGCCCTGCCATGTGGCCGGGGAACTCCCGGTCGGGCTGATGGTCTGGCACGCTGCCTTGCACGACGACGCGGTACTCAACGTGGGCCTGCAGATCGAGCAGATACTACAAAAATAATAGCTACCAGCGCTTTACCATCAAGCGCTAGAGAAAACCATTCAATTTCATGAAAATCGCCATCGTGGGCGCCGGCATTGTCGGCGTGTCCACCGCATACGAGCTGGCCCATGATGGCCACGAGGTCACCGTCTTCGAACAACGCAACGCCGCCGCCGAGGAGGCCAGCTTTGCCAACGCCGGCCTGCTGGCGCCGCACCTGCTCACACCCTGGGGCACACCCGGCCTGGGCACGCCTCTGAAGCTCCTGGGCCGCCGCGCCACGCTGCGGCTGGCCGAAGGCTTCAAAGGCACCGACCTGGCATGGCTGTGGCGCTGGCGGCGCGCAGCGCGGCGCGGCGCACCGGCCGCACAGCTGTCGACCCTGGAGGGCCTGGCACGCTACAGCCAGCAGCGCCTGCAGCACATCGCCGCGCAACACGAGCTGGATTTTGAAAGCAGCCAGGGGCGCCTCATCCTGCTGCGCACCGCGCAGGAACAGGCCCGCTGGCAACCCGCCCTGCAGGTTCTGCGCGACGCCGGGATTGCGCTGCGCGAGATCGATGCCGACGCCGCACGCCAGATCGAGCCCGGCCTGTGCCCCGAAACCCCGCTGGCGGGGGCGCTGCACCTGCCCGACGCCATGGCCGGCAACTGCCGGCTGTTCGCCCAACTGCTGCGCCAGGGCACCCAGGCCGGCGGCGTGCAATTTGCCTTTGGCACCCGCGTGGCCCGGCTGGCCTCCCAGCCCCTGGGCGTGCAGGTGCAGGGCGAAAGCGGCACCCGCTCGTTCGATGCTGTCGTGCTGTGCGCCGGCATCGCGTCGGCCGCCCTGCTGCGCCCCCTGGGCCCGCGCCTGCCGATGGCGGCGGTACATGGCTATTCCGTCAGTGCCCCGCTGCGCGAGGCCCTGCATGCGCCGGTGGCGAGCGTGGTGGACAGCCAGCTGCAGATCAGCATCACGCGGCTGGGCCAGCGTGTGCGCATCGCGGGTGGCGCCGAACTGGGCGCGACGGATGCCGCACACCACGTCCCCACGCTGCAACAGCTCTACCGGACCCTGAACGACTGGTTCCCCGGCGGCGCCCTGCTCTCGTCCGGGCTGCAGGTATGGCGCGGAGCACGCCCCACGCTGCCCGACAGCGCGCCCGTGGTGGGGGCCAGCGGCGTGCCGGGCCTGTGGCTCAACACGGGCCATGGCGCGGGCGGATGGGCACTGGCCAGCGGCTGCGCCCGCGCCGTGGCAGACCTGATCGGCCAGCGCGGCCCGGATATCAGCCTGGAGGGGCTGGGTATCCAGCGCTTTTGAATGGCCAAGGACCGGAGATGGCGTGCGACCGCGTGCGCCACACCGCCATAAAACAAAGGGGCCGATGGCCCCTTTGTTGCATGCAGTGCCGTATCCGCCTTACTTCGCCGTCGGCATCACGAACTCGGCGCCCTTGGGTGTGCTCTCGGGCCAGCGCTGCATGATGCTCTTTTGCTTGGTGTAGAAGCGCACGCCTTCTTCGCCATAGGCGTGCATGTCGCCAAACAGGCTGCGCTTCCAGCCGCCAAAGCCGTGCCAGGCCATGGGCACCGGGATCGGCACGTTGATGCCGACCATGCCGGCCTGGATGCGGCGGCCAAACTCGCGGGCCACGTTGCCGTCGCGCGTGAAGCAAGCCACGCCGTTGCCGAATTCGTGGTCGTTGACCAGTTTCACCGCTTCACCAAAATCCTTGGCACGCACCACCGCCAGCACGGGGCCGAAGATTTCTTCCTTGTAGATGCGCATGTCCGGCGTGACGTGGTCGAACAGCGTGCCGCCCAGCCAGAAGCCGCCTTCGCAGCCCTCTCCCGCCTGCTTGCCATCAAAGCCACGGCCATCCACCAGCAGTTGCGCGCCTTCCTTCACGCCCAGGTCGATATAGCCCGAGATGCGCTCGTGGGCGGCACGGGTGACGATGGGGCCCATCTCGGCGGCCAGGTTGGTGCCGTTGAGCACCTTGAGCGCCTTGGTGCGCTCGATGAGCTTGGGCACCAATTTGTCGGCGGCATCGCCCACCAACACGGCCACGCTGATGGCCATGCAGCGCTCGCCGGCCGAGCCGTAGCCCGCGCCGATGAGGGCGTCCACCGCCTGGTCGATGTCGGCATCGGGCATGACGACCATGTGGTTCTTGGCGCCACCCAGGGCCTGCACGCGCTTGCCGTGGCGGGCGCCGGTTTCGTAGATGTAGTTGGCGATGGGGGTCGAGCCGACAAAGCTGATCGCCTTGACATCGGGGTGTTCGATCAGCGCGTCCACCGCCTCCTTGTCACCCTGCACCACGTTGAACACACCGTCGGGCAACCCCGCCTGCTGGAACAGATCGGCCATCATCAGCGAGGCCGTGGGATCGGTCGGGCTGGGCTTGAGCACGAAGGTATTGCCCGCCGCAATGGCCACCGGGAACATCCACATGGGCACCATCACCGGGAAGTTGAACGGCGTGATGCCTGCCACCACCCCCAGGGGCTGGCGCAACGTCCAGTTGTCGATGCCCGTGCTCACCTGGTCGGTGAAGTCACCCTTGAGCAATTGCGGGATGCCGCAGGCGAACTCGATGATGTCGATGCCGCGCGCCACCTCGCCCTGCGCGTCGGTGAACACCTTGCCATGCTCGGCGGTGATGGCACGGGCCAGCGCATCCTTGTTCTGGTTGACCAGTTCCAGAAACTTGAACAGCACGCGCGCACGGCGGATGGGCGGCGTGTCGGCCCAGGCCGGAAAGGCCGCCTGCGCAGCAGCCACGGCTGCGTCCACATCCGCGCGGTGGGCCAACGCGACGCGGCCGGTCACCGCGCCCGTGGCGGGATTGGTCACATCCTGGCGGCGGGTGCTGGCGCCGGCAACGCGCGCGCCCTGGATGTAGTGGCCAATGGGGATGGGCTGGGTGGCGGTGGTCATGCAAACCTCTTTCAAAAACAGTGGAACGTGGCCTGCAGTCTAGGAACCAAACCCCGCCGCGCCAAGGCCGCCGCCGTGAAATGATTGTTCACATTGGTGAACAATAGCACCATGAAATCGACAGACCACACCCAACCCGAAGCCCTCTGGTCCCACCTGCACTGGCTGGTGGTACTGGGCGAGCAAGGCAGCTACACCGGCGCGGCGGCGCGGCTGGGCGTGAGCAAGGCGGCCATGAGCCAGCACATCGCGGAGCTGGAGCGCGCCGCGGGCGTGCCGCTCGTGCGGCGCACCACCCGCAGCGTGGGCCTGACCGAGGCGGGGCGGCAACTGGTGGACGACACGCGCGGCGCCTTCGAGCGCATTGCCGAGAGTTTTGCCGGCGTGCGCGACCGCGCCGGAGTGCCCCAGGGCCGCCTGCGCGTGACCGCCCCGGTGGCGCTGGCGCGCCAGCAACTGGTGCCGCGGCTGCCGACATTTCTGCGCGCCTACCCCGAGGTGCGGCTGGAGCTGGACCTGTCGGACAACCTGCGCTCGCTGACCCTCGAAGGGTTGGACCTGGCCATCCGCCACACCGCCGTGGCCCCCGACACCCACGTGGCCTGGCGGCTGTGCACCACGCGGTCGGTGCTGGTGGCCAACCGCGCCTATCTGCGCCGCGCTGGCACGCCCCGTGCGCCCGACGACCTGCGCCAGCACGACTGCCTGCACTACCCCCGCACCCAGGAAGCCCCGGCATGGACTTTCGAGCCCCAGGTGCCCGGCGCTTCGCCGCGCGTGACCGTGCCCGTGACCGGCCCGCTGGCCGCCAACAACAGCGAAGCCCTGCGCGATGCCGCGCTGGCGGGCCTGGGCATTGCGCTGGTGCCCGACTTCAGCGCGCAGGCCGCGCTGCAGGCGGGCAAGCTCGTCGAGGTGCTGCCGGATTGGCGCCCCGTGGGCACCTTCAGCGAGACGATCCATGCCATCCGCCCCTATTCGGCCCATGTGCCGCGCGCGGTGTCGGTTTTCGTGGAATGGCTGCGCGAGGCCTTTGCGCCGGGCTTTGGGGCCTGACGCAATAATGGGTTGACACGCTTTGCGCCGATCGAATCCACTCCGGAAAAACGCAGCCATGCACCCCATCACGCCGCAGCAGCCGCACCCCCTGTTCAACACCGCAGCCACCCGGCGCACGGAACGGCAAGCCGCCGCGAGCCTGCCGCCCCACACCCTCATGCAGCGCGCCGGCCTGGCCGTGGCACGGCTGGCACGCGCGCTGGCACCCCATGCCCGCACGGTGTGGATTGCCTGCGGCCCCGGCAACAACGGCGGCGACGGGCTGGAGGCAGCCATGCATTTGCAGCGTGATGGGCGACGGGTGGTGGTGACCTGGCTGGGCCACCCGGAGCACGCCCCCGCCGACGCCCGCCAGTCGTGGCAGCGCGCGCAGGCCGCAGGCGTTACATGGGCCGACGAAGCACCCACCGGCATGACGGCCGCGGACCTGTGCATCGATGCCTTGCTGGGGATTGGCGTCACATCCATCGCTACGCGGGCGCCCGACAACCGGATGCTTGCGGCACTGACCGCCCTGCAGCACAGCCCGGCTGCGGTGCTGGCCGTCGATCTGCCCTCGGGCCTCGATGCCGACACCGGCCAGTTCGCTGCGGGTTTCAGCCCACCCCCCACTGCAGCAGCCCATTTACCGCAAAAGGCGCACCACACCCTCAGCCTGCTGACGCTCAAGCCCGGTCTGTTCATCGCCTCGGGGCGTGACGCTGCCGGCAGCGTGTGGCTGGATGATTTGGGCACATCACCCCCTTCAGAATCCCCCAGCGTCTGGCTTTCCGGCCCCGCCCTGCCCGCGCCACGCAGCCACGCCAGCCACAAGGGCAGCTACGGCGACGTGGCCGTGGTGGGCGGTGAGGGCCTGGCGGCGCGCGGCCTGGGCATGACGGGCGCGGCGCTGCTGGCGGCATCGGCCGCATTGCATGCCGGCGCGGGCCGGGTGCTGGTGGCATTGCTCGACGAGGGCCGGATGGCACTGGATGGAGCGCAGCCCGAACTGATGTTCCGCCGCTTTGACGCGCTGGCGCTGGAAGAACTCACGGTGGTGTGTGGCTGCGGCGGCGGCGAGGCCGTGCGCACGGTGCTGCCCGCCGTGCTGGCACAGGCCGACCGGCTGGTGCTAGACGCCGACGCGCTCAACGCCCTGGCCTCTGATGCGGCGCTGCGCTCCCTGGTGGTCAACCGCAGCGGGCGCGGGCTGCCCACGGTGCTCACGCCCCACCCCCTCGAAGCGGCACGCCTGCTGGGCCTGTCTGCCGCGGAGGTGCAGGCCGACCGGCTGCGCGCTGCCCAGCAACTGGCGCAGCAGTTGCACTGCATCGTGGTCCTCAAGGGGTCCGGCACGGTGATCGCGGCACCGGGGCAAGCCCCCGCCATCAATCCCACTGGCAACGCCCGGTTGGCCACCGCTGGCACCGGCGATGTGCTGGCGGGCATGGTGGGCGCCGGCCTGGCAGGCGGCAGGGCCACGGGGGCCGATGCCCTGCGTGCCGCCACGGAGGCTGTGTACCGGCACGGCTTTGCCGCCGACCGCTGGCCTGCCGGCGGCACATTGACGGCCGGCGCCCTGGCGCGTTACATCGCAAATTATTGAGAAAATAGCTGCTTGCACTTGTGAGTCAAGCGCAGGCAGCTATCAATACAAGAGCAAATCATTCCCTGCAGCGCGCGCTGCAGGCGGCTCAACTGCGGCGCGGCTTGCGGCTCTTGCTTTTGCCCGCCTTGCCATTCACGGCCGCCTTCTTGGCCGATGCCTTGGCTGCTCCGGCAGGCGAGCGCGCTGCCTGTTCCCGCGTCAGACCGGCGCGCTCGGTGGCCGAGGGTTCTGGCGCCTGGGCGCGCTTGCGCCCGCCCGAACGCCCTGCCTTGCGGGCCGCGGATTCCGGGGCCACGCCCTTCTCCTTGAGCGCACGGCCGATCAGCTCCTCGCCCTCGCGGATCAGGCGGAAATCGATCTTGCGCCCATCGAGGTCCACACGGCTGACCTGCACCCGCACCCGCGTGCCAATGGAATAGCGGATGCCCGTGCGTTCACCGCGCAGTTCCTGGCGCGCCTCGTCGAACTTGAAGTACTCGCCCCCCAGCTCGGTGATGTGCACCAGGCCTTCCACATACATCGCATCCAGCGTGACGAAGATGCCGAAGCTCGTGGCCGCACTGACCACGCCGCTGTATTCCTCGCCCAGGTGCTCGCGCATGTACTTGCACTTGAGCCAGGCCTCGACATCGCGGCTGGCCTCGTCGGCACGGCGCTCGTTGGCGCTGCAATGCAGGCCGGCGGCCTCCCAGGCCTGCGTGTCGCGGCTGGGGGGCGCCACGTCCTTGCGCGGCCTGGTGCCAGGTGCCGCCACGCGGGCCGCCAGGCGCTTGGCCAGCTTGGCGTGGGCTTCCCCGGGGGTGGGCAGCGACGGCAGGGCGTACTTGGTTTTGCCCAGAATGGCCTTGATGACGCGATGCACCAGCAGGTCGGGGTAGCGCCGAATGGGGCTGGTGAAGTGCGTGTAGGCCTCGAAGGCCAGACCGAAGTGCCCGCTGTTGATGGGGGTGTAGATGGCCTGCTGCATCGACCGCAGCAGCATGGTGTGGATCTGCTGCGCGTCGGGCCGGTCCTTGGTGGCCTCGGCAATCGCCTGGAACTCCGACGGATGGGGGTTGTCACCGATCGTCATGCCCACCGCCATCGCCTTGAGGTAGCCCCGCAGGATTTCCTGCTTCTCGGGCGTGGGGCCTTCGTGCACCCGGAACAGGCCGGGCTGGCCGCCCTGCGCAATGAAGTCGGCGCTGCACACATTGGCGGCCAGCATGGCTTCTTCGATCAGCTTGTGGGCGTCGTTGCGGGTGCGCGGCACGATCTTTTCGATGCGGCCGTTCTCATCACAGATGATCTGCGTCTCGGTGGTTTCAAAATCCACGGCTCCGCGCTGCTGACGGGCCACGAGGAGCGCGCGGTACACGTCGTGCAGGTTGATCAGGTCTTTCACCCGGTCCTTGCGTTTGCCCGCTTCGGGCCCGCGGGTGTTCGCCAGGATGGCAGCGACTTCGGTGTAGGTAAAGCGCGCGTGGCTGTACATCACGGCCGGGTAGAACTGGTAGGCATGCACCTCGCCCTTGGCGGTGACCAGCATGTCGCAGACCATGCACAGGCGCTCGACCTCGGGGTTGAGCGAGCACAGGCCATTGCTGAGTTTTTCAGGCAGCATGGGGATCACGCGGCGCGGAAAGTACACGCTGGTGGCGCGATCGTAGGCGTCGATGTCGATGGCGCTGCCGGTCTCCACATAGTGGCTCACGTCGGCAATGGCCACCAGCAGACGCCAGCCCTTGCCGCGCCCCACCTTGGCGGGCTCGCAATAGACGGCATCGTCGAAGTCGCGCGCATCTTCGCCGTCGATGGTGACCAGGGGCACGTCGGTCAGATCGACCCGGTGCTTCTTGTCCTGCGCGCGCACCGTGTCGGGCAGCTCTTTGGCCTGCGCCAGGCATTCGGCCGAGAACTCGTGCGGCACGCCATATTTGCGCACCGCGATTTCAATCTCCATGCCCGGGTCGTCCACCTCGCCCAGCACTTCGGTGATGCGGCCCACGGGCTGGCCAAACAGCGCCGGGGGTTCGGTCAACTCGACCACCACCACCTGCCCCGGCTTGGCCGCGCCGATGGCACCCTTGGGAATCAGCACGTCCTGCCCGTAGCGCTTGTCTTCCGGGGCTACCAGCCAGACACCGCTTTCCTGGAGCAAGCGGCCGATCAGGGGCTGCGGCGGACGCTCGATGATCTCCACCACGCGCCCCTCGGGGCGACCCCGGCGATCCTGGCGCACGATGCGCACGCGCACCCGGTCCTTGTGCAGGACGGCGCGCATTTCATTCGGGGGGATGTAGATGTCGCCTTCGCCATCATCGCGAAGGACGAAGCCATGGCCGTCACGGTGCCCCTGCACGCTGCCTTCAATCTCGTCCGACAGATGTGCAGCGGATGCGTTGGGGGTGATTTTTTTGATATACAATCTTAGACTTTCCTGAAATGCCCAGGTGGCGGAATTGGTAGACGCACTAGTTTCAGGTACTAGCGAGTAACATCGTGGAGGTTCGAGTCCTCTCCTGGGCACCAAGTTTAACGAGAACCGGTTACGGTTTTCAGAATATTGAAGCCGCTGTATCTACAGCGGCTTTTTTATTTGCCAAGAGCTTCCCGCCGCTGCCTGCTGGCGCCTGATTGCGCGCTCTCCACAAAATTTGCCAGCGACTCGCCGAAAGCCCGAAAAACTTGTTCTATAATCCAAAGCTGATCTGAAAGCCCAGGTGGCGGAATTGGTAGACGCACTAGTTTCAGGTACTAGCGAGTAACATCGTGGAGGTTCGAGTCCTCTCCTG
>NZ_JBXAGC010000009.1:114263-147509 GCF_058793725.1 Acidovorax sp. GW835-FHT14B10
GGGCACCAATACATTCAAAGGCCGTTGCAACCGCAACGGCCTTTTTGCTTTCCGATCCTGTGGTCGGATGAAAACCCGGTGGTGCATTCCATCCGCACTGGAACCTAAAGGTCGGGAATCAGCCGCTTGCCCAGGCTGAGGGCGTCATCCCGGGCATAGCCCAGCTTTTCATAGAACGCCATGACCTGCACATTGGCGGTGCGCACCAGCACATGGACCTTGGGGCAACCCATGGCCAGCAATTGCCGCTCGACCCGCTCCATGAGGCTGCGGCCAATGGCCAGCCGCTGGCGCCCCGGCGCCACCGCCAGGTAATACACCGAACCGCGATGGCCGTCATACCCCGCCATGGCGGTTCCGACAAGCACCTGCCCACCATCCAGCCCCTGGGCCATGGCCACCAGAAAAAGCCCCGGTTGCACGGCCTGCTTGCGCGCAATGTCCTTGCGGGGATCATTCCAGGGGCGCAGCAGACCGCAGTCGTGCCAGAGCGCCACCGCCGCCGCTTCGTCCTCCATTTCAAAAGGACGTATCTGGAATGCAGTGGTCACCGGGTCACTTGCGCAGCAGGATTTTCAGCACGTTCTGCAGGCGGCGCGCACTGGCAGCATCGTTGGCACTGGCCAGGACACGCGCAGCATCTTGCCCCCAGGTCTGGGCCGGCGCCGGATCGTTGCGGCGCGTGAGCAGCTGCAATTGCAGCATCCGGCGCGCACCGATATGTTCCGCCGGCGTTGGCGCCTCGGCCGCCATCTCCAGCCGGAGCAAGGCCTCGGCAGCGTCGCCTGCGGCAGGGGCGGACAACGCCTGCGACCAGGCAGCACGCACGCCGGCCGTGACCCGGCCACCCAGCTCCTGCGTGCTCGGCAACAGCGCCGCATCGCGCTTTTCCCAGGCCGTCAGCAGCTGCGTCAGCGCTTCACCATGGGCCTGCGCGGCCAGCTTCTTGAGCGCCAGTTGGGCGTGCTCCATGGCTTCGCGCTGGGCGCGGAAAGCCGTGTCACCCAGGCGTGGCCCGCGCTCTTCGTATGCAGGACGATCACCGAAGCGGCCACCACGGTCATTGCGATCGCCAAAATGGCTGTCGGCACGCGGACCGCGGCCACCATCGCGATCACCGCGGCCCTCACGGCGATCACCCGGACGCCCGCCCCGGCCTGGCGCTGCGGGCGCATCCTTCTTCATGCCAGGGCGGTCATCGCCACGCACCGCCACCACGGGGCGCGCGGCCGGCTTGGGAGCGACAGGGGCAGCAGCAGGTGCAGTCACTTCTTCAGCACCTTCTGCTGCGGCCTCTGCAGCTGCATTTTCAGCAGCTTTTTGCGCAGATGAGGCGGGCGCTTCAAGCTGATTTTGTGCATCTTTCTGCGCCGAAGCCACCGCCTGTGCCGCCTGGGCCTGTCCGTGCAGCGCGGCTTCCAGCGCCTGCATGGCGGTGCGGATTTGCTGCGCATCGCCCGTGGCATTGGCGGCTTCCAGCGCCTTGGAGGCCTCCAGCACCACCCGGTCGCGGGCGCTCAGTTCGGTGACCGCCTTCTCCCGGTCTGCCGACTTGCGGTTGAAGGCTTCATCCATCGGCTTGCGGAAGGCATCCCACAGCTTTTGCTCATGCTTGCGGTCCAGCGGCACGGCCTGGGCTTCGGCCTGCCAGCGCTGCTGCAAGGCCTTCACGGCATCAATGCGCAGCGTGGGCGCAGCGCCCAGCGCCACCGCTTCGTCAATCATCGCGTGGCGTCGGGCCAGGCTCTCTTTTTGCGCACTCTCCAGCGGCGCGGCGGCCGCACTGATGGCCTGCTTCCACAGCGGCTGCAGTTCGGCAAAGAGCTTTTCACCCACATGCCCGCCCTCGCGCCAACGGTCGCCAAACTGGTGCAGCGCGCGGTTGATGGCCTTCCAGTCACCGGACGCGGCATGCTCCTGCGCCCACGCCTTGACCTCTTCGATGAGAGCCAGGCGCTGGGCCTTGTGTTCGGCAGCCTCGGTGCGAATCTTGTCCAGCCAGGCTTCGACCACCTTGTGCGCGGCGTTGCACGCCTCATCAAACTTCTTCCACAAGCCGTGGTTGGGCGCGCCGCCCTGGTCCGACTGTTTCCACTGCTCGCGCAACTGGCGCAGTGTTTCCTGCATCTTGCGGCCACCCAAGGCCTGTCCATCGGGACGCTGGAGCAGCGCCTGCGCCTTGGCCACCAGCTCTTCGCGAACCTGGTCCGCGCTCCACCGCTGCCAGCCTTCGAGTTCACCGGCAGCCACCAGCGCGGCATGCACCTGGTGCTCCAAAGGAGTGTCGATGTGCTTGCCATGCACTTTCAGCACCGCGCGCAGCGCAGCAGCGGCGCCCGCACTGGCTTTGCCATGTCCTTCGGCCGTTTCCTTCTCCAGGGTGGCCAGCGCTTCGCGCACCGCCTGCATGGCCTGCTCCTGCACTTGCGGGTCCACCTTGGGGCGCGCCGCGCGGGCCGGCTTGGCCGCTGCGGCTGCGGCCGCCTCCATGGGCAAACCACGGGCAGCACGCAGCTCGTCGGCCCACACGGGAACGGGAGGCAACGCGGCAGCCGTGTCTGCAGCAGCCGCAGCAGCTTGCGCCACGGCAGGCTGGAATGCGTCCCACACGACCAGCAGCTGCGTGCGCGAGGCCTCCAGCAGGGGCGGAAAGCGCGCCTCCACGCTGACCCAGCTGGCGTCTCCGGTCAGTTCCTGGGCCTGCTCCTGCCAGCGCGCAACGTCGGCACGCAGCAATTCGAGCGCAGCCTGGGCATCTTTCCAGGATTTGGTGGAAAGCACTTCGATTCGCTGGGCGAGCAACACAGCGGCTTCCCGCTGCACCTGAACGCGGTGCTGCAGGTCTTCGATCACTTTCACCCGATCGGCCACCTGCACCTTGAGCAGCGACAGGGGTTCGCGCGACAGAGGCGCGCCGGCCTTGGCCGCATCGCGCTGCCACGCCAGGGCGTCGGCAATATTGAGCTTGGGAGCGGCCAGCAATGCCTGGGCCTTCTCGGCCCATTCGGCCGCAATGACCTCCTGGCCCTTGGCGCGGCGGATTTCATCCAGCCGTTCACGCACCGCACGGGCGGCACCCTTGTCACGCCCGCTCAGTTCTTTGAATACGTCCTGCAGTTGCTCGGGCGCCGGCTGGGATGCGAGCCAGTCACGGATGCGAGCAGCCCGCTCACTGGAGGTGGCGGCCGAAAAAGCGCCACCAGTCAGTGCATCCAGTGGATGCGACTCTTGGGTTTTGGCCGGGGCCGGGTTCACTTCAGGTGCGTCGGACATTTTGCTGCGAGAAAAAAAAGGAAACATGGATCCAATGGATAACGAAAACCGGACAGACTGCGATGGAAAGCGGGCCGTTGGGGCCCTGTCAATGCGCGCCTGCGGGTGAGAAGACTATTTTCGCCGGGTTCCAGCAAAAGACCACACCATGGTCCTGGGCCGCGCATCAGGCAATGATCTGGCGCAAGCCGGTCAGGCCGGCGGACGCAGGCAGGTCGGTCGATGGATTTCATCTCCCGGTACAACGGAATGCACCCAGGAAAACGGTCCCATTATCTATATATATATGCGCAACCAACGAACAGGCCAGCGTGCCCCGACAGCCGCACGCTGACCCTGCACCAACAAGAAAGCCCGGAAAACAGGCCGCATGGCCTGCCCACCGGGCTTGACGGCTGACGCAACGGTCTTTGCCATCGTTTCGCAATCTGGAGATGAAGATCCACATTGCGAGGAGGCAAGGGATTGCCTCCAAGGTTTGCCATAAAAGCAGCATCTGCTGCACCTGGGCACTGCATGCCTTCGGCGGGAGACTTTGCCTTGTCTGGCGATGCCTGAAATCCTCAGGCAGTGCCACCTTAGCAAATTCGTGGGACCGACTCAAATCGCATTCTCAATGGGTCGTGCGAACACGATTGAATCTGACACACGATCGTCACAGAACGTGCTTCAAGATTTCTGTGGAATTGGTAAAAATTGGCCTGTTACTGGGGTTTTTTACAGTTTTTTAATAACAAATTAGTATTAAAAACAAATTTGTTAGTATTGACTTGGCATTTAGTGAACTTCTAGAATCCGCCAGCCCCCAAAAAGGCTGGTAAAAACCCCAACCCGCTGCCGAACCCGGCTAAGTCAGTTCCTCGCTTCGCCTTATGAACGAAGCACGAAATTGATGGCGTACCAATCCAGGTGAGTGACTGAACCGATGCTGTCGTTGACGGCGGCATTGTCTGCAGAGCTCGCCTCAGAAAGGAAGAGCTATGACAGCGTCCGGAAAAATTGTCTCCGGTGTACGAACCTTCGCGACCGACGTGACCGAAGGTTTCCTTGAGATCACCCACAACAGCTTTGCCCTCATCGGGCTGGCCGTCGCCTTTGTCGTCCTGACCCTTGCCGCCCGCCCGGACTTGCGCCAGGCAGGCGAGGAGCAGCTGAGAGACTGGCTGCAGTCCCGCCAGGTGGCCCTGCTGGACATGCCGGTCGAGCTGGATGCCAGCGAGCGCGCAACCGCCACCAATCCCAAAGACCTGCCCAAGGAGCAGGCCGCGGTGGCTTACTGGCTGAGCAAGAAGTACCGCGTTGCGCCAGAGCCCCTGAGCGCGCTGGTGGCCGAAGCCTATGAAACCGGCGCCCGCACCAAGATCGATCCGACCCTGATCCTGGCCATCATGGCCATCGAATCGAGCTTCAACCCCTTTGCCCAGAGCGCTGTGGGCGCCCAGGGTCTGATGCAGGTCATGACGCGGGTCCACACCGACAAGTACGAGAACTTCGGTGGCCATTTCGCGGCGTTCGATCCGGTCACCAACCTGCGCGTGGGCGTGAAGGTGCTGCAGGAATGCATAGCGCGGGCCGGATCGGTGGAAGGCGGACTGCGTTACTACGTGGGCGCGGCCAATCTGCCGGATGACGGTGGCTACGCCGCCAAGGTGCTGGCCGAGCATTTCCGCTTGCGCCAGGTCGCGGGTGGACGCTCTGCCCCCATGAACCCGCCCGCCACCCTGTCAACCCAGGCCCCGGCTCGCACCGTCCCCGTCACCGCGCCCGCCGCTGCGCCTGAAACCGCTGGCGACAAGCTCGCTCTGCTGTAAGGCCCTGCCCCCAGGCGACCAGTGCAGGCGCCCGGTGCTGGTCGGCTACACTAGCGGCGTACGCGACTGGCGATAGGCGCGGCTTCCCGCAGGGGGCCGCCGCTGACGTGGAAACCAGCAAGGACATGCCCCTTGCGAACCACTAGGGAGCGTGCCGCAAAGGCTCAAAACCTTCTGCGTTCCGCCGTTCGCCTGGGCAGCCCCTGTTTCAAGGGACACAAGTTCATAGGACTGCCAATACCATGTACGACCGCAAAACTCTTGTCGAGCAAACCGATCCCGAACTCTTTGCCGCCATCCAGGCCGAAAACAAGCGCCAGGAAGAGCACATCGAGCTGATCGCCAGCGAAAACTATGCCTCGCCCGCCGTCATGTGGGCGCAGGGCACGCAGCTGACCAACAAGTACGCCGAAGGCTACCCCGGCAAGCGCTACTACGGTGGCTGCGAGCATGTGGACGTGGCCGAGCAGCTGGCCATCGACCGCGTCAAGCAGATCTTCGGCGCCGAGGCCGCCAACGTGCAGCCGCACTGCGGCGCCTCCGCCAACGAGGCCGTGTTCCTGGCCTTCCTCAAGCCCGGCGACACCATCATGGGCATGAGCCTGGCCGAAGGCGGCCACCTGACACACGGCATGCCGCTGAACATGTCGGGCAAGTGGTTCAACGTGGTCTCCTACGGCCTCGATGCCAACGAAGCCATCGACTACGACGCGATGGAAAAGAAGGCCCACGAAACCAAGCCCAAGCTCATCATCGCCGGTGCCTCGGCTTACAGCCTGCACATCGACTTCGCCCGCTTCGCCAAGGTGGCCAAGGACGTGGGCGCGATCTTCATGGTGGACATGGCCCACTACGCCGGCCTGATCGCCGCCGGCGTGTACCCCAACCCCGTGCCGCACGCCGACGTGGTCACTTCCACCACCCACAAGAGCCTGCGCGGCCCGCGTGGCGGCATCATCCTGATGAAGGCCCAGCATGAGAAGGCAATCAACAGCGCCATCTTCCCCGGCCTGCAAGGCGGCCCGCTGATGCATGTGATCGCTGCCAAGGCCGTGGCCTTCAAGGAAGCGCTGCAGCCCGAGTTCAAGGCCTACCAGGAACAGGTCGCCAAGAACGCCAAGGTGGTGGCCGAGACGCTGACCGCACGCGGCCTGCGCATCGTGAGTGGCGGCACCCAAAGCCACGTGATGCTGGTGGACCTGCGCGCCAAGGGCATCACCGGCAAGGAAGCCGAGGCCGTGCTGGGCGCAGCCCACATGACCATCAACAAGAACGCCATCCCCAACGACCCTGAAAAGCCGATGGTGACCAGCGGTGTGCGCATTGGCACCCCTGCCATGACCACGCGCGGCTTCAAGGAAGAAGAAGCCCGCGCCACGGCCCACCTGATCGCCGACGTGCTGGACAATCCGCGCGACGAGGCCAACATTGCCGCCGTGCGCGCCAAGGTCAACGCGTTGACGGCCCGTTTCCCGGTCTACGGTTAAGTCCGGCGCACTGCTCCGATGAAGTGCCCCTTCTGCAGCCACCAGGAAACCCAGGTCGTCGAGACCCGGGTGTCGGAAGACGGGGACTTCATTCGCCGCAGGCGCCAGTGCGGCGCCTGTGACAAGCGCTTCACCACCTACGAGCGGCCGGAAGTGAACTTCCCGGCCATCGTCAAGAAGGACGGCCGCCGCATCGAGTACGAGCGCGGCAAGCTGCTCGCCTCGTTCAACCTGGCCCTGCGCAAGCGGCCCGTGAGCACCACCCAGATCGACAGCGCCATCGAGCGCATCGAGGAAAAGCTGCTCAACCTGGGGCAGCGCGAAGTGCTTTCCAGCCGCATTGGTGAACTGGTCATGCGCGAATTGAAGAAGCTCGACAAGGTGGCCTACATCCGTTTTGCCAGCGTGTACCGCAGCTTCGAGGACATCGACGACTTCCGCGCGATGGTCGATGAGGTGCGCAAGTAAATTGCGCCAGATTGAGAGCGTTTGGGTCCAAAGCGCTTCTGCACCAGGCGCTACCAGCCAGCACTTAAATAGCAAACCGTGGATCGATGGCGCCACCACGGAGCCAGCCCGCACCAGGGCAGCGCGTCTTTTTACACGGCGACTCACTATAAAAACAGAGCTCCTGACGCTGGATACGCAAGCGCCAGAGGCACTTTTCACGGATTGGACTCCATGGCCTGCGCACTGCGGGTGATGCGGTTCACCGACGGCGGCGCCACGGGGCCATAGGTGCGGAAATAAGCCTCCAGCGCGTCCAGATCCTGGCCACCACTCCACAGGGCAGGCGCCTGCGCGAACACCGTGAAATTGTCACCGCCGCCGGCCAGATAGTTGCTGAGGGCGACGCGCACGGTGGCCTCATCGGTCAAAGGCCGGCCATGCAGCACCATGCGGCTGATGCGTGCTCCGGCCGGCCGCGAAAGATCGTAGGCATAGGTAAACCCGGCCGACACCGACAGCACGCGCGGCCACGCGGGCGTGTTGGTGCCGCTGTGAAACTGCTGCTCCAGCGCCGTGCGCAACTGGCCCCGGTGAGGGCCTTGACCACCAGATGGTTGCCAAAAGGCTGCACGGCAAACAGCTGCCCGTAGCGTACCAGGCCTTGCTCGTCGGGCACCAGATCGGCGCGCACGCCGCCGGGGTTCATGAAGGAAATCTGCGCCCACCCTGCTCGGACCCTCGCGTGGCGGCCAGCTGGGCATCGGCGGTCAGGTTGCCCAGCGGTGTCTCCAGTGAAGGGCCGGGCTGCCGCAGGACGGCCGCGGTGAGTTGCCCCACGGGCCGCTGCGCCAGCGGCTCGGCCGCCGCACGGTAGGTGTCGATCAGTTGCTGCACCCCCGCGTCGGCGGCAAACACCGGCGCCATCGGCTGGGCGCCCACATGGCCGCGCGGTCCCCGTGAACCCCTCGCCCTGCACGATGACCTGGCGCGCCGTCTTGCGCACCACGCGCCGCGTGCGGGTGTCCACGCGCAGGGCAATGTCGGTGACCAGCGCGCCGTACAGGCCGGCGCTGGTCAGCAGAAACGGGCGCTGCGGATTCACGCTGGCGTAGTCGCACACATAGGCGCGGTGGGTGTGGCCCGAAACCACCACGTCCACGGCAGGATCGAGCCGCGCAAGGATGGGCACGATGTCGCCGCTCAGCCCCGCGCAGCTGGTTTCGGTGATGCCGGCCGTGGTGGCGCCGCCCTCGTGAATCACCACCACGATCACATCGGCGCCCTGGGCCCTCAGTTGCGGCACCAGTGCATTGGCGGTGGTGGCCTCGTCCGCGAACCGCAGGCCTGCCACGCCGGCGGCCGACACCATGGTGGGCATGGCCCGGAGGGTGAGGCCGATGAACCCCACGGTGACCGTGGCGCCCCCTTCATGAAACCGCTTGAGCCCCGATGTCGATGTGCTGCGGCGCCGAGGCCAGCGCGGCACAGCCCGCCAGCAGGCCCGCCGCCATGGCCACTGCCGCGCCACAGCGGTGTAGCCATCGCACCATCGCGGGCATCCGGGTTTAGAGCAACGAAGCCCGGATGGGTGGTACGTTGGCCACCACATCGGCACACTGGGCGCGGTGGCGCAGGGCGTGGTCCATCACCACCAGGGCCAGCAGTGCCTCGGCAATGGGCGCGGCGCGGATGCCCACGCAGGGGTCGTGGCGCCCCTTGGTGATGACCTCGGCGCTGTGGCCGTGGATGTCGATCGACTCGCGCGGGCTGATGATGGAGCTGGTGGGCTTGATGGCAATGCTCACTTCCAGGTCCTGCCCAGTGCTGATGCCCCCGAGCACGCCGCCGGCGTTGTTGCTGCGAAATCCCTCTGGACTCATGGAGTCGCCATGCGTGGTGCCACGCTGGGCCACGCTGGCAAAGCCGGCGCCGATCTCCACGCCCTTGACCGCGTTGAGCCCCATCATGGCGTAGGCGATGTCGGCATCGAGCTTGTCGAACAGCGGCTCGCCCAGGCCCACCGGCACGCCCGTGGCCTGCACGCGGATGCGGGCACCGCACGAATCGCCCGCCTTGCGCAAGGCGTCCATGTAGTTTTCCAGCTGCGCCACATCGGCCACCGGCGCAAAGAAGGGGTTGCCCTGCACATGGGCCCAGCTTTCGAACGGGATGGGCAGCTCACCGAGCTGCGTCATGCAGGCGCGAAACTGCACACCATATTGCTGGGCCAGCCACTTCTTGGCCACCGCGCCGGCCGCCACCGTGGGCGCCGTGAGGCGGGCTGACGAGCGGCCACCACCGCGCGGGTCGCGGATGCCGTATTTGTGCCAGTAGGTGTAGTCGGCATGGCCGGGGCGAAAGCTCTCGGCGATGTTGCTGTAGTCCTTGCTGCGCTGGTCGGTGTTGCGGATCAGCAGGGCGATCGGTGTGCCGGTGGTCTTGCCCTCGTACACGCCCGAGAGGATTTCGACCGCATCGGGCTCGTTGCGCTGCGTGACGTGGCGGCTGGTGCCGGGGCGGCGCCGGTCGAGGTCGGCCTGGATGTCGGCCTCGGCGAGCGGCATGCCGGGCGGGCAGCCGTCGATCACGCAGCCAATGGCCGGGCCGTGGGATTCACCAAAATTGGTGACTGCGAATAGGGTGCCGAAGGTGTTGCCGCTCATGGCGCTGGATTATCCCAGAGCCCGGTGCTTGCACCCGCAATGCAGGCGGTTACCCCCATCGCTTTCAAAAAATAGCTGCAAGCACTTTTGACCAGCAAGCGCTGCAGCCTTAATTCATTCAAAAATGCCTCAAGCCGCCGGACGCGCGTCTTCGTCCGGCCAGTCGCGGATGTAGGCCTTGAGCATCTTGTTCTCGAAGTTCTGGGCGTCCACCACGGCCTTGGCCACGTCATAAAAACTGATCACGCCCATGAGCATCCTGCGGTCCATCACCGGCATGTAGCGCGCGTGGCGGTCGAGCATCATGCGGCGCACCTCGTCCATGTCGGTTTCGAGCGTGCAGGTCAGGGGGTGGTCGTCCATGGCCGAGCGCACCAGCATGCTGCCGACGCCGCCGCCGTTGCGCACCATGGCCTGGATCACTTCGCGAAAGGTGAGCATGCCCACCAGGTCGCCCAGCTCCATGACCACCAGCGAACCTATGTCTTTTTCCGCCATCACGCTCAAGGCGACGGCAATGGTTTCGTCGGGTGTCACGGTGTAGAGGGTGTTTCCCTTGACGCGAAGGATGTCGCTGACTTTCATGGTGTGCTCTCCGAGGACGCGCTGGGCGCAACAGGCTGGTTCTCGGCAAATATAGCCCACAATGCCCGGCTGATCTGACAACCTTGGAGACACAAGATGCCCGGTTACTCCGACCCCGGCTTTGACACGCTGGCGCTGCATGCAGGCGCCGCACCCGACCCCGCCACCGGCGCGCGTGCCGTGCCCATCCACCTGACCACCTCGTTCGTCTTTGAATCGAGCGACCATGCCGCCTCGCTGTTCAACCTCGAACGCCCAGGCCATGTGTACAGCCGCATCAGCAACCCCACCAACGCCGTGCTGGAGCAGCGCGTGGCGGCGCTCGAAGGCGGCGTGGGCTCGATCGCCGTGGCCAGCGGCCAGGCCGCACTGCACCTGGCCATTGCCACGCTGATGGGCGCGGGCAGCCACATCGTGGCCAGCACCGCGCTGTATGGCGGCTCGCAAAACCTGCTGCACTACACGCTGGCGCGCTTCGGCATCGAGACCACCTTTGTAAAGCCCGGCGACATCGACGCCTGGCGCGCCGCCGTGCGGCCCAACACCAAGCTGTTCTTTGGCGAAACCGTGGGCAACCCCGGCCTGGAGGTGCTGGACATCCCCACCGTGTCTTCAATAGCCCACGAGGCTGGCGTGCCGCTGCTGGTGGACTCCACCCTCACCTCGCCCTGGCTCATCCAACCGTTCGAGCATGGCGCCGATCTGGTCTACCACTCGGCCACCAAGTTCCTCTCGGGCCACGGCACCGTCATCGGCGGCATCGTCGTGGATGGTGGCAGCTTCGACTGGGACGGCCCGAAATCAGCCGGCAAATTTGCCGAGCTGACGCAGCCCTACGACGGCTTTCACAACATGGTGTTCACCGAGGAAAGCACCGTGGGCGCGTTTTTGCTGCGCGCGCGCCGCGAGGGCCTGCGCGACTTTGGCGCCTGCATGAGCCCGCACACGGCCTGGCTCATCCTGCAGGGCATCGAAACCCTGCCCCTGCGCATGCAGCAGCACATGCGCAACACCGAAAAGGTGGTGGAGTTTCTGGCGGCGCAGCCCTTTGTGGCCCACGTGGGCCACCCCATGCTGGAGTCACACCCCAGCCACGCGCTGGCGCAAAAACTGCTGCCGCGCGGCGCCGGCTCGGTGTTCAGCTTTGACCTCAAGGGCAACCGCGAGCAGGGCAAGAAGTTCATCGAAACCCTCAAGGTCTTCAGCCACCTGGCCAACGTGGGCGACTGCCGCAGCCTGGTGATCCACCCGGCCAGCACCACGCATTTCCGCATGAGCGACGAGGCCCTGGCCAACGCGGGCATCAGCCAGGGCACCATCCGGCTGTCAATTGGCCTCGAAGACGCCGACGACCTGATCGACGACCTCCAGCGCGCGCTCAAGGCCGCAGAAAAGGCAGGTGCATGATGTACATCGACGTCAACGGCGCCCCCACCTACTGCTACACCGGCGGCAAGGCTTTTGATGCGGCCAAGCCCACGGTGGTCTTCATCCACGGCGTGCTCAACGACCACAGCGTGTGGACCCTGCAAAGCCGCTACATGGCCCACCACGGCTGGAACGTGCTGGCCGTGGACTTGCCCGGCCACTGCCGCAGCGGGGGCGACGCACCGGCCAGCGTGGAGCAAGGCGCTGCCTTTGTGGCGGCGCTGCTCGACGCCCTGGGCATTGAACGCGCCGCGCTGGCGGGCCACAGCTGGGGCTCGCTGATTGCGCTGGAGGCGGCGGCCCAACTGGGCCCGCGCGTGAGCCACCTGGTGCTGGTGGGCACGGCCTACCCCATGAAGGTGTCGCCCGCCCTCATCGAATCGGCGTTGCATGCGCCCGAGAAGGCGCTGCGCAGGGTCAACGTGTTTTCGCGCAGCACGCTGGCACCGCCATCGGGTGCGGGCTTCTGGGTGTTTGGCGCCGGCATGGCGCTGGGCCGCAAGGTGCTGCGCAGCAACCGCGAGGTCAACCTGTTCCACCGGGGCTTCGTGGCCTGCGACAGCTATGCCCACGGCGAGCAGGCCATGGCGCAGGTGCAATGCCCGGTGCTGTTTGCGCTGGGTGCGCAAGACCAGATGACCGCCCCCAAGGCCGCGCAGGGCCTGATCGCCATGGCCCGCAACGCAGGCAAGACTGTGCAGATGGTCAGCCTGCCAGTGGGGCACAACCAGATGACCGAAGCCCCCGAAGGCACGCTGGCGGCCATCCGGGATTTTTTGAACGCATGAGCATGCCGCCTGTTGGATTCCAAAACAGCTCTTTGGCCAACCTGCCCCAGCGAGGATCGCGTTCAGGCGGGTCGGATATTCTGGTTGGTGCTGAACAGGTTGGCGGGGTCGTACTGGCGCTTGATCTGCGCCAGCCGCTCGTAGTTCTGGCCATAGGCCGCCTTCACCCGGTCGCTCTCATCGTCGGTCAGAAAATTGACATAGACACCGCCGCTGGCATAGGGCGCCGAGGCCTTGAAGAAGTCGCGCGCCCAGCCCATGCCGCGCGCGTCATCGGCCGAGTCGTCCCAGCGGCCGTGAACATTCATGACGAAGCGGGCATCCCGGTGGGCATAGGCGGCGGCATCGGGCGCAGGCTCGGTGGTGGCGCCGCCAATGGCACCGAAAAATATCTCGCACTGGGAGGACGGCAACCTGGCGATGTAGTCGATGACAGCATCGAACAGTCCGTCCTTGAGTTCCGAAAAATTGTGTGACTTCCAGTAGTTGCGTGCACCGGGCGTGAGCAGCGGATCAAAGGCTTTTTGCCAGGCCACGTAGGGCATCACGTCGACATGGGAGCCAGCCGGTGTGCCAAAGCGGTACAGCGGCTCGACCAGCGCTTTTCCCTGCGCCGGGTCGCCGTTGTAGAGCAGCGCCAGCACGACCACCTCTTTGCCATGGACGCTTTCGGGCAGGAACGGCAGCGGTGGCGCCTTGCGCAGAACGACCCAGACCGACAGTTCGTCAGGCGCCTTGTCCATGAATTCGCGGTACTGCTGCAGCACCCGTTTTGCCTCGGCAATCGGAAACACGATCAGCCCAGCCAACAGATCCGGGCCGACGGGATGCAAGCGGAACTCGAAGCGCGTCACCACACCAAAATTGCCGCTGCCGCCGCGCAGCGCCCAGAACAGGTCTGGATGCTCGGTGGCGCTGGCGTGCAGCACCTCGCCCGCCGCCGTCACCACTTCGGCCGATTCCAGGTTGTCGATGGTCATGCCGTATTTGCGGCTGAGCCAGCCAAAGCCGCCGCCCAGCGTGAGGCCGGCGACGCCGGTGGTGGAGTTGATGCCCAGCGGCGTCGCCAGGCCGTGGGCCTGGGTGGCGGCATCAAAATCCGCCAGTGTGGCACCGCCTTCGATGGTGATGCGGCGCGCGTCGGCATCCACCTGCGCCGCCCGCATCTCCGACAGATCGATGACGATGCCGTCGTTGCACAGCGCGCTACCAGCAATGTTGTGACCACCGCCGCGCACGGCCAGCGGCAAGCCCTGGTCGCGCGCAAAATTCACCGCATGCACCACATCCGCGGTGGTCGTGCAGCAAACGATGGCTGCAGGGTGTTTGTCGATCATCGCGTTCCAGACCTTGCGCGCGGCTTCGTAGGCATAGTCATCCGGAAGAATCACCGGACCCTGAAGCCCCTCTTTCAGCGCCCGCACCTGCTGGGTTTGCAAATTTTTCATGACTTTCTCCTTCGCTGCGGCTGAATTCGCCCCTTGCACAAAGGATGGAGAAAGACCGACCGGTCGCTCCTGATCAGTTGCGTGAGAAATTTACCGCTGATGGGGTTTAGCACTACGCCGCAGCCCTTGCAAGGCAATCCGCCCTCTGGAATAAAGACTTACTTGATTTACCAGCTCCTGCTCAACAGGTTCATGGGTCATTTTTCCAAAATGCAGCCTGCGAGCCAGAACCCATTGTTCAGGCGCCGCCAGCAAGGCCCGCAGAAACCCATGAAACGGCAGCTGGATGCACCCGGCAGTGCCACGATGGGCCGGCCAGGCCAGCGCAACGACGCAGAACACCTTGACCGGACAGCTGCGCACTTCGCAGTTGAATACGCGGTTCAGTCACGATCCGGCGCTTTTCCATCAGCGCTAGCAGCTATTCTTTTGGAAGCACATCCGACAGATGCAACTGCGCCAACCCGGCGCTGCCCCACAGTGGCTCCAGGCGGTCGGTGCGGTCGAGCAGCAGGCGCTGCAGCAGGGGCTCCAGCAGCGTTCTGTCGGGATCGGCCAGCAGCACATAGCGCGGCTCGGCGTCTTCGGCGGCGCTCTGCGCCGGGTCGCTGGTGCGCCCCACCCAATCGAGCGCTGTCACGGCATCGAGCACCGGCGCCAGCTGCAGCACATCCACGCGCAGCAGTTGCGCCAACTGGCTGGCACGCAGGCCTTTGCCGATGTGGCGGCGCGCGCGCTGCAGCTCCTGCAGCACCTCCACCGCCAGCTGAAAGGTCCAGCCCGGCACCTTGCCGCGCCGCGCCACACCGGCCAGCAGGCTGGGCAGGTAGGCCACCACCACCGCCCCCAGCAGCACGATGACCCACGCCACGTAGATCCAGACCAGCAAGATGGGCAGCGTGGCAAAGGTGCCGTACACCACCGAATAGGTCGGAACCTTGCCCAGGTAGATGGCCAGTACCTTCTTGGCCAGCTCGATGCACACGGCCACGAACAGGCCGCCGGCCCAGGCGTGGCGCCACTTCACGGGCGTGTTGGGAACATAGTGGTACAGCGCCGCCATGCCGGCTGCCAGCACGAAGAATTCGATGGAATCGAACAGCAGGCGCACGCCGTCGGGCACGGCCCGCACCAGCCCGCCCGAGGCCGACATCACATACGAGGTGAGCGCCAGGCTGGCGCCCAGCACCACGGGCCCCAGCGTGATCGCGGCCCAGTAGATCAGCACCCGCTGGCCCAGCGGCCGCAGGCGCCGCACGCGCCAGATGTTGTTGAGGGTGCGGTCGATGGTCAGGATCAGCGCCAGCGCCGTCACCAGCAAGATGCTGAAGCCCGCCACCCCCAGCCGACTGGCCTGGGCCGCGAACTGCGTGAGGTAGCCCAGTACCTGGCGCGAGATGCTGTCGGGCACGAGGCTGTCCACCAGCCAGCGCTGCAGCACCTCCTGCAGCTTGCCGAAGATGGGAAACGCCGTGAACACGGCCAGCGCCACCGTCACAAATGGCACCAGGGCCAGCACGGTGGTGAACGTAAGGCTGCTGGCGGTCAGGCCCAGGCGGTCTTCACGAAAGCGCTCGCGCAGCGTCTGGGCGGTGGTTTTCCAGGGAAAGTGCGACAGCTCGGCCAGCAGCGCCTGCAGCCGCTGGACCACGGTCTGTGGGGTCAAGGACATGGCCGATATGATCCTGGGGCCGCCAGGTGGATGAAAAAACGCTGCATGGACGCTGCCGATTGGTGCTGAGATCGAGCGCACATTGTGGCCCCAACCGCCTGGCTTGAGCGCAATCCGCGCCACCCCCTCCCGACCACCTATTCCATGAATTCATCCCGCCCCTCTCCTGACAACGCCGTTGCCGCCACCCGCTGGCTCGCCGCGGGCAGCCTGCTGGCGCTGATCGCCCTGTGCCTGGCCTGGGAGCTGGTACTGGCCCCGCTGCGCCCCGGCGGCTCTTGGCTGGCGCTCAAGGCACTGCCGCTGTGCATTCCGCTGGCTGGCATCCTTAAGAACCGCATGTACACCTACCGCTGGGTCAGCCTGGTGATCTGGCTTTATTTCATCGAAGGCGTGGTGCGCGCCTGGGGCGACGCCCGCCCCGGCTCCTGGCTGGCGATGGGCGAGATCGTGCTGTGCGTGGTGCTGTTCACGGCCTGCACGCTGCATATACGGCTGCGCCAGCGCAATGCCCGGGCGCAGGCCAATGCCGACCCTGCAACCAGCGCGCCCTGAGATCTCCCTCTCCGCACCCTTCACTGTTCCATTGAAAGAGCCATCCCCATGTCCACCCTGCTCGACACCTTGCGGCGCATTGTGGGTGCCGCCCATGTTCTGACCGACGGCGACCTCAGCGCCTGGGAACAAGACTGGCGCCGCCGCGTGCGTGGCAAGGCGCTGGCCGTGGTACGCCCGGGCACCACCGACGAGGTGGCGGCGGTGGTGCGCGCCTGCGCCGCCGCGGGCACCGCCATCGTGCCGCAGGGCGGCAACACCGGCCTGGCCGTGGGCGCGACGCCTGATCTATCGGGCACCCAGGTGGTGCTGAGCCTCACGCGCATGAACGCCGTGCGCGACCTCGACAAGGACAACCTCACCCTGACGGTGGAGGCCGGCTGCATCCTGCAGAACGTGCAGGACGCGGCCGACAAGGCGGGGCTGCTGTTCCCCCTGTCGCTGGCGGCCGAGGGCAGTTGCACCATTGGCGGCAACCTGGGTACCAATGCCGGCGGCACGCAGGTGGTGCGCTACGGCAATGCCCGCGACCTGTGCCTGGGCCTGGAAGTGGTCACCCCCCAGGGCGAGGTGTGGAACGGCCTCAAGGGCCTGCGCAAGGACAACACGGGCTACGACCTGCGCAACCTGTTTGTCGGCAGCGAAGGCACGCTGGGCGTCATCACGGCCGCCACGCTCAAGCTGTATCCCAAGCCCGCTGCGCAGCTCACCGCCTGGGCCGCCGTGCCCTCGATGGAACATGCCGTGGCGCTGCTGGGCCTGGCGCACCAGCACCTCGGTGCGGGGCTCACGGGCTTTGAGGTGATGGGGCGCTTTGCCTTGTCGCTCGTACACAAGCACATGCCGCAGCTGCGCGTGCCCTTCATCGGACAGGAAGACGTACCCTACGGCGTGCTGCTGGAAAACTCGGACAGCGAATCCGAGGACCACGCCCGCGCGCGCTTCGAGGCGCTGCTGGAGACCGCCTTCGAGGCCGGCTGCGTGACCGACGCCGTGGTGGCCGAAAACCTCACGCAGGCGCACAACCTGTGGCATATCCGCGAGAGCATTCCACTGGCGCAGGCCGAAGAGGGGCTGAACATCAAGCACGACATTTCGGTGCCCATTTCGCGCATTCCGGCATTTGTCGAATACGCCGACGCACTGATGGTGCGCGAGATCCCGGGCGTGCGCCTGGTCAACTTCGGCCACCTCGGTGACGGCAATCTGCACTACAACGTGCAGGCCCCCGAGGGCGGCGACGCCAAGGCCTTCCTGCGCGAGCAGGAAGACCGGGTGAACCACCTCGTCTACGAGGCCGTGGCCCAGTTCGGCGGCTCGTTCTCCGCCGAACACGGCATTGGCGCGCTCAAGGTGGAGAAGCTGGAGAAATACCAGTCGCCCACGGCGCTGGCGATGATGCGCGCCATCAAGGCGGCACTGGATCCGCAGGGCATCATGAACCCGGGGCGTGTACTGGGCGCCGCATGAGTCTCATCCAGGCCCTGCCCTCGGGACCGCTGGACATCGTCGGCGACATCCACGGCGAAATCGATGCGCTGGAACCGTTGTTGTCCCACCTGGGCTACGACACCGAAGGCCGGCACCCGGGCGGCCGCACGCTGGTCTTCGTGGGTGACTTCTGCGACCGGGGCCCCGACAGCCCCGCCGTGCTGATGCGTGTGGCACAGCTGGTGGACAATGGCCGTGCCGTGGCCGTGATCGGCAACCACGAGATCAACCTGCTGCGCAACGACGCCAAGGACGGCGCCGGCTGGTACTTCGATGCGCGCCTGGCCTCCGACCACGCCAAATACGCGCCCTTTGCGCGCCCCACCGCAGCCGAACGCGCGGCCATCGTCGCCTTTTTAAGCACCCTGCCGGTGGCGCTGGAGCGACCAGACCTGCGCATCGTGCACGCCGCGTGGCTGCCCGGCCAGATCGCCGCCGCACGCCAGCTGCCGCCCGGCAGCGTCCGCAGCGAATACGACCACTGGGAAGCCGAGGTGCGCCGCCAGGCCCAGGACGGCACCCTGGCCCGGCGCATGGCGGCCGAACGCCAGCAATGGCCGCACGACCTGGAAGACCCGCAGCACAAGCCGCCCTTTCTGCAGGCCCATGCCGACAACGAGCTGCTCAAGGCCATGCTCAACCCCCTGAAGGTGCTGACCTCGGGGGTCGAGCGCCAGGGCACCGACCCCTTTGTTGCCGGCGGCAAATGGCGCTTTGTCGAGCGCATGGCCTGGTGGGACAGCTATACCGACGCCCCCCCCGTGGTGGTGGGCCACTACTGGCGGCGCCCCGTCGTGGCCGCGCCCGACACCCTGGGCAGCTTGACCCCCGAAGAAGCCGGCCTGTTCGGCCACATCCCGCCCTTTGCCTGGCATGGCCAGCGCCGCAACGTGTTTTGTGTGGACTACTCGGTGGGCGGGCGCTGGCGGGCCCGCCAGGCCGGCACGCCCCACGACCCGCAATACCGGCTGGCCGCCCTGCGCTGGCCCGAGCGCACGCTGCTGTTCGAAGATGGCACAGAGGTGGCCACCACAGGGTTTGGCGCCTAGGTCCAGGGGCCGCCCGGCCATCGGTGGCACACTACCGGGCTCGGCGCCACTGCGGGCCGCCGCTTGTCAAACGCCAGTTTTTTACCCCATGACTTCTACCCCTCACCTGCGCCCCATCCGCTCGCAATACGAAGATTTCATGCGCCATGTGTTCACGCACGGCGTGGACAAAGGCGACCGCACGGGCACGGGCACCAAGAGCGTGTTTGGCCACCAGATGCGCTTTGACCTGCGCGAGGGTTTTCCGCTGGTCACCACCAAGAAGGTGCACCTCAAATCCATCATCGTGGAACTGCTGTGGTTTCTCACCGGCTCCAGCAGCAACCTGTGGCTCAAAGAGCGCGGTGTCACGATCTGGGATGAATGGGCGCGCGCCGATGGCGACCTCGGCCCGGTGTATGGCGTGCAGTGGCGCAGCTGGCCCACCCCCGATGGCGGCCACATCGACCAGATCAGCCAGGTGATCGACACCCTCAGGACCAACCCCGATTCGCGCCGCATCATCGTGAGCAGCTGGAACGTGGCCGAGCTTTCCAAGATGGCCCTCATGCCCTGCCATGCCTTCTTCCAGTTCTACGTGGCGCCGGCCACCACGCCCGGCGGCAAAGGCACCTTGAGCTGCCAGCTCTACCAGCGCAGCGCCGACATCTTCCTGGGCGTGCCTTTCAACATTGCGTCATACGCCCTGCTCACGCACATGGTGGCGCAGCAGTGCGATCTGGAGGTGGGCGACTTCATCTGGACCGGTGGCGACTGCCACATCTACAGCAACCACACCGAGCAGGTGCAGACGCAACTGGCGCGCGCGCCCTACCCCTACCCCACGCTGCGCATCCAACGCCGGCCCGACAGCATCTTCGACTACCAGTTCGAAGACTTTGAAGTGCTGGACTACCAGTCCCACCCCGCCATCAAGGCACCGGTGGCGGTGTGATGGAAATCGCCCTCATCTATGCCCGCGCCGCCAACGGTGTCATTGGCAAGGACGGCACCATGCCCTGGCACCTGCCCGAAGACCTGGCGCATTTCAAGCAGCTCACACAGGGCAGCCCCGTCATCATGGGGCGCAAGACCTGGGACTCGCTCCCGCCGCGCTTTCGCCCGCTGCCCGGGCGCAGCAACATCGTCATCACGCGCCAGCCGGATTGGAGTGAAATCGGCGTTCAGCGCGCGTCCAAACTGCACGAGGCGCTACAAATAGCAGAGCAATCCAACCCCGCCACCGTGTGGGTGATCGGCGGCGCGCAGATCTACGCCCAGGCCCTGCCCCTGGCCCACCGCGTGGAAGTGACCGCAATCGCGCAGCGCTTCGACGGCGACGCCTACGCCCCCGAACTCGGCCCCGAATGGCTGGAAACCACGCGCGAAGAACACACCAGCGCCAGCGGCCTGCCGTTCGCCTTTGTGCGCTACGAGCGACGCTGAACGCCTGCGCCGGAGCGCCCACAATCGCGCTGGACGCCTTGAAGATCGCCGTGGCCGTGCCGCCCACGGCCAGCCCCGCTTCCTTGCAGCTGCCGTGGGTGCCGCCGCGCGGGGTGCGGGCAGCCGGAGAAATCCGCAGCCATTCCCAGCTGGCACGGCATTGCCCGGGCTGAGTGCGGCCAGACGACAATGGCGCACCTTCACTGCTTCCCATAGAGAATCAACGATGCAGATCGCCACCTGGAACATCAACTCCCTCAGCGTGCGCCTGCCCCAGGTGCTGGCCTGGCTGGCCGCCCATCCGGTCGATGCGCTGTGCCTGCAAGAGCTCAAGCTCACCGACGACAAGTTTCCGCACGACGCGCTGAAAGAGGCCGGCTACGAGGCCGTGGCCTTTGGCCAGAAGACTTACAACGGCGTCGCGATCCTGAGCCGCCACCCGCTGCGCGATGTGGTGCGCAACATCCCGGGGTTCGGGGATGAGCAGGCCCGCGTCATCGCGGCCACGCTGGACACGCCCACGGGCCCCCTGCGCCTGCTCAACGGCTACTTCGTCAACGGCCAGGAGCCAGGTTCGGAAAAATTTGCCTACAAGATGCGCTGGCTGCAGGCCCTGCAGGACATGGTGCGCGCCGAGATGGCGGCCCACCCCCGCCTGGTGCTGGCGGGTGACTTCAACGTGGCGCCGGAAGACCGCGACTCCTACGACCCCGTGGGCCTGCGCGAGACCATTCACCACACCACCGAAGAGCGCAACCACTTCCAGGCCTTGCTGGCCCTGGGCCTGACCGACGCATTTCGCCTGTTCGAGCAGCCCGAAAAAAGCTACTCATGGTGGGATTACCGCATGCTGGGCTTTCAGAAGAACCGGGGCCTGCGCATCGACCATATTCTTGTGAGCGAAGCCCTGCGCTCCAATGTGACTGCCTGCGTGGTGGACCGTGCCCCGCGCAAGAACCCGCAGCCCAGCGACCACGCGCCGGTGGTCGTCACGGTGGCCTGAGCGATCTGCCAAGCCCGATGCCGTGCGAGGCGGGCCACACCCCGGTTAGGACCGGGGCAACAATGAAAAGGCGGCCAGGTGAAAACCTTGCAGCCTTTTTGCTGGACCCATTCAACGGCAGATGGCGGGATCAGCGCTGTGGCGAAAAGCTGTCGCGCAGCGTGCGCACCTCGTCATGGTTGCGCTGCGCCCCCTGTGCCTGGCGCTCCACCAGTGCGTGGACATCAACGGGCAACGTGACCTTCAACGCCTTGCGATAGCGGGCCACGGCGGCATCTTCGCCATGCTCGCACTCTTCGAGCACCGCCTTGTCATCCCGTGAGGACAGCGCCGCTTTGACCAACACCCAGCCGCGATGCAACGCTCCGGCCACCGTGCCACCCAAAGCCGGCTCGCCGTTGAGGCGCAGGATCTCATGCTCCAGTTCCATGGCGGCCGCGGCGCATTCGCGCGAGTGGCGCTCAAAGATACTTTTAAGCGCGTCCGACTCGGCATGCTCCGCACAGGCATGAAAGCCATATTCGCCATCGCGCGCCGATTCCAGCAGGTCATTGAGCACATCGACCGTGTCTTCGTTGTCCATCACATCCAGGGAGAGGTCACCGTGGGCCTGGCGGTTGGCCGAGGCCCGCTCCCAAGCGGCACGCGTGGCGGGACGCACATCGGTCCACGCCAGGCCATCGGCGGCGTGGCGGGCGCGCCAGTCATCCGCCAGGCGCGGTTCGATGACGTCAAAGTCACCGTCGTACCGCCCTACCGACGACCAGCCCAGTTCGTACGCGGGCCGGTATTGGTCATATGTGCGCCCGCCCACATAATAGGGCTCGCGGTCATAGGCCGCGCGCCAGTAGGCGTCTTCGGCCGAGGGGTTCACGGTTTCGGCAGCGGCTTTGCCTGCCAAGCCGCCCGCCACCGCACCCACCACACCCCCAATGGCAGCCCCGACGGGGCCCCCGAATGCACCTGCGGCAGCGCCTGCTGCGGTGCCACCCATGGCAGCCCCTACACCGGTTCCGATGGGGTGGGCACCGGGCTCATCGGTCAAAGGATCACGGTTGGCATCGTTGAAATCCGACATAAGAAATCTCCGGTTGGTTGACAGTGACTTCATTGTTGAAGCGACCACCGGAGCCGCAGGTCAGCCCATGGAGGACCTGCGTGTAGGACATCGACCAGCCCCCGGCATGGGGCCTTGGCGCATCAGGGCCGATCTTTCGGCAAAAGCCGCGCCGCCCACCGGCACCAGATGAGCTGTCAATTAAATTGTGGCCAGCGCAATCTCATAAAGCGTTGGCGGCCATTTTCATGCTTCATCGGGGGCATCCAACCCCAGCTCCTGGATCTTGCGGGTGATGGTGTTGCGCCCAATGCCCAGGCGCTGCGCGGCCTCCATGCGACGGCCATGGGTGGCCAGGAGGGCGGTGCGGATCAGGCACGACTCGAAACGCCGCGTCAATGCATCCCACACCTCCGGCTGGCCCCCTGCGAGCAACTTTTGCGCCTCGGCTTCCAGCGCTTGCTCCCAGCTGTGGGCGGTGGCAGTGGCGTCGGCCGACCAGGACGGCACGGCTGCAGGCACTGCCGCGGTGGGGTGCATCCCTCCCACCATTTCGGACGGAGGCTGCGGAGCCTGCACCACGGGTGCCACAGGGGCCAGCGGCGCTACCGGCATCGATGTCACCGTGGCCGCAGCGGGTTCAGCGCCCACCGTTGCACGCACGGGCGGCTGGTGCACGGGGACCTCCAGCACCTCGGGCGGCAGGTCCTGCAGCGAGATCACCTGGGCAGGGGCCATCACCGTGAGCCAATGGCAGATGTTCTCCAGTTGCCGCACATTGCCCGGAAACGCAAACTGCTCCAGCCGCGCCAGCGCCGAGTCGGCAATGCGCTTGGGCTCCACGCCCAGCTGGCGCGCGCTTTGCTGCAGGAAGTGGCGCGTGAGCATGGGCACGTCTTCGTGCCGCTCGCGCAGCGCGGGCAGGCGCAGGCGAATCACGTTGAGGCGGTGGAAAAGGTCTTCGCGGAAGCCGCCTTCCTTGACGCGCTGCTCCAGGTTCTGGTGGGTGGCGGCGATCACGCGCACATGGGCCTTCACGGCCGCATGGCCACCCACGCGGTAGAACTGGCCATCCGACAGCACGCGCAGCAGGCGCGTCTGCAGATCAAACGGCATGTCGCCGATTTCGTCGAGGAACAGCGTGCCGCCCTCGGCCTGCTCGAAGCGGCCGCGCCGCTGCGTCTGTGCGCCGGTGAAGGCGCCGCGTTCGTGGCCGAAGAGTTCGGATTCGAGCAGATCCTTGGGGATGGCGGCCGTGTTGATGGCGACAAAGGGGCCGTCTGCGACCGGCGAGTGCTTGTGCAGCGCACGCGCCACCAGCTCCTTGCCCGAGCCGGATTCGCCCGTGATCAGCACCGTGACCTGGCTCTGGCTGAGCCGGCCGATGGCGCGGAACACATCCTGCATCGCGGGCGCCTGGCCCAGCATCTCGGGCGTTTCGGCCTGGCGCTCTTCCGTCACTTCCTCGCGCTGGCTCTCTTCGACCGCGCGGCGGATCAGCTCTACCGCCTTGGGCAGGTCGAACGGCTTGGGCAGGTATTCGAACGCTCCACGCTGGAAGGCCGACACGGCGCTGTCCAGGTCGGAGTACGCCGTCATGATGATGACGGGCAGGCCGGGCTGCAGTTCGCGCACTTTTTCGAGCAGCTGCAGGCCCGAACCCCCGGGCATGCGGATGTCGCTCACCAGGACCTGGGGGCCCTGGCGTGCGGAGTCACCGACGGTGACGTCTGCCAGGGCATCGAGCACTTCGCGGGGGTGCGTGAAACTGCGCGTGGGCAGGTTCTCCCGGGCCAGCGCCTTTTCCAGGACGAAGCGGATCGAGGGGTCGTCATCTGCTATCCAGATCGGCTTCATGTGTTTTTATCCCTTCCCTGTGGTTGCGTGTCAGGAGACCTCAGGGCAAGGGAATCAGGATGCGGAAGTCGGTGCGACCCGGCACGCTGTCGCATTCGATCAACCCGTGGTGGCGCTGCACGAAGGTTTGCGCCAGCGTGAGCCCCAGCCCTGATCCCCCGTCCCGCCCCGACACCAGCGGGTAAAAAATCCGCTCTTTGATGGCATCGGGTACGCCCGGTCCGTTGTCGATGACATGCAATTCCAGTGCCAGCCGATAGCGCTGGCGGCCAAACGTGACCTGGCGGGCCACGCGGGTGCGCAGCGTGATCACGGCATCGCCCGCCGCCATGCGTTCTGCCAGTGCCTGCGCGGCGTTCTGCACGATGTTCAGCAAGGCCTGGATGAGCTGGGCACGGTCGCCGCGGAACTCGGGGATCGAGGTATCGTAATCGCGCAGCACCTTGAGGCCCTGCGGATGCTCCACCAGCACCAGCGAACGCACGCGCTCGCACACCTCGTGGATGTTCACGTCACCCACCAGATGCGGGTGCCGGTGTGGCGCCAGCAGCCGGTCCACCAGGCTTTGCAGGCGATCGGCCTCATGGATGATGACCTGGGTGTATTCGTGGAGCTCGCGGCTTTCGAGCTCCATCTCCAGCAATTGCGCGGCGCCCCGAATGCCCCCCAGGGGATTCTTGATCTCGTGGGCCAGATTGCGGATCAGTTCCTTGTTGGCCTGGGCCTGGTCCAGCAATCGCTCTTCACGGTCCTGGCGGGCGTGTTGCTCCAGCGGCCACAGCTCCACCAGGATTTCACCCGCCTGTTCGGCATCGGCCACATTGACATGCACGGGCACAGGGTCCTGGTGCAGGCGCTTCAAGTTGGCCTCGTAACGCAGCGCGGCAAAATCCTTGCCGCGCGCACCGGACAATGCCATCTGCAGCAGGGTGGGGTCGGTAAAAAAGGTCGAAAAATCCACGCCTTCCAGCGTGCGCCGCGACAGGCCCAGCGTGTTTTCCAGAGCCGCATTGGCAAACTGCACGGCGCCGTCCAGCCGCAGCACCGCCACCAGGGTGGACATCAGGTCCAGCGAGTGAAAGCGCTCCGTTTCTGCCACCAGTGAATCACGCACCGAGCGCTCCACCCTGCTTACTTGGCACTGGGGGCGGGGGCGAGGCGGGCCAGTTCGCGCCGAATTCCGGCCAGATCGCTCTCGCTGCGCGCAACACTCGCCTTGAGTTCGGCCGTGCGCTCCATGTAAATCTGGGGATTGCGCAGCTCCAGCGCATTGCGCACCGGTGCGCCGTCGTTGTATTCCTTTAGCAACTCGGCGTGGCGTGCCTCGGCCTTGCGCAGCTCGGACTCCAGAATGGCACGGGCATCGGCATCGCGGGCGCGCTGATCGTTGTTGTCCACGCGTGGTGCTCCGGCCGGCGAGGCCGTGGTGGTGGCCGGCGCGGCAGCGCCCGGCGCCTTGGGGCGGCTGCCCTGCACCACCGTCACATTGCCACCCTCGACCAGCTTGCAGCCGCGCTCCTTGGCCTGGGCGGCGTTGTTGGTGTATTCATTGCCGCAACGGTAGATGCGGTCTTGAGCCCAGGCCGCGGGCGCCATGGCGGCAAAAGCCAGGAGGATAGTGAGCGATTTATTCATGAGGTCTCTCGCACATGCAATGCAGGGGTGTGCTGTTGAGTATCCCCTAATCACAATACATCGCCAATTCACCACCCGCTGACCCACGGGCTATTGTGGAAAGATGCCACCGATGAAAGCAGGGCTCCCGCTCATGCCCTCTTGCATGCCCGCCCCAAGAAAAAAGGCGGCTCGCGCCGCCTTGGGATGCAATGGCCTGCGGGCAGGCGATTACAGCGAGTAGTACATGTCGTACTCGACCGGATGAACTGCCATGCGAAAACGCGTGACTTCGCCCATCTTCAGGTCAATGTAGGCGTCGATCATGCTGTCAGAAAACACGCCACCCTTGGTCAGGAAGCCGCGATCCTTGTCCAGCGCCTCCAGCGCCTGGTCGAGGCTGTGGCACACGGTGGGCACCAGCTTGTCCTCTTCGGGAGGCAGATGGTACAGATCCTTGGTGGCAGCTTCGCCGGGATGGATCTTGTTTTCCACGCCGTCCAGACCCGCCATCAGCAGGGCAGCAAAGCCCAGGTAGGGGTTCATCAGTGGATCGGGGAAGCGGGCTTCCACGCGGCGGCCCTTGGGGTTGGCCACGTAAGGAATGCGGATCGAGGCGGAACGGTTCTTGGCCGAGTAGGCCAGCTTCACCGGCGCTTCGAAGTGCGGCACCAGGCGCTTGTAGCTGTTGGTGCCGGGGTTGGTGATGGCGTTCAGCGCACGGGCGTGCTTGATGATGCCACCGATGTAGTACAGCGCGAAGTCCGACAGACCGGCGTAGCCGTCGCCCGCAAACAGGTTCTTGCCATCCTTCCAGACCGACTGGTGCACGTGCATGCCGGAGCCGTTGTCACCATGGTAGGGCTTGGGCATGAAGGTGGCGGTCTTGCCATAGGCGTTGGCCACGTTGTGGATCACATACTTTTGCAGCATGGTCCAGTCAGCGCGCTCGACCAGGGTGCTGAAACGCGTGCCGATTTCGTTCTGGCCGGCACCCGCCACTTCGTGGTGAAACACTTCGACAGGAATGCCCAGGGATTCGAGAATCAGCGACATCTCGGCACGCATGTCCTGCGTGCTGTCGACGGGAGGCACAGGGAAGTAACCGCCCTTGAGGGTGGGACGGTGGCCGCGGTTGCCGCCTTCGAGCTTGGAGCCGGTGTTCCAGGGTGCTTCGTACTCTTCGATTTCGTAGAAGGTATGGTTGGGTTCGGTGCTCCAACGCACGCCATCGAAAATGAAGAATTCGGGTTCGGGACCAAAGAATGCGGTATCGCCCAGGCCAGAGGCCTTGAGATAGGCTTCGGCGCGCTTGGCAACCGAACGGGGGTCGCGGTCATACGACTTGCCATCGCTGGGCTCGATCACGTCGCAGGTCAGAATCAGCGTCGTTTCTTCGAAAAACGGATCGATGTTGGCCGAATTCGGGTCAGGAATCAGCTGCATGTCGGAGGCTTCGATGCCCTTCCATCCGGCAATCGAAGAGCCATCAAAGGCATGGCCCGAAACGAACTTGTCTTCGTCAAAATGCGAGACGGGCACCGTGGTGTGGTGCTGCTTGCCACGGGTATCGGTAAAGCGGAAATCCACGAATTTGACTTCGTTTTCCTTCACCAGCTTCATCACGTCTGCAACGGTCTTGGCCATCAGGTTCTCCTGGGTAAAGCGCTTGTTAAAAAATCTGCCAAACGAAAAGCAGTTTGCGTGCCAGGCCAATGCGATGCCTGCACTCGGACGGAGCATTCAGGGTAAAACCAAAGAATCCTCGGCACGCAGCATCACCAAAAATGTGCACATCAGCATTCGCAATACGCTCAACGCAAATTTCGCACCAATTCGGGGCCGAAATTTGCACCAACATTGTGCAATTCTGCTTGCAAGTCCACCCAAGCGGCGGGAACCGCTGTGGCAGGCCCCTTCACGCCCAATTCTATGTGGCGCCCATATTGTGGATGATCGACGCTGGGCAGGCTGAAGACCCGGATTCCGGGGTGCCCCTGCTCGATGCGCTCCATCAGCGGCGTCAACGCCGCTTCCATGGCGCCAAAGACAATGACGGACCGCTCGGTCTGGGGGGACCGATGGAAAAGATGCGGGTATTCGTGGTCCAGCACCCATTCGATCATGGGCCACGCCATCACCGGAAAGCCTGGCACAAAATGCACGGCCCCACCGCCGGGTCCATGGCAGCTGAATCCTGGAATCTTGTTGTAGGGGTTGGGCACGATGCGCGCGCCCTCCGGGAACACGCCCATGTTGAGGCGCTGCACGTTGTCTGGCTGGTCTGCCTCGTAGGGCACGCCCTGCTCGCGTGCGGTGTCTTGCATGCGCTCCCGGATCAGGACCTCGGCCTGCGGGTGCAGCACCAGCCCAACACCCAGCGCCCGCGCCGCGCACTGGCGCGTGTGGTCATCGGGCGTGGCACCGATGCCGCCGCACGAGAAAACGATATCGGCCGTGGAGAACGCACGCCGCAAGGTGCTGGTGATGCGCTCGGGGCTGTCGCCCACATAGTCGGCATAGGACAAGGCCAGCCCGCGCGCAGACAGCAACTCGATCACCTTGGGCATGTGCTTGTCGGCACGCTTGCCGGAAAGAATTTCGTCACCCACGATGATCAGACCGATATGCGAACTCATGGCAATTTGTGCTCCGAAATGAAGGTGTCGGGGGGTGCATCCGGCGTGGCGGCAATGGCCAGTGCAGCCCGATCGTCGCCAGACGCCGCCGGAGGCGATGGCGCACTGCCCTCAGATCGCAGGTGCTCCAAAGCGGCAAGGCAATAGTGGGCAAACCACAGGGACGAGAAGGCAAAAACGAGTGTGTAGATCCAGATTGCCAGCGGCACCAGTATGAAAAATGCAGCAGCAAAAACCACTCCCGACGCCCATACGAGGCTGGGCGCTGCGCCCAGATAGCCGGTCAACACACCTATTCCCAGCAGGCGGGCTCGGTGGCTGCGCAGAATCTCCCGCCGCTCTTCCTTGCTGGCATGCTCGGCCAAGGCATCGAACGCCATGACGCGGTAGGTCAGCCAACCCCAGATCAGCGGCGGCAGCACGAGCACCAAGGGCGGCACCAGCCACAGCGGCACCGACACCACCAGGGCAATCAGCGCCAACACGGTGGAGCCCATGGACCACATGGCACTGGCCCAGAAAGAGCCGCCCTTCTTGCGCTCAAGATGGGGAAACCGACGCTGTGCGACCAGGATGACCAGGGCGGGCGTCGTCAGCAGGGCGACCGCCAGCAGAGAGATCATGACCAGCACCGGCGTGGCGACCAGAATCACCAGGAGCGGCGCCATCACCGCAGTCACGTCGCCGATGCCCCAGGCATGCAGCCAGCCCCAGAGGGTTGCCAGCAGCGCCGAAGACTCCAGCAATGTACGCATGCCCCGTACCGCGCCATCCCAATAGAAATAGCCCAAGGCGCCGCCCACAACCCCGATCAGCAGCAATGGCACCATCGACAGCAGGATCACACGGGGGCGCAGGCAATACACTGCCGCGCGCCAGAAAGAATCGACCAGGAGTCCCATGTTGGCAAGCATACCTTGACTGCCCAAAAATCGGTTCATCCGGCGGTCTGAACGCGGATTCAGGCCTTTCCGAGCAGCCGCAGCAGGCCGCGCCATTGCTGTGACCAGAAACCACTGCCGTAGTCACGCAGGCGACCCTGCGGACCGGGCTCCACCTGGTCCCTGACGCCCGTGGGGTCGTATCGGAGATCGAAATCGGCCGTACCAAACAACAGGTCCCACCAGGGCAGCAGTACGCCGAAGTTATGTCCGCCCAACACGTCCTTGCGCACTGCGGGCGACAGCTGACCTTGGGCCGTGTCGGCCCGTGGGGTGGATGGCGGCAACACAGGGATGGTTTCGTGACCAAAACCAATGGCGTGGTGCCGACGATGAAACCGGGGACTGATCCACAGCCGTTCACCCCAGCGGCCAAACCAGATGCGCAGGTTGGCGTGCTGGAAACTCTCGCTGAGCTGCGTGATCGCCACGATGGCGATGAATTGCCCCGGCGCGACACCGATGGCCTGTGCGACGATCACGAGAAGCGTGTCTCGGAGCACGTCGTCGAGCAGGTGGTTGCGGTTGTCGCTCCACATGGTCATCTGGCGCTGCGCATGGTGCAGGGAGTGCAACCGCCACCACCACTCGAAATGGTGCTGACCCCGGTGCAGCCAGTAGTCCACGAAGTCGAAAACCACCAGATAAAGCAGCAGACTGACCCATGGCATGTCCGTCACCCCGGGCCACAGGCCATCGAGCTGCAGCGTGCTGAGACCGACCACCCGAAGCGAGCCAAACAGCATGTCCGTCAACGGGGTCATCACAAAAAACAGAAAAACCCGAAACAGGCCCAACCGGTGCAGCAAGGTGTAGAGCATGTCGGTACGAATGGTCGCCCGGTCGGTGATGGGCTCCACAGGACGCCAGCGCTGCAAGGGACCGAATACCGCCACGATGACCACGAGCTGAAGCAGGCCCACCAGCAGCCAGCCCGTGGCCTCGTACCCGTTTTCCAGCAGATTGCCCAGTCCGAACGCAAAGAGCAAAGGCTGCAGCATGGACTCGAACAAGCCCTGCTGCACCCCATCGAAGACATCCGCCCACCACTCCATCATTTCACCCCTCTGTAGTTGTTCTGCGCATGGTGCTGAGCGAATGCTGCGACAGCGCCCAGGTCAGCGCACCTGCCCGGGCGCGTAATCCGGGTGCTCCCGCAAGGTGTGAAAACAAAAACCCTTCGCCTTCAGGCCCGCAATCAAGGGCTCCAGCACGGCAGGGGCCCAAGCGTCCTTGCGTGACCAGATGCCCAGATGCGCCATCAGGATGTCTCCACTGCGTATGCCTTGCAGGGCCTTGCGCAGCAGTGCTTCATTGCTGAATTTTTCGCTGGGCAACTCATCCCCCAGAAACCCCGCCGGCGACCAGCCCACATGGGTGTAGCCGCACGCCTTGGCGCTGGCGAGCAGCTGGGGCGATGTCTTGCCACCCGGCGCCCGAAACAGGGGCAGTGGCTTCTGGCCCGTGAGGGCCTGCAGCCGATCCGCGGCACGGGCAAGCTCTTCGCAATACTCTGGCGCCCCCATGGTGAACTCCTGTCCCTGGCGCGGACCGGCCGAGGGTCGCACGCGGAAGGCCGGTGCGGCCGCATCGCCCAGATCGGCACGCCAGTAAACGTGGTTCCAGGTGTGGGAAGCAAAGGCGTGGCCTTCGCCCCCCCGGGCGCGCCACCATGCCGCCCAGTGCGATCCGAGACTGCCATCACCCTGCCTGGTGGGTTCCTGCGCGGCAAAAAAGGTCGCCTTTACCTGCTGGCGTTGCAGCACATCCGCAATCAGTGGAGCCACCGCCATGTGGCCTGTGTCGAAGGTGAGATAGAGCGGTTTTTTGCAGTCATTTTGAGCATTGGCGCTTATAGGTAAAGCGCTAAAAGCCATCAAAATAGAAGCATTCACCACCCGTCCCAACCACCGCATGATCGCCCCGTGCATCACGTCACCGGGGTGCGTGCAGCAAGGTCCATACGCCATGGGGCGACTTCCCCACGGCCACTTGCCGCACCACCTTGCCGGCCTGGGTATCCACCACCGAAAGCTTGCGCGCCCAGCGCGAGCTCACATAAATCCAGCGGCCGTCGGCAGATACATCCATGCAGTCGGGCCCTCCTGGCACGGGATAGGTTGCCACCACTTCTTGCGTGCCCATGTCGATCTTGCTGATGGAATTGGCCACGCGGTTGCTGACATAGAGGTGGCGACCATCTCCCGCAGCCCGGAACGCGTGGGCGCCATTGCCAGTGGTGATTTTTTTGATGCTGTGCGGCTCGCGCCCGGAAATATCGAACACCTCGACACTGTCGCCGCCCGTCAGCCCGACAAAAAGGCGCCGATCATCGCCGCTGCCATACACATCTGCGGGCATGGCACCCGTTTTCGTGCGCCATTTGATGGTTTGCGTTGCGATATCCATCGCCACGAGCTCATCGCTGTCCTGCATCGACACATAAACCGTGGCGCTGCGGCTGTCTATCCACATATGGCTGGGTGTGCGAGACGTGGCCACGCGTTTCACCAGCACAGGCTCGCTTCCGTCCCAGCGGTAAAAGTCCACATGGTTGAGCCGGTTGGCCACCGTGATGAGCCACTTCATGTCGGGCGTGAAACGCAGATGGTAGGGATCGACGATGCCCCGGACCGTGCGCTGCACCTGCGCCGTTCTCGGATCCACAAAGGTCAGGGTGTCGCCCAGGGCATTGGCAACGATCAGCGATTTTTCGTCCGGGGTCAGGTACAGATGGTGCGGTTCCTTTCCTGTGGGAATTCGCACGGTTTCAGTCCAGGTCACAGGATCGATCACGCTGACATTGGCGTCCAGCGAATTCAGAACAAAAACAGGGGGAGGGGCAGGCGTTGCCGCATGGGCGAAAGACAACGTGAACCATGCCAACGTGGTGCAACCGCACACATAAGAAAAAATCTTCACAGGAACCCACTTTCAAAGCTGCGAGGAAGTTTAGCGCTGCGCAACCCCGTGCATTCAACCCAAGGCATAAAAAATGCGCGTGCTGGCCACGCATGAAATGGGCAATCTCAGCAGAAACGCAGCCAACGAAATGACGGTCTCGCCTGACGTTGCCCTGCAGACATGAGTTCAAGACAAGGAGGTCAGCCTCAACAGATCCTCATCAGACAACCATTTCCACTGTCCGGGCGCAAGCTCAGAGGGAAGGTCCAGCGCGCCAATGCGCGAGCGATGCAATTGCTCCACCCGATTGCCCACAGCAGCCAGCATGCGCTTGACCTGGTGGTACTTGCCTTCCGTCAGGGTGAGATCAAGGCTATGGCTGTCCACTACTGTGCACGCAGCGGCCCGCACGGGTTTGGGATCATCGTCGAGCACCACGCCTTCCAGCAATTTTGCCCTTTGCAATTCGTCCACCGGATGCTTGGCCGTTACCCGGTATACCTTCGGAACATGCTTTTTAGGTGAACTCATGCGATGGATGAATTGCCCATCGTCACTGAGCAACAGCAGACCCGTCGTGTCTTGGTCAAGACGACCGACAGCCTGCACACCTTGGATAGCACTCTTGCACGGCCTCTGCCGCAGCGGCGCTGGCAGCAAGGTGTAGATGCTGGGGTAAGTTGACGGTTTCTGCGAGCATTCGGTGCCTGCAGGCTTGTGCAGCATCACATACGCTTTGGCGTGGTACTGCCACTCCACCCCTTGAATCCGCAAACGCAGATCAGCGGTATCGAAATCCAGCGATGCATCCCTACAAGGGCCAAAAGGGGCGCCTTGATCCAGGCGTGCAGTCTCCACCCAACCATGCTGAACCAGGCCCGCGCAAACACGACGGGTACCAAACCCTTGTGAATACAAAATATCTTGAAGTTGCATTACCGTGTGCGGACAGTTCCCCCGCCTCCATGAAACACGAATATATTTGCCGCCCCCAAGCAGAAACGCCCCACTCAATGGCTGAGTGGGGCGTTCTGGGCTGTAAGAGCCTGACGATGACCTACTTTCACACGGGAACCCGCACTATCATCGGCGCAAAGTCGTTTCAC